>DAMDEB010000172.1:0-3368 GCA_032090075.1 Caproiciproducens sp.
TAAGGGAATTTGCTTGAAACCAAACGGGTGCCAATTGAGATATGGCGCACGTTTGGTTTCTTATGTTTTCATTATAATGTGGAAAGCAATAAGCAAGATGCAAAGAGAATATCATATAAATCCTGACTCCGGTACTGTGTTTCGCTATCCTTATTGGCTTATAATCGAAAGTTTAAGCAAGTCTGAGATGAAGGCATGAATCAAGGCAACAAGAAGAAACGGAATGAAAACGATAAGCATGGATATCTCATAAAGTAGGTTACTTCTCGGGTCCGGCTTTCCACTAAGACGGCCCTTTAATGAACTCAGCACTATCCCAAAAGTGTTACCAATCATAATCATTCGGATGGCGCCCAAAACTCCTTTTGCCTTTGCTTCACCATACGTATCAACCAAACGTTTCCACGCTTCCATCGAAGGATTTGCTCGACTATCTGCATAATGTTGAGCAAACAGAATTGCGGTTATCTCATCGTTGGGAACAGTGTCCAAACTATGCGAAAGCAAGTTCTGAATTTCCTCACTGCTCATGCCCGCTTCGAGTGCCATCTTTGTGTGACCGTATGAACATAGCGGGCACTGATTTACTTCAGTTACCGCAAGCATGATTCTTTCCACGAATTGAGTGGTTATGATGCCAACCTTTTTCGCGTGCGACATATATTTGACTGTGCGTAGTGCTAAATACAGAATTCGATAAAACTCTGGTAATGAATAAAGCTTTCTTCCATATTTTTTTTGCACCTTTTCACATCCCTATCAATAATTTCTTGTAGAATAGGCCTCGCAGCCTGGAATTCTTTAGTAATGACTCTAAAGTCTCTTGTTAGTAGCCATATTTTTAAATATAGCATATTAAAAAATTTTTGTCAGTGATTTGGTTACAATGAATGTCCACATCAGCTTATGCAGCTGTCATTTTACTTCGCAGTCCAGACAAACTTTGAACGTGGTAATAGACTAACCAATCGCTGCTGGATCTGTGCAATAAAAAACGGGTGGTTTATTGCAAACCCCCGTTTAAGGATACATCCTGTGTTGTGGAATTTCTCGGCCGCGATACCGACCGGGCATCCACAACAAATATTGTTCCGAGCGTCTCGGTGGAAACAATTATTCCATGGCATCCAATTTGTTATTCATCAGCAGGAACATATTCAAACCACTCAAAGTCAGAATAACCATCCAATTTCTTTCCATTACTTGTTGCAAACAAGCCAATGCAGCAACCAACAAAGCCGCCGGCAATTTCTGTACTTAACATCTTTGAATCCAGAGAATCAAACATGAGCTGTTGTGTATCCTCTGATTCGCCGTAAAAAAAGCGGATTATTCTTCTGTGCTCCACAATTTTAAGATACAGCACATCTCCACTGAACGGTTCCTGTGCTATTATCTTTTCCTCATTATTGATTATCTGCACAATTTGCACCACTGCTCTTCCATTTTGAAGGGCTTTCTCAAATCTTATATTGTAATGATTGTTTTGAACTACTGCCAGACCGGATGTCTCCCCGTCAAAATGAGGAGTGAATTCCATTTTAGTTTGAACGAGATAATTTTGATGTCTTTGACGTACGCCAAGAAAAGCTGGATTATCTAAATCGGAAAGAGTTTGCGGTTTTAAAAATAATCTTAAAAAGCCCTTACGTTCTGAAAGTGAATAAAGATTCGCAGTAGGGTTACGCAAAAACATCCATTGGTTGTTTAAATACGCCCCTTCAAAATGGTCGCAGCACGGCTGAGGAGGCAAGGAACAACCGTTCATATTGATTGTCTGAATTTCTTCCACTCTTCCGTGGCCAGGGTTTACAATCGGCCACTCATTTTGCCATTCAACGGAAGCTAAAAATGTCTCACGTCCCATATTGGTATATCCTTCACAGGGCCGTGAACCGAGAAGAACCATAAACCAAGCTCCGTCAGGCGTGTCTATTAAATCCCCATGCCCTACGTTGACAATTGTGCTGTTTCTGCCTAAATGGCGGTGTGTAAGAATCGGGTTAGCCGGATTGCCCTCGTAAGGGCCTGTGATGCACTCACTGCGTGCAACTACGACAGCGTGGAAGAACTCCGTTCCTCCTTCTGCGCTTAATAAATAATAATGAAGACCGTGTTTGTACAGATGCGGCCCTTCGGGCCATGCCGCACCCCGCAAAGCGCCGCGCCATATCACAGTATCTTCTCCTACCAGTTCCATTTTTTGCAGATCGATTTCGCAAATCCATATTTCCCAATCGCCAAAATATCTTACGCCACCTGAATTCGGTCGGGTTCCCACATAAAACACCCTGCCATCAGAATCAAAAAATAAACTTGGGTCCATCCCGTCAGTACCGGCAATAAAATGCAGCTCTGACCAGGGGCCGAAAGAACTCTGCGCTGTTACGATAAATGTTCCCCCATGTGACATATTGGTGGTAATCAGATAAAAAGTGCCGTCATGCCATCTGATTGTGGGTGCGAAGATTCCACCCGAATGTTCGCACCCACTAAGATCCACCTGGGAATTTCGGTTTAAGATATTGCCAATTTGTTCCCAGTGGACCAGGTCACGGCTATGAAAGATTGGAATTGCAGGAAAATAGCAAAAAGTCGAATTTACTAAATAGTAATCTTTGTCAACTCTGCAGATGGAAGGATCGGGGTAAAAACCTGATAAAATAGGATTTTTTAATATAATCATTTCGATTTCTCCACTGTCTTGACATCTTTTGTTTTCCTTTAATATATTATAATATGACAAAAGCCGCCAATCCTTTCGGAGACGGCTATTTTGAGAATGCTTCCATACTTTCTTACCCTTTTACAGCACCGGCTGTCATTCCGCCAATAATTTTATTGCTGAACATGCAGTAGATCAAAATTGTCGGTATCATTGCCAAAACGATTGCTGCCAGCATGGGCGCATAGTTAGTCGAGTATGTACCAACAAAGTTGGTCAGTCCAACCGGCAATGTTTTTGCGTTATCGCCCGTTGTAAAAATCATAGCCACCAAAAGTTCGTTCCATGAAGCAACAAAGCCAAAAATTGATACGGTAAACAGGCCGGGTGTGGAAATCGGAAGAATAATCTTCAAAAATACGTCCCATAAGGTGCATCCGTCTATGACGGCAGCTTCTTCAATGTCCCGTGGTAAAGAAGAAAAGAAACTGCTCAAAATATAAATTGTCGTAGGGAATGCAAAAACCATATAAGGAATAATCAGTCCAATCATTGAATTAATTAAGCCAATTTTAGAAAAAATTAAGTACAGTGGAATCAGCGTGGCATGAATAGGAACCATCATTCCTATAAGAAAAATATTCATTACTACCTTTGACAATTTCCATTTCATCCTGCTGATTGCATACGCCGCCATTGAACT
>DAMDEB010000172.1:3378-7559 GCA_032090075.1 Caproiciproducens sp.
GTAGCTCCGCTTACAATCAGGGAGTTCACAAAATAATGTCCAATTTTCCCGCTTACCCATGCTACCGTATAGTTTTGAAACTGAATCGGATTAGGCAATTCCCAAGGTTTCGTGAGAAGTGATGTATTGTCTTTAAAAGAAGCAAAAAGTACCCAGGCTATTGGAAAGAGACAGATCAACGCAAAAAGAGTCAAAAGAATGTAAACAATGGTTTGGCTGATTTTAATAGGTCTTTTATTTTTATTAGATGTTGAAGCTATCGTATCGTTCATGTTCTTCCTCCTCTCACATTTCATAATTTTCTGTTTTTATGCACTTATTGACGATAAGCGTAGTAAGGACACACAAAATCAAAAGAATCACGGAAAGAGCATCACCATATCCATATTCGAACATTTGAAAGGAGCGGTGATACAAGTGAGATGCGATAACCTCCGTCTGATGGTTTGGCCCGCCGTAAGTCATGGTGTAAATCAAATCAAAGAATTTTAATGAACCAATACTGTTCAATATGATACTGGTTTTAATCATAGGCTTGATCAGCGGTAAAGTGATATTCCAAATACATCTTATTTTGCTTGCTCCATCAATATAGGACGCTTCGTATAGGGAGCCCGGAATTCCTTGAATCGCAGCCATGTATAAAATCATCGTACTGCCTGTGAATTCCCACAGACAAACAAAAGCAATACACCACATGGCGGACTTTGGGTCTACCAGCCACAGATGCTGTAAATTTGCAAGGCCAAGCGCTTTTAACAGATTGTTTAATGCGCCCATTGTAGGATTAAATATGCAAGCCCATGTCAAGCCGACTGCGGCGGACGACAAAACTGCGGGCATATAAAAAATATTTTTAAAAACATTACTGAACTTAGGTAAGTTTGTTAAAGCGATTGCAATAATTAAGCCCAGCAATGATTGGCTTATCAAAGAAGTAACCAGAAAAAACAAAGTGTTCTTTAAAGCAACAATAAATGTAGTGTCTAAAGTAAACATTCTAATATATTGATTGAGACCAACAAATTTAGGGAGGGACAGTGCATCCCAAGAGAACAGGCTCAGCCCACATGCAATAATAATCGGTACGAGTAAAAATAAAACAAATAAAATAATTGCCGGGCCAACAAATATCGCAATCATTTTTTTGTCGCGTAGTAGTTTATCCATAGCTACCCCCATAAACAGATATCAAATTCATACTATTATTTGGACAACAAACAAGGTTAAGAATTTTCTCATAACCTTGTTTGTTGTCATTCGACTTCTATTTCATATTATCGGTTGCTTTGCGTATATTTTTGTAGTGCTGTAAAAGCATCTTTGGAAGAACTGGTGCCTGATACGATGGCACCCATTGTATTGTTGTATTCATCACCGATTTTTGCGCCAAGTGCTTCATCATAGAATGTGAACATTCCGGTAGACGTTTTCATGCAGTCTGAAATAAATCCAAATTCTTTTGGAGCCTTGGCAAGGTCAATTTTGACAGTAGTCGTTGGAATTTTACCTGCGATTTCTGCTGTTTGTTTTTCAAAATCGTCGCTTGTCAGGTATTTCAGAAATTCAATGGCTGCTTCTGGATTTTTGCAATTGTTGGAAATCGCGACGTTATCCGTTTTAGCAAGCCACATATTCGCGTCACCTTTACCGCTTTCTACTTTCGGGAACGTGCACACGCCAATTTTGCCTTTTACTTTTGAATCGGAACCGTTCAACTGACCAATGAGCCAGCTTCCCATCACCATCATTGCAGCCTGGCCGCTCTTCATATAAGCAGCTGCCTGATCTTCGGAATCACCCAATGAACTGGGCTGAACATATCCTTTGTCATACAGCTCTTTCACTTTTTCTCCCGCTGTTACAAAGGAAGAATCTGTCCAGTCTCCCTTACCGTCTGCAATTGCCTGAAGGGGATCATTGCCGCCGAGTCTGTTGGAAAGATAGGCTGACAAAACCGCGATTGCCCATGTGTCATGACCACTGATTGCAAGAGGATATACGCCGGATTTCTTCAATTTATCGCAAACATCTAAAAATTCACTCCATGTGGTTGGGGCTTTCAGATTGTTTTTTTCGAAGATTTCCGTGTTATAGAATACGCAGCCTGCGGCTTCGTTCAGCGGAATACCATAAACTTTTTCGCCAAACTTTACCAGACTAAAACTGCTTTGATTGAAAGAATTTTTCCAAGCTGCGTCTTTGTCCAAATAAGGCGTCAAATCTATGTACCGGCCGCCGTCGACATATGTTTTCATCTTACCGGCACCTGCGGTTATCACCAAGTCCGGCATGGTGTTTGCTGCAGCCTGAGTATTCAATTTAGGGTAATACTGCTCCAATGTTGTGGACTGCATTTCAACCTGAATATCTTTGTGAGATGCGTTGAATGATTTAATTCCCTGATCATATAGTTTTGTCATCAAATCCGTGCTGGTAGCGGGGTCATCCCAGAATGAAAATGTCAGCTTTACAGGTGCTGCTGCACTTCCTCCTGCGGTTGAATTAGCCGGAGTATTTGCTGCACCTCCCTGTGAACTGCTTGAACCGGCACATGCCGTAATGGATGATATCAACAGAGCTGCGCTGAGTACACCTGCCAGTATGCGTTTGCTTTTCATAATACATCTTCTCCTTATGACTTATTATAACTTACCACAGTGGTAAAATTATTCAAAAAAAATTCAGGCTTGGTTCGTTTGTTGAATATACAGCAATAAAATCAAAATGTGCATCTTTAATTTATGTAATCATTTTTTGCTCTAATATTACAAATTATTTCCAAAATTTTCTGGATTAGCTTTCATGATAAGAACAAACATTAATATATATCATAAAAATTAATACCGTTTTAGATAATTGTTGTAGCTTTTAATCTAATCACATTATATGATAATCATTTCATTTTTCAATATGCTTTCCTTATCATAGCAAGAAATGACCAATATTGAGCAAGGATTGATAAGACTTCTAAAAGGCAAAACGATAAGATAATAGTTAGTTCATCAGAACGTTTGAATAACAGTATCACATCAATTTTTGTAAGAGATAAAGCATACAATTTCCAATAAATGCAATTTTATGGAGGACTATTCAATGGCCAATTTACCGGATTATAGAAATGAACAGTTAAGCTTTGAAGACAGAGCGCGTGACCTTGTTTCGCGCATGACTCTGGAGGAAAAGATATCTCAGATGCAGTACGAGGCACCTGAAATTGAAAGGCTCGGCGTTCCAAGTTACAACTGGTGGTGTGAAGCCCTGCATGGTGTTGCACGCGCAGGGGTTTCCACCATGTTTCCGCAAGCCATCGGAATGGCTGCTACGTATGATCCGGAACTGATCGAAAAGGTGGCCGACATCATATCTACCGAAGGAAGGGCAAAATACCACGAATTTCAGCGCAAAGGAGATCATGACATCTATAAAGGACTTACCTTCTGGTCTCCAACCGTTAATATTGACCGCGATCCCCGTTGGGGACGTGGTCAGGAAACTTACGGAGAAGATCCCTATTTAACATCCAGGCTGGCAGTAGCCTTCGTTCAGGGGATTCAAGGCAAGGATAAGAAATATCTAAAAGCCGCCGCGTGCGCAAAGCATTTTGCAGCACACAGTGGTCCGGAGGCCGAGCGCCATGAATTCAATGCGGTTGTTTCTAAAAAAGATCTGTGGGAAACGTATCTTCCTGCCTTTGAAGCGGCAATTCAGGGAGCAAAGGTCGCCGGGGTCATGGGAGCCTATAATATGATCAACAGCGAGCCATGCTGTGGAAGTAAAACACTTTTGATAGATATTTTGCGTGAAGAATTGAAATTCGATGGGTATGTGACGTCCGATTGCTGGGCTATTAAAGATTTTAACGAAAATCACAAGGTGACTAACAGTATTGAAGAATCTGCGGCACTTGCAGTGAGAAGCGGCTGTGATCTCAACTGCGGCTGTGCCTACGCCAGCCTTTTGAAGGGATATCAAAAGGGTTTGGTCGGAGAACAGGAAATCGAAACTTCCGTCATTCGTTTGATGCTGCTGCGTATGCGGCTTGGCATGTTTGACGATCCCGAAAAAGTGCCATATGCTTCGATTCCATATGAAAAAAACGATTGCGAGGAACATCGGCGCGTTGCACTCGAGGTTGCAGAGAAATCACTCGTTTTACTGCGCAATAAAGATGGATTTCT
>DAMDEB010000173.1:0-1124 GCA_032090075.1 Caproiciproducens sp.
CCTTGACTGCCGGGCTGGATTTGGAAATGCCGGATTCCGGCGGCGTGTTTGATTGTAAAGTAAAAAAAGCCGTAGAAGAAGGAACCTTACAAAAAGAATACGTGGACTCGTCTGTAAAGAGAATCCTACAGCTATTGTCGCTGTACAGGCAGGCAAAAATGGGAAAAGTGCGGTTCGATCCGGAAAAGAACCATGAACTTGCAGTAAAAGCGGGTGGCGAATGCGTAATTCTGTTGAAAAATGAGAACAAGATTCTCCCGCTTGTCCAAACGGGGAAAATTGCTGTCATTGGTGAATTTGCCGTGAAGCCACGTTTTCAAGGCGGTGGAAGTTCCCACAAAAATTACAAATGCCAAAGAAGAGATAGAAAAATTATATCCGAATGTTGCTTACGCCACCGGTTTCTATATTAACGACAAAGAAAGCGACTCCAAGCTGGTTCAGGAAGCATTGGAAATCACGGATCAATGTGATAAAGTAGTGGTTTTTGCTGGACTTTCGGAAAAATATGAAACAGAAGGCATTGACCGTACCTCTCTGAATCTGCCTGCGGCGCAAAATGCCCTGATTAAAAAACTGGCGGGGCGAAAGAAAAATGTAATTGTCGTTCTGAGTAACGGTGCCCCGGTTCTAATGCCGTGGAAAGACCAGGTGCAGGGTATTATAGAAGGTTACCTTTTAGGACAGGCATCGGGTGAAATTTTGGCAGGAGTGTTATTCGGCAAAATAAATCCAAGCGGAAAACTGGCAGAAACTTTTCCTAACAGATTGGAAGACACACCTTGCTATCTTGATTTTCCGGGGAGTCAGGGACAGGTGCAATATCGCGAAAATATATTTGTTGGTTATCGATACTACGATTCAAAGCAAATTCCGCCACTTTTTGAGTTCGGGTTTGGCCTGAACTACAGTGATTTCCTTTACTCCGATATGATGGTAAGCCGAATCAACGCTACTGACTTGGATGAAATTACCGTACAGGTAAAAGTAAAAAATATCAGTGATATCGCGGGCAGTGAAATCGTCCAGCTTTACGTACATGACCGGCAGACAAAGATACAAAGGCCGGAGAAAGAATTAAAAGGATTCGTTAAAGTTCTGCTGGAACCGGGAGAAGAAAAAGC
>DAMDEB010000173.1:1134-7431 GCA_032090075.1 Caproiciproducens sp.
TTTTCCTATTATGATGAAAAATATTGCCAATGGCTGGTGCAAAGTGGCAAGTTCGATCTTTTAATTGGACAATCGTCCCGCAGGATTATGTGCAAAAAAACCGTTGAAGTGTGCTCAACCTTTCAACCAAAACAAAATTTTAACACAAATACGTCTTTTGGTGAAATCTTTGAATTTCCTTCCACTCGTGAATACGCGAGAGAATTGATTGAATACTTTGAAAGAGAATCTGGAATTGATTTTCATCTGGGAGATAATATAGAAGACTTTGCGCAGACTGTTATTTCTGACTTTCCCCTGAAAGCTTTAGTAACCTTTACCAAAGGAAGGTTTTCAGAAATCGAATTAGCGCAAACAATTCAAAAATTGAATAGGCTGTAATTTCAGGTTCGCAATAATTCAATTTAACTAAATAAACCAGGGAGTGATATGAAATGTATGATGTGACTGCAATTGGCGAACTCCTCATCGACTTTACCCCTGCTGGAAATGATGTAAACGGAAATACGATGTTTACACAAAATCCAGGAGGAGCACCTGCGAATGTCTTAGTAGCAAATAGCCGCTTAGGCGGAAAAACAGCTTTTATAGGCAAAGTGGGTAACGATGCGTTTGGAGAATTTTTGAAAACGACACTCGAAAACAATAAGATTTCTGTAGAGAACCTTGTGGCAAGCGACAAAGTTCATACAACCCTTGCATTCGTTCAATTGAATAACCGTGGTGATCGTTCTTTCAGTTTCTATCGCAACCCTGGCGCAGATATTATGCTTACTTATGATGACGTTAACATCGATTTATTAAGGAATACCCGAATCCTGCATTTCGGTTCTGTTTCCCTTACCGATGAGCCAAGCAGGTCAGCCACCATAAATACAGTAAAGACCGCGAAAGACTACGGCGCGATCATCAGTTACGACCCGAACTACCGTGCGCCGCTGTGGAAGAGCGAACAGGAAGCGAAAGAGCAGATGCGGCTGGCACTTGCGTTGGCCGATATCGTAAAACTATCTGAAGAAGAATTGAAACTGCTGACTGGTGAGCAGGATTTAAACCAAGGTGCCCGTAAAATACAGGCGATGGGGTCTCATCTCATTATGATTACATTGGGCGCTAAAGGCGCTTTCTATCTCTTGGGAAAGCTTCACGGCATTCTTCCCACATTTGATGTAGAAACGATTGATACGAATGGAGCAGGAGATACGTTCTTAGGAGCCGTCCTCTTCCGACTGAAAGGGAAGAGTTTACAGGATATCGAAAAGCTTTCCAAAGAAGAGTTGGCCGATATCATATCTTTTGCAAATGCCGCGGGTTCTTTGACAACGATGAAAAGCGGGGCAATTCCAGCAATGCCAACACTAAAAGAGGTAGAGCATTGCATGACATCATTTTCCCTATTAATGGGTTAACTCTTATTTGGTGTGGATATGTTTTCTTGTTCTAATAAACCATTGTGTTGGTGAATTACATACTAAAATGATCCGAATGCGGTAACAAAATCTGCATTCGGATTTTTTGAAGATAAACCAAAAGCCGAGAAAGAGGGAGTATTGTGCAAGCTGAATTCGATGAAGGTGTATTTAATCTTATTTATAACGATAAAACCTTGATAAGCGTAGAATCTGTCACTTTAAAAACATCAACAGGCAAGTTGTTATCTCAAACTTTTTCGACTTCTAATATTCAAAAGAATGGTATTAAGACATTCAGCTTAAGATCAAAGGATACCCACAGTGAAACTGAAATAGAAGTAATCTGCCGAGAGCAAACAGCAGTTATTCGATTCAGTGCAAAAATTCTGGAAAAAGAACCGGTCTTCGGCAAGCAAAAATTTCTTGCGCAAAAAAATGCAGTTACAATGAACTGTATCAGTCGAAACGCCGGTCCCTACACTGCGGTGTATCAGCATAAAGAATGGTGGATTCGCCCCGCGTTCTGTAAGAAAATGCAAGATATTCCGGAAAATACACAGCTACTTCTTTGGAAAAGTGACGACACCTATTTTGTGATGCTGGCCGTCTGCGGCAAGCAAAACCGTACCGATCTCTGTGGTAAAGAAAACGGGTTTACAATCAGCTTATCCACGAACTGTTCCGGATTGCGCGATTGCAGCGATATCGCAGCGGTAATTACCTGTGGGGTAAATCCCTATTACTGTATTCGCGAGGCAGTCCGTACAGCTTTTGAATTTACAGAAAAACCGTATCAGTTAAGGGAGGACAAGTACTTCCCAGAACTATTCGAATATCTCGGTTGGTGTAGTTGGGATGCCTTTGGACATGATGTCAGCGAAACGGACATTTTAAGCAAACTGGATGAGCTCAATGAAAAAAAGATTCCGGTACAATGGGTCTTAATTGATGACGGATGGTCGGAAGTAAATGTTGACAAGCAGCTTCTGAGCGGTCTGGATGCAGATAAAAAACGTTTTCCGAATGGATTAACAGGTACAATTCGCCGACTCAAAGAGGATTATGGCATCCGCTGGGTCGGTGTTTGGCAGGCTGTTATGGGCTACTGGAACGGAATTGATCCAAACAGTCAGGCATACCAAGAACTGTCCGATTTTCTGGAGCTCCTACCGGACGGAAAAATCCTTCCGCGTGCGGAAGCGGCGCAGAGTTTCGGCTTCTGGAATAAATGGCACGAATACCTGAAGTGCTGCGGCGTTGATTTTGTTAAGGTCGATTCCCAGAGCTCCATTTCACTCTTTCATACCGGACGGCGTACTTTTGGGGGAGCGTGCCGCGGCATTCACACTGGGCTGGAAGCATCCGCCGCGCTAAATTTTGACGGCAGCCTCATTAACTGCATGGGAATGGCTCCGGAAGACATCTGGAACCGTCCTCAGGCTGTACTTTCCCGCAACAGCGACGATTTTGTTCCCAAAGTCTCCCATGCAATTCGTGAACACGCGCTTCAGAACGCTTACAATTCCCTCTTGCACGGAAATTTCTACTGGGAAGACTGGGATATGTTCTGGAGCGAGCACGAAGCGGCAAAGCAAAACGCAATTCTGCGCGCATTAAGCGGCGGCCCGATTTACCTCAGTGAACCAATCGGTCAAACAAATCCGGACAATATTTTCCCGCTTGTTCTGGATGACGGAAAGATCCTTCGCTGCCAGGATGTTGGCTTGCCGACCTTGGACTGCCTATTGGTTGACCCAGTTAAAGGTACGGCTCCCTTAAAGATTTTTAATCGCTACGGGGAAAATTACGCCATCGGCATTTTTAATATCAGTGAGTCGGGCAAACCCTGCTACGGAAGTATCTGTGCTACGGACATTCCCGCATTAATCGATCAGTCTGTTTGGATTTATGATTGGGAAAAACATTCAGCAAAGCTGATGGATAAAAATGAACGTTTTCAAATTGAAGTAGAACCGGACGGCGCAAAGCTATTCTTACTTCTTCCCCAGACAGGAGAATTCACCATACTGGGGATGATCGAAAAATACCTTTCGTTCGCAGCGATTGAACAGGTAGAAAAGTTTGATTCAGAATTACTGATCAAGATTCCGCAGAGCGGTACATTTGTATTTTTAACCCAAAATGCAATATCTGATATCACAATGGATGGGGTATCTGTTACCCCGGTAATCCAAGGTGATTTGCACCTTATTGAATGTCCTCTCACGGGGAAACATTGTATCCGAATTCGTCATAGTGGAAATTAACTTTAACATTTTTTGTCCCATATCAGGTGAATAGTGTGAAGATCAAAGGATTCTCTGAACTTCGTTAAAGGCCCGTGAAAATCAATGATTTCACGGGCCTTTAGTGATTTAAGCTGGTTTTGCCTTGAAAGAAAAAGACAAGGTCTATATTTGAGTAAAGGAAATGGATACGATTTGCCGCAACGCGCAAGACTTTGTCCGAACGACGGAAAAGAAACGCCGATGCGCAGTTATCCGGTATTCCGCGCACGGCATGCTTATACATGTTGTTGCCGGGGATACCTCAGCAAGCGGTGCCGTGTGCCAAAACAGTCGCATTCCATAGTGATACTGTATGGGATAATGGCAGGATTGTTACAGGCGGAATAAATTTTTGCAAATTATATTTCAATGTTATTGTTGACAAAGACACAGGAGCATGCTATAGTTTGAAACGTAAACATTATAACATTATAATGTTTGAGGTGCTACAATTTTATGATAAGAGTGGAGGAATTCAAATGTTCAAATTTAAAAATGCAGTCGCGTTGGTATTGAGCGCGGCAATCCTGGCAAGTTCGGTAGCAGGGTGCAGCAGTCCGGCTCCTTCAGCAAGCAGCGAAAAACCTGCGGAAGGCGCCGTTTCAACCACAAATGTAAAGAATGCCGGCGCTACGGAATTCTGGTTTGACAAGGGGGCCGATCAGGATATTGTCGATCGCCTTGCAGCCGCGTGGAAAAGCGATTCCGGCGTAGCCATTAAAATCACGAATTATCCTGACACCGCCGCATATCAGACAGCAATGCAGCAATCCATTGACCAGTCAACAGCCCCTGGTCTTTTCACATGGTGGAGCGGACCTCAACTTGAGACTCTTGCCAAGAACGGCAAGGTCGCAGATCTGACAGACGAATGGAAAAATTACATAGCGGCCGGTGTTTCCCCTGACATTGAAAAAGCGTTTACTTTTAACGGCAAGGCATATGCTGCTCCGTACAGCATCCTATACAACACCTGCCTTTATAATACGAATGTGTTCAAAAAAGCCGGTGTAAAAGAAACACCAAAGACATTTGACGAATTTCTTGCAGCATGCGAAAAGATTAAGCAGAGCGGAGTGACTCCCATTGGTCTGAAAAACGATTCATGGGCAAGTTTCATTTGGTTTGAGGCAATTGTGGCTTCCTATGACCCGCAGCTGTACAAAGATGTCTGTAGCGGTGCAAAGAAGTACACCGATCCTGAGATGAAAAAGGTTCTTGAAGTATGGAAAGGCATGTTCGACAAGGGTTATTTTGCAAAGCCTGTTCTTTATTCGGATCTTTATAAGGATTTTGCTAAGGGCCAGTGCGCAATCATGCTTGAAGCCAGCCCAACCGCCACTTCTTTGGTAAAAGATTACGGCATGACCTCCGGAGAAACCTTTGATGCCTTCGTACTGCCCAGCGTAAGCGCAGACGGCAAGCGTGTCATCTTCTTTGAAGCTTCTCCAATGTGCGTTGCACAGAACAGCAAGGATAAAGAATCTGCAATCGCAGCACTGCGCAACTTCTACAAGCTTGCAACCCAAAAGGTTATGGTCGTTGATAACGGCATTGCCAACACCAGCGGCGTGCCTATCGAAGATAAGACCATCCAGAATATTATTAAGATGAGCGGTGATTCCAGCAAATATGAGCTGATTTTGCGCTACTATGAGAACACCCCTTCCGACGTGCGCGATGTTGCTCTGACTGCTCTTTCGAAATTTATGGATGGAGCTGCCGGCGTTGACGACACTCTGAATACAATTCAAGCCAAAGCAGACGAGGTCTTTAAAAAGTAAACACAGGCGTCTGCAGTTTTGCCGTAGATACCGGTATGCAGGAGGAGCGCAGTTGGGTCAGCTGCGATCCTCCTGCTACTCACGGCAGCTATGCGCAACGGCAAACAATACTGACAGAATAGGAAGTTGACATATGACAGGAAAAAATAAAGTCAAGAAACGGGCGTCAAATTGGACGGATTATCTGTACATAACGCCGGCAGTTTTACTGGTTGCGGTATTCTTTGTTTCATCTATCATTTATACGGTCTTTCTCAGCTTTCAAAACTGGGATGGCTTTTCCCCAATGACCTCCGCGGGATTTTCGAACTACATCTATTTGTTTCAGGATCCAAATTTTAAGGTTTCAGTAATGAATACGATTATTTGGGTTGTGTGTTCGCTGGTGACGTCACTGGTGATCCCTCTTATCTTCGCTATCCTTATTTCAAAGAGCTCATGGCTTTCAGGCTTTAAAAATATTTTCTATTTTCCTACAGCGCTCTCTGCTACGGTTGGAGGTTTAATCATTGCTTCGATGCTGTCAAAGTATGGCATACCTCAAATCTTTGCCATGCTCGGTTATAAAGATATGATGCGGGATTGGCTGGCGGTACCATATGTCAATACATTTATTATGATTATCATGGGCACATGGCAGGGCATTGGTCTTAATATGCTTTTGTTCCTATCAGGCCTAAAAAATATTCCCTCCTCACCCATTGAGGCTGCTTTAATTGAAGGTGCAGGGGTCTACCACATGTACACAAAGGTCATTTTTCCGCTGCTCAAGCCCACTACTATTGTGGTGTTGCTTATGTCTTTGGTAAACAG
>DAMDEB010000174.1:0-467 GCA_032090075.1 Caproiciproducens sp.
GTGAAATTTGAAATTTCACCGCAAACAAACGTGTTTGTGAGGTTTTCATCGCCGTCGAACTTGGATTTAATATAGGTGTTCAATTGCGTGATACTCAGTATTACCGGTGAACCCGTCATTCTATTATGCCCCTTTTTATTGCAGTTAAAACAGCAATCCCCGCTGCGTTATCCGACGAAAACTCCGGTGCAGCGAAATAGGCTCCATATTTATTCGTCAACGCATAGCGGATTATGCTGTTTGACATCACTCCACCCGCAAACAAGAGCGGCAAACTTCCGTATTGCTGTAAAAGCGCCGCTGTCATTGCGTCAAGAGCGGATAGAATCGCCTGTAGGCAGTATGCTGCTATTTCTTCCTTTGGCTTACCATGATCAAGCATACCCCTGCACTGATTCTCAATCCCGGATAACGAACAATCCGCTCCTTTGAGAGACGGTTTAATTTTATATTGAATATCTGTGCTT
>DAMDEB010000174.1:477-3709 GCA_032090075.1 Caproiciproducens sp.
TCTTCCAGAGCCTTTCCTGATGGGAAAGCAAGGCCAAGCATTGCGCCCACTCTATCAACAGCTTGTCCGCCCTTGAGATCAAGCGACTGCGCAATAATGTGCGTGTTGAAAACAGTTTGTCCATTTGGTGTGACGAGAACAGCTTCCGTTGTACCGCCGGAAACATGGAATGCGATGAATTCCTGATGAATCAGTTGCAGTTGATTCGCAGAATACAGCGCTGCTGCGATATGCCCCGCCTGATGAGAAAAGGTATACATTGGTACACCGATCGACAGAGAAATTGCCTTTGCGGTACCAAGGCCCACCGTAAAGCATGGCATATACGAGCCCTCAAGGTCACGCGGGCGGCTGGAAACACCCACGGCATCAATTTCCGTGGTCTTACCGTAAAACAGCGTTTCAAGCACTGTGGGGAGCTGCTGCACATGGTGAAACACAGCATCACTCTGGCGCAGACCAAGCTCACCCTGTTTTACGGGCAAAAGCATCTTCTGCTGACAAAGTGTTCCGTCTTGATAGAGTGCCGCTGAGGTCGTATAATTGCTGGTATCGATGCCGAGCATATCAGTCATTCTTTTCATCGGGATTTTTCTCACCGAGTTCTTTCGCGACGGAACCAAGCACGCCGTTCACATACGGCGCATCATCTACTCCACCATATACTTTGTCAAGATCAATTGCTTCGTTGATTGAAACACTGATCGGAATATCCTTAACAAATATCATTTCATAAATTGCAAGTCTCAAAAGGGACAGAGAAACCTTTGAAAGGCGGCCCATCGTCCATCCGCGGATATTTTTTTCAATCTGCGCGTCAAGAACGCTCTCATTTTCTTCAACACCTACCGCAATTTTCTCAGCAAAATCATCGATAATCAAATCACTCGACAAACCTGCCGCGTCAATGATCTGCTCAGTTGTGTCGTGGTTAATGCTTCTTTCAAAAATCAGGACAAAAGCCTGTTCCCTCGCCTCACGTCTTTTCATTTTTTCCTCCGTTTTTAGCCGCATTTTCATGCAATTTTTTAACTGAAATTAAAAGAACCCCCCACTAAGATGTGGAGGGTTTTCATTGATCATTATATTTTCAAACGTCCACAGGTACATTATACCACAATCTTTTTCAGAATCAAATAGTTTATCTGAAGCAGCGGAATCTGAAAATAGAATGTACAGCCATGGATGTGAAAAACACGCAAGCTATTTATTTGCAATGATTTTTATCTTGTCATACGAGATACCGGACTGACCGGAGACAATATCTTTGACAACAATTGCGTTATCCTGTGATAAGCTATCGGCTCCAATTACAACGCTGCATTCGGAATTCTCAATAAACACAATGCAATTTGCAAAGCCTTTTGCCTTAATTAGGTTTTCAATGCTGTTCTCCTGAATAACATTTTTGGCAATAAGTGCTGACTGCAATGCAGCTTCTTTTTTCGCAGAATCGCTTGATTTGGCGTTGGTCAATGTTTTTTCCAAAAGTTCAGTCGCTGTGTCCCTTGCCTTTTGACGAGAAACAATTGCTTCACTGAAGTACGTGCTGACAGGAGCGTTTGTCTTAACAGAAGATGAAGCGGACGAAGTTGCTTTTGATGACCCTGAAACAGCCGGAGTATCCGCAAGCTGTGCCTGACCGTATTCACGGTCGGAAACTGAAGTTGCCGCATTTGTCGCAGGCAGCAAATTGTTGTTGAACGTCCAGTTTAAATAGACTGCCGCACCGAGCGCTACAACCAAAGCCGCAAGAACAAGCTGACGCTTTCCCATAGTCATAGAATTGATTCCCCCTGTTTAAAATTATTGTGCTTTTATCACGCACACCCGCACAGTAGTGATATTCAGAGCTGTAGTGACAGCTGAAATAACATTTTGCTGTACGACCGGATTATCGCCGCCCTCACAGACAACGACCACGCCCTTTACGATTGGCTGTACTTCGGTTATCGGAAGTGCCCGCTGTGCACCGTCGGCATCCTTTACCAGTATGTAGTTGGTTTCGGTGTTGTCATTTGCTTCATTTTTCGTTGTGGAGCTGCCGGATTTATCCTCGGTGGTTTGGTTGCTCTTCTTTTCCTCAGTCGCGTAAACATACTGTGTGCTTTGCTCAAGCGTTACAAGAACTTTTGCTGTCCCCACACCCTGAATCTTTGTAACAATATCCGTGATGCTGCTTTCAAGCTGTGAGGCATACTGCTCGGCCGTAACGGTGGGTTGGGAAGATGTGGTTTTAGGTGAAGCAGTATTATCTTTAAAGAATCCTGAAATAAAGATGAAAGCAATTCCGATTAACCCGGCTATAATGATAACCTTGCGGTATGATTCATTTTCCGCCAGCTTTGTAAAGAAGGATTCTTTCTCCTCCTTTATTTCGTTATCTTTAACCTTCATCGGCGGTTACCTCCATTTTAATTCCCAATGTCTTTTCAAGATGAGCCGAGGCCTTTTGACTGTCCGCACCATATCCTTTTGCAAGAATTACAACCACCTTGTTAATTGATATGCTGCCATCTTCGTTTGTATCCATAATCATATTAACATTTTCACATTTTATATCCATATTATTTAATTCTGCGACCACCAAGTTTGTAATACTGTCCTGTGCTGCTGTGGAAAGCTGTTTTTCGACTGTGCCCTTAAACTGGGAATTATCTTGTGAACTGGCGCTTTCCTGAAGGGTTACACTGATTTGTGGAACAATTTTCGTAAGCGGTACAATGATTGCACAAATAATGAAAGCACCGATAACAAACTTTACCATGCGTTCCATAGACCCATTTGGCACAAGGCTTTGCAGCATTGCGGCAACGAGCGCAGCCATACAGATAGCCGTTGACCATTCCCTTACTCCACTCATGACACACCTCCAATAATCAGCATAATGACCGTTGAGACAGTTAAGATTGTCATGCAGCAGAAAACAATACCAAGCAGCGTTTCAATTACATTACTGGAAGCCCTTAATAAGGAAGTAATCTCTTTTAATTCAAAGATATCTCCGATGCCCGCGCAAATATAAAGAGTAATCAACCACATCACACATTCAATCAGAATCGGAAGAAAAATAAAAATTCCGGCGAGCAGCCCAAACGCACTCACGCCGGATTTGAGCATTTTTACACAACCGTTGATGGTGTGAAGAGCCTCGCCTAAAGCGTTACCGACCACGGGTACAAAACTACTGACAACAAATCGTGCCGCGCGGGTTCCGGTACTGTCCAAAGCG
>DAMDEB010000174.1:3719-5397 GCA_032090075.1 Caproiciproducens sp.
TGGTAAGAAGCCCTGTAAAAAAGGTCATGCAAAACCCCATGATCCACTTTGCAACTTTGCTAAATGCTTGGCATAGTCCATCAAGGTTCGTATTCGGTGATACGGCAGATACAACGGAAAGCGCTAAAAATATATTCATAATCGGCACTAATATATTTGCCGACAATAGTGATATGACGTTCCCGGCCGCCATCATTAAAAGATTGTACGAACCCGCCGAGGCTGGCTGCCCGGCGGCAATCATGATTCCGGCTATTACCGGCACACAAGCGAGCAAGAAACCGGCCGCCGCCTTGATAATACCTGCTGCATCCGCAATACAGGAAACAATAGGATTAATCACAATAGTGCAAATGCAAAGGGTAGCAACCATACCGATTACCCCGCCCATTGATTTTTCTCCGAAGGACAGCTTCATTCCGTTCATCAGTGCACACAAAAGCATAACCGCAATCACTGAAGCTGCCGCCTTAAGCGGTGTGCCAGTCTTTCCCCCTGCAACGGATATAATTTGCTGAAAAATTCCCTGTGGTGTAATCGAAGTGATGTTCTTCCAATTTGTATCTTGAATCCCCAGATTTTCAAGCGCTTTTCGTGTATCACTCGGAAGATCATCTGTCAGGTTCTGCGCTCCGCTTTGCTCAAACTGCTGACTGTAATAATCCACTTGTTTCTCTGCGGCATAAGCGTTCATTGATAAAGTCAGCACAATAATAGTCAGTGCAAAAAAACATATTATTTTCTTCATTTTTATCCACCAATCAGGCCGACCGCCGTACTCGCAATACGCTCGAACAGAGGCAGCGACAGAACAACAATCGCGATTTTCCCGGCAAATTCAACTTTTGATGCAAGCGCACTTTCACCCGCGTCACGGCAGGAATCCGCGGCAAACTGTGCCAAAAAACAAATTCCCAGTGATTTAAACAAAATTGCCGCATAATCGGCGGTAAGACCGGCTGATGAAAGCAGCGTATTAATCTGCTGGATTGCCGGCATGATGTTGGCAAATATCTGAAATAGAATAAGAATACCGGCAGCAATGCTGATAATAATGGAATATTCCTGATGATAGCGTTTGAGCATCACTGCTAAAATTGCTGTAATGATAGCGATTCCCGCTATTGCAATTATGTTCATGGCTTATAAACCGAATATCGACTTAATAGATTTAAACAATATATCTATTTGCTGAATAATCATCATAAGAACTACAATGAGGCCTGCCAATGTTGTCATCATCGCCTGCTCCTCGCGCCCTGATCGAATCAACAATTGGTTCAACACCGCAACAATGATGCCAATTGCGGCTATTTTAAAAATCAGATCCACGTCCATTTCAATTCCTCCGTTTTCAGCATAACAGAAGTGCCGCCGCCATCCCGGAAAATACGCCAAGCATCTGGTAAAGCTTTGATTTGCGTGTTTTTTCTTCTCTTGCGTTTTTCAGTCTATCTGATACCAGTTCATAATACATCGAACAGTGTGACAGCTGTCCGTCAGTATCGCTCGCACCAAATTCGCTGCCAAAATCATGTAGAAGTATAATATCCTTTTCATTGAAACCTTTTCCCTTGGCACCGGCATTAACACCGGATTTCCATGCGGTTATAAAACTGCAGCCCTCCCGGCAGTTTTCACCGCACAGCCGCAAGAATTCCAAATTCTCGCCATGCTT
>DAMDEB010000174.1:5407-7399 GCA_032090075.1 Caproiciproducens sp.
GCAAGCAAATCACCCGCCTTGTAAATTCCTGTAATTTTTCCCGGTTCGGCGTGCCCGTTAAGCATGGCAACGCAGCCGAATGCCCCCGTTTTGAGCAGTGATACCGCTTGCTTTCTCATCATGAGTTCTTCGATACTTCCCGCGTGAATACTTGAAATCATGCTGACGCCTGCGTTTAGGCCTTGTTTCACTGCGCTTACTTCGTCGCTGCCGCCAAGTTCGTCGCAAATAATGAATTCCGGAGAAAGCGAACGAATTGCCTGCATAATTCCCTCCGCCTTTGGGTAACCATCGAGCACGTCACTGCAAATGCCCAGGTCATTCTGAGGCACGCCCATGTAGGTACCCGCCAGTTCACCGCGTTCATCTATCACTGCGACCTTTTTCATATCTCCGCAGGTACCATTTGACAGTTGCCGTGCAATGTCCCTTAGAATTGTTGTTTTTCCACTTGCGGGTGCGCCGGCGATCAGCAGTCCTCCCGATATATCATTATTTAAAGCATGAAACAGTTCGTTGGCAGAGCCGGTAATTTCACGCGCAATTCTGATATTGATGGATGAAATATCACGCATGCCGGTAATTTCACCATTGTGAAACACCGCGGTTCCGCTAATGCCGACCCGGTGCCCGCCGCTAAGCGTAATAAAGCCGTTTTTAATCTCGTTTTGATGGCTGTAAATTGAATAACTGCAAATATTACGAAAGCACTCCTCAACATCACCTTTATTGGCAATCATTGTGTCGCCATCCGGGTAACAAACGAGCCTTCCGCTGTGATTCAAAAAGTATATTCCGCCTGTGCAGCAAATTGAGACAGGTTTGTTCACGCGTAGCCTCAGCTCCTGGGTCTGATTTTTTATGTCACGCGGCAAAATCTTAAAATATTTACCGATTCGTTCGCAAACAGCTTTCGCCGCTGAATCGAATCTGGGGTCACTGTAATTATCCATTTACTTGTCCTCTCTTTCATTAACATATTTATGGACAACTTGACCGCGTTAGAACAAAAAAATTACTCCACAGGATATGTCCTGCGGAGTAATGAGCGGTTAATTTATTGTACATCAAGGCGGTGTGCCAAAAGCTGCTGCAAATTCATTTCCTGAAATGGTTGGATATTTTCATCCTGTCACTGTAAAAATTCTTTTAATTCTGCTTTTAGCTGCAGGTCTTCGGTATGATGATACAGTTCCAGCGCATAAGGCTTTGATGCGTCCGGTGTGTTATACATCATGTCTACATCTATCGTTTGCAGTGTTCCGTTCTGGTAACGGTTAATGTTATATTTAACAATAATGCCGTCCACATTTGAATAACACAAAAGCATAAAGCAAACGGAAAAGGCTACAACAATACTTTTCGTTAAATTAATTCTTTTAAATTGAGAAACAATCAGCATACAAAAACGATAAACAACAATACCATAAACCAACTGGTATATACCCTTTTTTGCGTCAGGCCGTAACGGTCGATATACATAATCATTTTGCTGATTGCCGTTGCAATCAACAGCAGCGTTTCCACTGAAAGAACCACATTGACAATACGCAGCGCTATGTGCTGATCACGGCCATTTCTCACTGTAAAAACGGACGATACCATTATCACGCCAAGATTGATAAAGGCGACCTTGCACAATTCAAAAAAGCCGCGCCTCGCATATTCCGCGTAAGTAATTCCATCCGGACGTTGATTAGAAAAAGCAGAAAACAGGCTGGCGGTTTGTGTGCCAAAGAAAAACAGATACACCCCGCACAACAGGCATAATGCGGTAATTGAGGCAGCAGCGGGAAGCTTTTTACACCTCTGTGAGAAGTTCGCAGCCTTTTCTGCGGTAATCGTATCCACTCGCCTTTTTTGAAGGTTGCCATAAAGCAATCCAAATAGATAACTGCCTGTTAGAAATGCAGGAAGAAGGCGAAGTAGGAAATTCGCGAATTGTACTCCGATACTTTCAGTAACTTGCTGCATTACGCTTTGAAATGCAGC
>DAMDEB010000175.1:0-5269 GCA_032090075.1 Caproiciproducens sp.
TGAAGGTGCCGTCCTGAAAGCGTTTCACGGCGGCCCATTTGTTGTTGGTGGAGATGCTTTCGGACTCGCCCTGCGCCAGTGAGCTTACGGCTTGTCCTCCATTTCATGATTTTTCAAATCTGGAAATGAAGAACAAGCGGAGGGGAACGGCAGCGAGGAAAAATAAAAGGGGTTTTTGTCAGTCGAAAAAGATAAAAGGAAAAAGATGGAAGTCGGAACCCTTGTTTATTTGTCGAATAAAAAAAGCCAGCAGTTTGCATGTAGCAAACTGCTGACTTTTTTAATTTATTAAATTTTAGGACTTCGTATGTAACATTAGCGCCATCTTTATTCCCATCTCCGACGGGCCAAATAATATTGGATGGATGTGTAACTCATAACAGGTACCCCTTTCACCGAGAGCAAAAGGCGGCAAAAGCCAGGTGCCTGAGAGATATCGATCAAAAGTTGCAGCATATAAGCACAGAAGCCTGCCCCGAAGGGGGGCAGGCTTCATGCAACGTTTGGCAACCAAGCTATCATAACGCTTTTTGAAGCGTCTTAGATCCTACAGCTTTGCGTCCCTGCCTTTCGACAGGTTTGCCCTTAACTCTATTTATTTGTAGGTCTTGGTTTTATCCTTTCTTTGCGGTTTTCAGGGAACAACGTCCCTGGCCGGAGGCTTATTTCTTCACTTTTAGCCATTGTCGATGCATATAATACTCCTTTTTTATTAGAACAGTCACTTTCTTGTATGCAATATTAGAAGATTGATTACAAAGCCAGAAATAAATGCAAATAACAGGGTATATCCAAGATAGAGCAAAAAATTGCGTGTCCCAAGAATTATTTTAACTGCACCCAAATTTGTAATTTTTGTCGCTGGGCCGCCAATTACAAATGCCGCCACGCTTCCCATGTCCATTCCTGCCTGCATCCATGCCCTCATTAATGGAATCATACCGCCCCCGCAAGCATAGAGAGGGACAGAGAGACACACAGATAGCAGAACACCGAGGCCACGGTTCCTGCCAAACAAAGACTCTATCCATTCTTTCGGAATATACTGGTCGAAAAGTGCAGTCAGCACAATGCCTATGAGAAAATAGGGGCCTGTGATGCGAATGGCTTTTGCTAAATCTCGAAAGTAAGTCTTTTTTTGCACACGGTATCCGTTAGAAATTTTTCAAAATTAAATATACTCTTGTTTCTAAAAAATATCTGTGTCAGTGCTCCAGCCAATATTCCCGCAATTCCACAAAGCGCCAAACGGAGGAACGCTACCGGTGCCCCAAGAGCAAAACTCATTAAAAAAGGATTAGGGTTCAGCAGGATAGAACTTATCAAAAAGCTACGAGGGCCGATTGCGGTACTTGTTTTTTTCCAAGCGCCGCAATCAGTGGAACTGTCCCATACATACAAAGGGGTGAAGCGATCCCTAACATTGTGGCGACAATAATTGAGCTAATCCGTTCGGTAACCAGGCTGTCTTAGTGCCGCTATAAGCAGCACCTTAGACCCTATGGCTTTGCGCCGCTGTCTTTTAACAGTTTTGCACTTATCGCGTTATTAATTTGTTATCTTCCTCCGTTATTGAGTCATTTTAGTTGTAGCCATCACTCCCTCAAAAAATTTCTTACACAAAGAACAATATATCTCTAAATTTCCTGTTTATTTCATTGTATAGGTTGTAAAGATTAATTCAGTCACAGCCCGCAGTGGATAATACGTCTGCTGCAGGTTTTAACATCCCTGCAACAGACAGGATAACCATTATTTTTCTAATTTTGACAGTGTTTCCCAAATTCCATTAATATACGAAGCACCAAGTGCGCGATCATAAAGGCCGTACCCTGGTCTGCCCGTTTCACCCCAAATTGTTCTTCCATGATCCGGTCGGATGTAGCCATCGAAATGATTATCATATAATGCTTTTACAATCGCAACAATGTCGAGGGAGCCGCACGAAGAAAAGTGCGCAGACTCCTCAAAACTGCCATCGTCCAAAATTTTAACATTGCGGATATGCATAAAATGGATTCTTCCTTGTGAAGCATATTTTTTTGTTAGCTTAACCATGTCATTCGTTTTTACACAGCCAAGCGAACCTGTGCATAGCGTAAGACCGTTATATTTGCTGTCAACCAGCTTTAGAAAGCGATCAAGGTTTCTCTCACAGGTAATAATTCTTGGCAGACCGAAAATTGGGAAGGGCGGATCGTCGGGATGAATTGCCATTTTGACATCGCATTCCTCTGCAACAGGAATAATTTGTTCCAAAAAATATTGCAGGTTCATCCAAAGCTGTTCTTCGTCTATCTTTGAGTATTCTCCAAAAAGCTTCTTCAGATCCTCTTTTTGATAGCTTGCGTCCCAGCCCGGCAATGAGAGTTCACCGGTGAGAGGATCCATCTTTTTCAGCTGTTCCACATCATATGCCAGCGCGGTCGATCCGTCCGGAAGGCGCTTGTCCAGCTGTGTTCTTGTCCAGTCAAACACAGGCATAAAGTTGTAGCAGATACATTTGATGCCGGCTTCACCAAGCCTGCGGATGTTTACCTTGTAGTTTTCAATGTATTTTCCTCTGCTGGGTTTTCCAAGCTTAATGTCCTCGTGAACGGGAACGCTTTCAACGACTTCAAATTTGAGTTCGTTGCTTTCAACCTCTGTTTTTAAGCTCCTAATACTTTCTCGACTCCAAACTTCACCAACGGGAACATCATAAACTGCGGTAACAATGCCGTGTATGTTGGGTATTTGACGAATATTCTCAAGGCTTACCAGATCGTCATTCCCGTACCATCTGAAAGATAGTTTCATTTTATAATTCCTCCAACAGTAAATAAATTCAAACATCATGATAGCAGATGTTTCTGTACGTTCTTAACAAGTCATTGCTTCCCTGATAATCATCGTTATTAACATAGTCGACAATCAGACTGCTTTGTTAAACTGCTGTCATTTATAGTCAACGGTTCATTTCGCTTTGTACGTCTGTAGCATTGTGGATATCTGTAATCTTTTGGATTTGAGTCAAACCCGTTTCTGGCAAATCCCCATGAACCGTGCTTTTGACCGCCGCCATAGCATTCCCAATCCTGATAGCCTCTGCCAGGCTGTCATATTTAAGCAAGCTAAAAAGCGCGCCTGCAACAAAAGCGTCGCCGCTTCCTATTCTGTCTAACACCTGAATGTGCTCATATGGCGGCTCCCGGAATACTTGCTCGGTTTTTGCATTGTATGCAGAAGAACCGAAGCATTGTTCCGAAGGGCTAATAATCTTTCGCTCCGTTGAAAGCACCGCAGAAATTCCGTATTCACTGCAAAAACTGTGCTGGATTTCGGCAAGCATTCCGGTTTTTCCAAACATACGTCGGCTGGTTTCTTCGGAGACAAACAAAATATCGACATAGGGCAAAATCTCTTCAATGGCCTTTCTTGCACTTTGTTCGCTCCACAGCGTCTCGCGGTAATTTACATCGAATGAAACAAGCACACCTTGTTCTTTGCATCTTTTCATGCAGCTTGCGGCTGTTTCCCTGACATTGGCGCCAAGAGCCAATGTAATACCCGTTGTGTGAAACAGGCGCGCGCTGTCCAGCAGTTCCATCGGCAGTTCATCTGCCTGAATCCCGGTGAATGAAGATGCCGCGCGATCGCAAATCACAGTTGGTTTGCGAGGCGCTACTCCGCTTTGGCTGTAATATACTCCAAGACGCGCTTCCGGAGTATGGTCAAGGATAAATCCTTCATCCGACACACCCAGGCGAACGGCTTGACCGCGCACAAACTCTCCCAGCGGATTTTCCGGAATCCGGGATATCACAGCTGTTTTCAAGCCGAGGGCAGAAACACCAGCAGCAACATTCAGTTCCGCTCCGCCAGCGTATTTTTTCAACGTCATGCCACGGGAAAGCGGCTCTGAATCTGACGAGTCCAATCGAAGAAGCAGTTCGCCAAGTGTTACAACATCATAGCACTTATTCATATCCTAATGCACTTCCTTATTTCTGTAACAGGCGCAAATTGAAGCCTGCAATCCTTTTTTTTAGAGTTACAGTCTGTAAATTACTGCTTTTTTCGTCAACATCAAATCCTTTTCTTTTCAGATATTCCACCGCACGCGGAAGGCTATTTGTTTCAACGGTTAAACAACCCAATATTCCAGATTCAGCAGCGTCCAACTGTTCCATATTTCCTACAATAACTGAATTCTTATTTTCAATTTTAGTGCAACCAAACATTTTGCAAAGTGTATCGGCAGTTTCCTGTGCTTCCGTCCCACTCTCTATGCTGACTGCAATTTGCTTTAGGTGGAAATTCAGCATCGTTTCGACCGCATTTTTTGTTAATGATTCAATTTCATTGAATCTTCCTGTTTCAATCAGGGATTCTTTTACCATCCAGCTTCCTCCGCAGGCCAAAACATGCGAATTTGCCAAATAAGCTGAAATATTCTCCGGAGTAATGCCTCCTGTTGGCATGAATGCAATATTGTTATATGGAGCAGACAAAGCCTGAATCATTTTTAGGCCTCCTGCCGCTTCTGCAGGGAAAAATTTCACTACGTTCAGGCCGAATTCCAACGCCTGTTCCACATCGCTTGGATTGGAACAGCCCGGAATAATAACAGTGCCCCTATCACGACAATGCCCAACGACCTTGGAATTCAGCCCCGGGCTGACAATAAATTCAGCGCCGGCATCAAGGGCTTCATCAACTTGTTCCGGCGTTAAAACGGTTCCCGCGCCCACAATCATTTCCGGAAATCCAGCTTTGATTCTACGGATACTTTCGGCGGCGGCGGATGTGCGGAAGGTGATTTCTGCACACGGCAGTCCTCCATTGCAAAGCGCCTGTGCCAGCGGAAGCGCATCTTCCGTATTGCTGATCTTCACGACCGGAACAATGCCGATTACTTTTATTTTTTCCAAAGTTTGGTTCATGGAAAAGCATCCTTTCAATATCTGCATGATTTCTTCAAGACTTATTGCTTCGCATCATACTCCGGAGTAAGCGCTGAAACCTCCGTCTACCGGCAATACAGTACCGGTAATAAAGCCGGACGCTTCCTCAGAAAGCAAGAACAGCAATGCGCCGATCAACTCTTCAGGATGGCCAAAGCGCCCCATAGGGGTGGCCGCGAGAATTTTTGCAGTCCGTTCGGACGGAGTACCGTCGGAATTAAATAAAAGAGCTTGATTTTGTTTGGTAGAGAAAAAACCGGGGGCAATCGCATTTACACGAATATGCTCCTTTGAGAAATGAACAGCCAGCCATTGTGTGAAAT
>DAMDEB010000175.1:5279-7333 GCA_032090075.1 Caproiciproducens sp.
CGGAGGAAACGCGTTCATGGAAGAAATGTTAATAATAGATGCCGCCTGATTGCCCAGCATATCCTGCGCAAAAACCTGCGTCGGAATCAAAGTACCCAAAAAGTTTAAATTAAAAACAAATTCTACACCTTTGGAATCCAAATTAAAAAATGTGGTAATGTCACTTTCCATGTCACCGCTCTGATAATAATCGTTTGTAGTGGTAGCGCGGGAATTATTGCCGCCTGCACCGTTAACAAGAATACTGCACGGTCCCAAATCGGCGAGTATGGCCTCATGCACCTTTTCCAGCACATCCCGGTCCAGCACATCTGCATAATAAGCCTTGGCAATACCGCCTTCAGCGGTAATTTCCTCAGCGCATGTTTCCACGGATGCCAGGTTTCTGTCCACAAGCGCCACTTTGGCACCGCAGGCTGCAATTGCTTTGCTGAACATTCCGCACAGGACGCCGCCCGCGCCGGTTACAACCACAACTTTTTCCTTTAAATCGATCTGAAATGGCAGTTCCATTTTTTATTCTCCTTTTTTATCCATTCGGGAATTGCTGATTTAATTGATGAAAATAATCTGTTGGGGTAAGTCTCAGCAGGAGAGATCGGCGTACCCTTAGCGGAAATGGCGGCGATACAGCCGAATAAGGTTTAAAAATAAATTACTCTGTTTTCACGGGAAGATTCATAAATTTTAAACACCAAATCCATTGTCGTGTAAGCCTCCGAAATACCAATGGGAAAATGCCGGCCTGTTTCCACGCAGTCATAAAAGTCATGAATGATTGCGCTGTGGCCACTGCCCCAATAATTTTTGCCCAGAGCAGCTTGCTGCTCAAAAGATATATGTTCTTTTCTTCCGTCTTTCCATTGGCAGGAAATCTCCATATCCTCCATACGAATGGTAACATGTTCACAGCAAAGTTCAATCAGCACCGGTGCATTGCCGCTGTAGGCAGTAGTAGCGTAGAATACTGCCGGGCAGCTGTGAAAGTCAATGTACGCTTCAAGCGTGTCCTCAACCTCAATGTTGTCTTTCAGATGATGGTTTGCCGCGTGAGACTCTACGAAGGAAGGACTGCCCAAAAATTCCGTTACTAAATCCAATGTATGGATGGACTGGTTGATCAGAGCGCCGCCCCCCTCGGTGGTAAATCTTCCGCGCCAGTCGCTGTTTTCGTAATAATCCTTGTTCCTGCACCATGTGACAAAAGCCCGTGCACCAATAATTTGCCCTGTGCGTCCGGAATCAATGAGACCTTTTACATATTTTACATTTTGGTTGTACCGATTTTGGAAACATACGCCGATACGCACCTGTTCCCCGAGGGCAGAAAGCTGCGCAAGCTGTTCCCGGTTGATGGCGAGTGGTTTCTCCATGAAAACATGAATCCCACGCTCGGCCGCCTGCACCGCCATGGGCGCGTGCATGCAGTGCGGTGTGCAGATGTGCAACACGTCTATCTGTTCCTTTTCCAGCATTTCCTCCAGACTGTCATATGCCCTTGCGCCATAAAGATTCGCCAGTGCCAGCGCTCGCTCATACTTAGTATCCGCACAGGCAACCAGTATGACGTTTTCAAGATTGCTCAGCACTTTGGCGTGCACCTGTGCGATTCCCCCGCACCCCACAATCGCTGCCCGCATCACTCTTCCTCACCGGTTTTCTCCACATTTGTTCCATAGCTGCCGGCTGCATCAAAACAGATATTCTGGGCTGTTTTCAGCCGGGAACCCGCACGACGTTTATTCAGCTCCGCTAAAAACAAATTTTCATCAAAGGGGCTTCCCACCGGCTTTTGCAGCCAACTCGAAAGATGCATCGCATTGGAGAGCATCAATCCGTTAATTCCCTCCGTTCCATCTGCCACAAGCGGGGTTCCATGAAGGATGTGGGCGGCGAAAGCGTTGATCACCCCAACATGCTGGGAATTTTTCCCGTCGGTTTTTACTTCGGAGACAGTACAATCCGGCTTGTCAAATCCGCTGGTAGCTGTTTTGCAATAGGTGCGCTCATTTTCAGCAAGTTTATAGAATATTAGTTTTTCATTCTCACACACC
>DAMDEB010000176.1:0-7301 GCA_032090075.1 Caproiciproducens sp.
GGGAGAAAATGGCTACATTGAAGTCAGCGATTATCCACGTGCGGAGAAGGCCATCCTGTACCACGCTGACAACGGCAGGTCAGAGGAAATCACCGCGGGAAAAACCGAAAAAGCATTGCTGTACGAAATCATAAATATGGAAGCGTGTGTTGCCGGTCAAAAGGAAAACTCCACACTGCCGTTGAGCGGCGATGTTATGGAGATACTTACAACGGTGCGCAATCAGTGGGGCCTGGTGTACCCGTTCGAGTGATTTTTCTTTTGGCCGGCTGAAACATGTATTTCCGTTAATCTTATTATTGGAGTTTCTGCATGTCATGAGGTACCACCCGTTGGAAAGACGGGAAAGGTATGGTACGATAACTTCTTGAGAGATGTGCCTAAGCACGCATTAGCGATGTCCTAAAGCCAGTGTTGATGTGGGCTGCGGGAGCAATGTTATGTGACACGGAACAAACGGAGGAACAGAAAGAATATACCCGCTATATCATGAAGAATGCCGATCAATAAATTTATTCCTAATTAAATAGAAAAAGAGACAGCCGAACGAGTTAACTCGTTCGGCTGTCTGCTATAGTGAAAGAATAAGGTTATACGGTATGGGCAGTTATAGATGGCGGAATAGCATTGGAAATCTACCCAAATGTAGAAAGAAAAACCTTGTACCATAATTTTTCCTGACTTTTTATTTGTTTAGCTGATTTTGAACGGCTTCAAGGCATCCTTCGGAAAATCCGTTTTTTCGTACGATGGTATACACTTTATTGGAGAATTCAATTATATAAAGATTGTCTGTTTGAACAGTTCGCTTAATGTCTGTATAAAAAAGTGTTTGAACTGTTTCTTCACCGACCATTGTCCCAAAACGATCCAAATAAAAGATCATTCTCCCGGTACTGTTGTGAGTCATGCAATACTGCTTATAGCGTATTCCACCAAGCCAATGCGGAAACATAACATACGTGAAAATGGAGATTACCAAACAAAAAGTCATCAAGAACAATAGCGATTCAGACACAAGGCGGATTTTCAGCAGGGCTGATACAATAGCAGCCACATAGATAACCGCTACACAAATAATTACAATAATAAAAGCTGTTTTTGCCGACTTTTTCCTAATTGCCTTCTCAAATTCCATAAAATCCGATTTGCACAGGAGCAGATTATTTACTGCTAAGATGTCGTCATTTTTCATGCTTTTTCGTTCCTCTCTCTGCACAATGGTGTACGGGCTATGTCAGACTAAACGGATTGATCAAGCGAAGTTGTGATAGTGTCTGTACTTGCTGCATAACTGTTTCCTTGACTTGCTCTTGCGGCATTATTCCACGCCTCATTATATATGCCCCAAAGCTCCGATTCACGAGCATTTTCGGCCTTCGTTCCATATGAAATCCATTTGCCATTTGAGTAACTGGCTACCATTTCCCCATTGCTGTCGCAAAATTCAGCATAAGACACATCTGCTGCTTCTTTACAATATTTAACGCTGCCAAGCAAATAGTCTATTAAGTTAAGTGTTTTTGGTTGTGGATTTTTATTTTTGAATATTGCTGTTAATCCCTGTGTGATAATATTCTTTCTATCCGGAGAAACAGAAGAGACATAACTTTTTACCAAGTTTCTAAATCCAGCAGATTCCGACTGAAATTTTCCGGCAGACTGGTCCTTTTTTGCCTGCTCTATGATAGCCTGCCTGTATTTTTCATCGCTTTTGGCAGGAGCTTTCTTCGTATTAAAGTTAAAATCGTTATAATTAGGCAAGGGTACATTCCCGGTTTTCCCAGCATCAGATAATAAACTGTTTTGTGCAAAAGTGTCACAATTTTCTATGCGCATTTTATATCTCCTCCCATACTGTTTATATTTTTATTTTAGCACAACTGATGTTTCTGCAGGTCGTTCTCGCCGCATCGGTATAAGCGATAAATGAGCTGATTACATAGAAAGACAGCTGCGACAGAAAACCAATGATTATCCGTAGGGCAGGTCTTCTTAACTCATTTCCAAAGTTCCAAAGAATTCTGGTAAATGAAAGTTAGGAGTAGGATGATTAATCTTTGTCCAGCTTCCATAATGCGGCAGTTCAGTTTCGTCTCCGTTGGTAGTGAGATTAGTTGGGAATGAGACGGTTTATCGCTTTATAAGCAAAGAGGACATTCGCAAATGGTTACCTGATATGGACATTCTTTGGGAAGAAAACTTTCAAATAAGTTCCAATATTGAGAAAGGCGAGTATACCTTAGAAATCGGAATTGAAACACCTTTAAAGGAAATCGATACTATTAATCTTGCTATAAAAGGAAAAAAAGACGGTTACTACCCAATGGGTAAGATAATCATTGTATAAGAGGTAATTATTATGATAAAGAATAAATTGCAGTACGCTGACTTAGTTGAGTATTGTGGCTTTGAAAATTTGCCGGAAGGATTGGAAAATATTTATCAAAATTATCAGCCGGTAAGCCAAGAATTTTTAATTGACCGTGATTTTTTGGGAAAGATTTATGTGAAATTCAATCTCCCAAAAGATAAAAAAGAGCTCTTTACGAAGGGCGTTGAAGCAGTGGAAACAGACGAAAAGTTATTCTGTTTTACAAAATTCTTGATTTGGGATATGTGTTCGGCGCGCAACCGCTGCGACATTGATAATTATAACAATTTAATTCCAAAATGCATGAAGAATTTTTCTGAATATTATTCTTTAATTTTGCTGGTGGCCTGCGTAACGCCATCCATAAAAAAATTAGAAAAACGCGGTGTCCCACATTCATACTACGATGATATACCCTATAGCCCGATGAAGCCTCAGTTCGAGAAATTTATAGCAAATGGAACGGTAGAGGTGGGGGATTTTCCCTGGGATATGAATTTTTATACTTGTTCCATCTTTTTATTAGATCGGTTTTATTTTATTCCTTATAAGTTTTGCGATAACTTCACAATGTACCGTAACAGGAAAACAAATAAGGTCGTCGCGCTAAGGCATAAAGGGGAAGAGTTCCGCAGAGACGGCCAGATAAATGGGATCAATAACGTCTTTGATGAAGCAGGAAAATTTATTTCAATTTGGGAAGAAAACGATCTTATCATAAAAGCGAACCAGATCAATCCAATGGGGTTTGTTGAAAGAGAACCAATTACAATCAACAAAAATGAATGGCAAGTGGCTTTGAAAGACGGAGATACCTTATTGGCACTTCACATTCCATCCGGCCCCGGATATATTCCGGAAAGGTTAAAATCATCGATGAATCTTGCGTTGGAATTTTACAATACATATTTCCCGGAATTTCTCATCAAGGGATTTTGGAGCGAAAGTTGGCTTTATGATACTCGTTTATCTTTGATTTTAGATAACGTAACCAGCAATATTATTAAGGTTCAAAATCAATTGTACAAGTACCCCATTGATGAGGGTGACAGTATGCTTCGATATGAAGCATTTGGTGATGAGAAAGCGGATCCGACAAAAATTGAGTTAAAAACATCTTTGCAAAAGGCGGCAGCCGCTTATATGAAAACAGGGGCGCGCTTTAATACCTTAAGTATGGTAGTACTTGCTGAAGAAGTAGATAAAATGGGCGAAGCGCCTTATCTTACCAGCGAGGATATAGAACATTTTAAGAAGACTGTTGACAGCCATTTAAAATAGGAAGGAAGTAAGCTGTGGGTAAATATTCTCTTGAAAACTTTGAAAAATACAAAACCTATAAAATACGTCCTGAACCATTGGATAGACATCCAAATAATTTGGGGCGAGGACAGTTTTTTTTTCCTGAATGTTCCTTGGACAGAAGTAGAACCGGAACGCGGTCGATTTGAATTATCGTCAATTGAAAAGGCTTTAGAAAACGCCTTCAACCCGGTATTGGTTATTGACCCTACACCGCCGGCGTGGGCAATGAGTAATGTAAGCACTTTTTATGCAAACCTGATCATCAAAATCGGAAGCCGGTATGATGGCGATGAACGTTTGACGGGAGCTGTCATTTCTACAATACAAAATAACGCCGAAGAAATAGACGCATATCATATTGCCTTCACAAAAACGAAACTGTTCGTAAATTTACAAGATCAAGCCGCAATAAGCTATTTGAAAAGTCAGAGCATAGACTTTGGGCTGCTTGTCAAACTCGATTCTGAAAATCGCATGGAATGCTGCGAGCTGTTCGCAAGGCAAAATTTACAGTTTGTGTGGGAAAGGAATCCGGTACTGGTTCAATCAGCCAATGAGCAATCAGATGCTTATGCTTATCAGGAAGCTTTGCGTTGGCATGCTGCATTTTCTAATCATTTACTGGATTTGGGCTTTAACTTTTCTTTAAGAAGGCTGACTTATCCAAAAGCAATTTCCGATAATGGTGCTTTGCCGCTGCGCTTCTGGTTTGTAAATACAGGTACTTCATTGTGTTATAAAAAGTTTCATTTAAGTTTATTGTTATTTCAAGATGGTCTAAGTTATAGTTTTCCACTACATGCAGACACGGAGACATGGGGGTTAGGCGATATCACACATAATGAAATCGTAAAGCTGCCCGCTATGAAATTGGGACAGTATACAGTTGCGGTCGGCTTGTTTTTTGAAAATAATGAACCAATTCGGATTGATATAAAAAATAATAGCAATCATGGTTTTTATGAGGTTGGCACAGTTGAAGTGGATACCATGCAAAGAGATGATTTATTTCATATTTGGGATGATTATTACCCGGAGGGCTATTATCCGCTCGAAGATCCGCAAGCACCAAATGAGTCAAATTAAATGTTCAGTTTGGATGGGGTGATATCTTATGGAAGAAAGTATAGAAAAACAGAAGGTTAAAGTTCCTAAAGAAAAAGGCAGGTTCGTTAAGGAATGGCGCGAGAACAAAGAATTATATTTAATGTGTGTTCCGGGCCTTATCTTATTAATCATGTTTTGTTACATTCCCTTTGTAGGAATATGGATGGCATTTACTGATTTTAACTCGGTAGACGGTATTTTTGGAAGTCCTTTTGTAGGATTGCAAAACTTCCAATATTTTTTCTCCGGAGGAATGGCGGGAAGGGTTATTTATAATACCCTTTTTATTAATATTTTCGATATCATTTTAGGCTTAATCATACCTATTTCAATTGCAATATTTCTGAATGAGATAAGAAACAAGACGTTTAAAAAGATTACACAAAGCATGATGTTTTTTCCATATTTTTTATCATGGGTAGTTGTCGGCGCAATCATATATGGATTGTTTTCAACGGACATCGGTGTTGTTAACAATATGCTAAAATCCTTCGGACAAGAGACAATTCGCTGGTATGCTGAACCTAAATATTGGAAAGGCATTTTAATTGTTGCAAGTGTTTGGAAATGGAGCGGGTATAGCTCAATTATATATTTAGCAGCTATGACAAATTTCGACACAGCGTTATATGAGGCGGCATCGATAGATGGCGCAAACAGGTTTCAGCAAATATTGCACATTACAATTCCATTATTAAAACCAACCGCAGTCGTGCTTACTCTGATGAGCGTAGGACGCATTTTCTACGGAGACTTCGGAATGGTCTATGGTATAGTCGGAAACAATCCTGTGCTGGTTGATTCAGTAAGTGTTATTGATACTTATGTATATCAGGCAATGAGGACACTTGGATTTTCTTATTCAACAGCCATTGGGCTAATGCAGTCGGTAATGGGGCTGATTTTAGTTACTCTTGCCAATATGGGAGCTAAAAAAATTAATGAAGGCGAGGGATTGTTTTAAATGAAGAGAAGCGTAAGCGATAAAATGATGAAAATAATAGCGTATTCCTTTATTGCAGTTTTTTCCTGTATTTGTTTGTATCCACTGATATTAACACTGAGTGTTTCACTTTCCAGCGAAACACAAATTGTGAAACATGGATATTCTGTTATCCCACAGAAATTTACATTTGATACCTATAAATATATATTTGCAAGCAGCGGAAATAAAATTTTGAAGTCATATGGTGTAACTACTTTTGTGACTGTTATCGGTACCGTCGGCTCCTTGTTGGTTACCAGCTTGATGGCTTTTTCTCTTTCAATTAAGAAATTAAAATATCGCAATAAAATTGCTTTCATTTGTAACTTTACAATTATTTTTTCAGCCGGATTAATCCCTTGGTATATTGTATGCGTTAATTATTATGGATTAAAGAATTCAATTGCCAGCTTAATTTTACCTTCAATGTTAAGTGTTTGGAATATGTTTTTAATGCGAACCTACTTCAACAGCATTCCGGTGTCATTATACGAAGCTGCACGAATTGATGGTGCGAAATATTTACAAATTTTTTGGAAAATCGCGATTCCGCTTTCTAAAACCGCCTTACTCACCGTTGGGTTAATGTATGCGTTACAATACTGGAATGATTGGTGGAACGCATTGATTTTTATTAATGATAAAGATAAATTCCCACTTCAGTATTACTTGTATACAATATTGTCTAATGTTAATGCGATAAGCTCAGGGCGCGTTCCTTCGGGGGCGACAGCAATCAGACTCCCTGCGGAAACAGTGAAAATGGCAGTTACGGTAATTACCATTGGCCCGATTATATTTCTTTATCCTTTTCTACAGAAGTATTTTGTCGACGGTATTATGACAGGGGCTGTCAAGGAGTAAAGACAAAATATTTTAGGTAAATTATTTAATGCCAAAAAGGATTTGAAAGTACAAATCCTAAAAAATAAGGGGGATAACATGAAAACACGTAAAATCATAGCGACACTCTTATCCTGCGCCATGGTGGCTGGACTATTAGGCGGTTGTGGCGGCCCTGCAAACGGTACCGCAACCTCAACTGGCAACTCCGCAAAGGAAGGCACTGTATCGGAATTGAACATTTTATACCCTGGTGATGAATCGGACAGAATGACAGAGTTTTTAAGCAAAGACTTTGCTGAAACCATGAAGAAAGATTTGAATTTAAAAGTCAAGGTTACCTTTGTTCCTTGGGATCAATACTGGGAACAAAAAGATATTATGTTAGCCGCAAAAGAGTCAGTCGACCTATATTGGGACGGATTGCCGGACCTTTCAACAATGGTCAATAAGAAGCAATGTATGCCTTTAGATGACCTGATCAAAAAGTATGGTCAGGATATGCTCAAGGTTTTGCCAATGGACCACATTAAGGGCGGCAAGATAAACGGCGTTACCTATGGCATTCCCTCTACAAATACTCCGTCTTCTGGCATGTTCCAAATGGTTTGTGTAAGACAGGATATTCTGGAAGGTGTCGGTATGAGCGAAATCAAGACACCTGATGATTTAAAGCTTTTTGCAGAA
>DAMDEB010000177.1:0-6498 GCA_032090075.1 Caproiciproducens sp.
CGTGAACGATATGTGCGCTGTTCTAAGCCAGACTGCGGGCGGATATGTCTTTTACAAATCACCGCAGTATCACCGCATTACGCGCTTTCGCCCCAATGCGCCGATTGAACGGCCGGGCCATTATGTGTATCTGCGCGATGACGACACCGGCGAGTACTGGAGCATCTCGTGGCAGCCTGTTGCAAAAGATTTAAAAAAAGCAAAGTACGAATGCCGGCACGGCCTGTCGTACTCGAAATTCAGCTGCGACTATCAGAATATTGCCGCACAGCAAACGATTTTTATTCCGCTGAATGAGCCGGTCGAGCTGTGGGATGTTCGGTTAAAAAATAATGGAAATACGCCGCGCCGCCTCAGTGTGTATTCCTACCTTGAATTTTCATTTCATCACATTGATATGGACAATCAGAATTTTCAAATGAGCTTGTACGCGTCGGGCTCAAGCTATGAAGACGGCATCATTGAGAATGACCTCTATTATGAGGAACAAGGTTACCAGTGGTTTACGGCTAACTTTCAGCCGGATGGCTTTGACTGCCTGCGCGACAGCTTCCTTGGTACATATCGTGAAGAAAGCAATCCTGTTGCTGTGGAAACAGGAAAATGCTCCGGCAGCTTTGAAAAGACAGGCAATCACTGCGCCGCTCTGCAAAAGAAACTAATTTTACAGCCCGGTGAAGGAATTAGGCTTGCCTTTATGTTAGGTGAGGGAAAACGCAGCGCGGCTGTACCAGTGAGGAAGAAATATTCCAATCCTGCCAATATTGATCAGGCGTTTGCCGCTTTAGCCGATTTTTGGAGCGAAAAATTGAGTAAGCTGCAAGTGAATACGCCGAATCAGGGCATGAACACCTCGCTCAATATTTGGAATCTTTATCAATCTGAAGTCAACATTATGTTTTCCCGATTTGCTTCCTTCATTGAAGTGGGCGGCAGAACGGGGCTGGGCTACCGCGATACTTCGCAGGACGCAATGACCATTCCGCATTCCAATCCTGTAAAATGCAGAAAGCGCATCATTGAGCTTTTGCGCGGTTTAACAAAGGAAGGCTACGGACTGCACTTATTTCAGCCGGAATGGTTTGACCCGGAATTGCAGGGAAAGCAGCAGACCTTCAAATCTCCGACGGTTGTTCCCACGCCCAGCCGCTCCGATATGATTCACGGAATTAAAGACGCCTGCTCGGACGACGCGCTTTGGCTGATTGCCGCAATTAGCGAGTATATTAAAGAAACAGCGGAGTTTTCTCTTTTAGACGAAGTAGTTACCTATGCCGACGGCGGTGAAGATACCGTATATCAGCATATGATGCATATTCTTGATTTTTCCGACAGGCAGGTTGGCTCAACAGGAATCTGCAAAGGACTGCGTGCCGACTGGAACGACTGCCTCAATTTGGGCGGCGGAGAAAGCGCAATGGTTTCGTTCCTGCATTATTGGGCCATTCAGCATTTTCTTGCGCTATCCCGCTTTGCCGGGAAAAACGAGGAAGTGAAAAAATACGAAGCGATGGCAGCAAAAGTGAAAAAGGCGTGCAACGACAACCTCTGGGATGGAGAATGGTATATCCGTGGGATTACGGCCAGCGGCAGAAAGATCGGTACCCACATGGATGAAGAAGGAAAAGTACACATGGAATCCAACACATGGGCGGTCTTTTCCGGTGTGGCTGACCCCGACCGTGCAATAAAAGCGATGGATTCCGTTGACAAATATCTCTATACCCAATACGGGTTGATGCTCAATGCACCGTCCTATACAAAGAACGATGATGAAATCGGATTTGTCACACGGGTTTACCCCGGTGTAAAGGAGAACGGCTCTATTTTCAGCCATCCGAATCCGTGGGCATGGTGCGCGGAAGCAACACTTGGCCGTGGGGACAGAGCGATGAAGTTTTACGACGCGTTGCTGCCCTACAATCAAAATGATGATATTGAGGTTCGCGAAGCCGAACCGTATGCGTACTGCCAGTTTGTGATGGGAAAAGACCATACCGCTTTTGGACGGGCGCGGCATCCGTTTATGACGGGTTCCGGAGGTTGGGCGTATTTTGCCGCGACAAGGTATATGCTCGGTGTGCGTCCGGATTTCGACAGCTTGATTATTGACCCGTGCATTCCAAAGGATTGGGGTAATTTTGACGTTACCCGTGTTTGGCGCGGTGCGGATTATCATATCCATGTCGTCAACCCCGACCATGTCAGTAAAGGGGTCAAAACAATTGAACTGGACGGTCAGGAAATTTCCGGAAATGTACCGGCGCAGGCCGCCGGTACACAGCATGAGGTGCGGGTTGTCATGGGGTAGCGGCACCGCCGCTTTCCGTACAGAGCGGCTCCTGTAGTGTGCGGAGGAAGGTGTGTAATATGATTAAATTTGGAACTGGCGGTTGGCGCGCGATTATCGGCGATGAGTTCACCAAAGCGAACGTACAGCTGTTAACAGCCGCGATTGCCAAAAAATTAATTGATGAAGACAAAACGCTAAGTGGATTTGTCATTGGGTACGACAGACGGTTTTTGTCGGAGGAAGCAACCAAGTGGGCGGCGGAGGTCATGGCGGGGGAAGGCGTTCTGTGCCGTGTGATTAACCGGGAAGCACCGACTCCCTTAATCATGTTTACCGTCAAATATTATGACCTGCATTACGGGATGGCGGTGACTGCCAGCCATAATCCGGCAATTTACAACGGAATCAAGGTATTCATGAAAAACGGACGCGACGCCGATGAAATTTTGACCGGCGAGCTTGAGCAGTACATGAAAAATATCAATCCGGCCGACATCAAGGTGCTTCCTTACGAGGACGGCGTAAAAAACGGAATGATTCAAATCATAGACCCGATGAATCAATATATTGACAGCATTATTCGTTCGATCAATATGGATGCAATCCGCAGCCGAAACTTGAAAATCGCGCTTGACCCGATGTACGGTGTAAGTAAGACGGCGCTGCAAACCATTCTGCTGACCGCCCGCTGCGAGGTAGATGTCATCCATGAGCGCCGTGACGCGTTGTTTGGCGGCAGGCTCCCCGCGCCGAACAGCAAAACCCTTTCTTCGCTGATGAACTATGTCGAAGAAAATCACTGTGATATCGGCATTGCGACCGATGGTGACGCGGACCGCCTTGGCGTTATTGACGATAAAGCCGAGTTCCTGCATCCCAATAAAATTTTGGTTTTGCTCTATTATTACCTAATGAAAGTTAAGGGCTGGCACGGCGCGGCGGTGCGTAACATTGCAACCACACACCTGCTTGATCGGATTGCCGAGGATTTCGGTGAAACCTGCTATGAAGTGCCGGTGGGATTTAAATACATATCCTCGAAAATGGTGGAAACGAATGCAATTATCGGCGGGGAATCCTCCGGCGGCCTTACGGTTCGCGGCCATATTCAGGGCAAAGACGGTATTTACGCCGCCGCGCTGCTGGTGGAAATGATTGCAACCACAGGACGAAAGCTTTCTGAAATTTACTCCGAAATTACAGATCAGTATGGCACCTATGAAATGGATGAATGTGATTTTACTTTTTCACAGGAAGTGAAAGATGAAATCACCTCGATTTTATTGGAAGATAAGCTGCTGCCCGAATTTCCTTTTGAAATTGAAAAGGTTTCCTATATGGACGGGTGCAAGGTTTACTTTAAAAATAAAGGGTGGATTATCGCCCGTTTTTCAGGCACTGAGCCATTGCTGCGCATTTTTTGCGAAATGCCGACGATGAAAGCCGCGCAGGCGGCAAGCGAGGTCTTAATACAATTTCTACATCTTTCATAATTCCTCTTTCACGAAGGCAGCTGCGAAATGCAACTGCCTTTTTGATTAAAAATATGGTATAATTTGCTCAATAATATGGCGAAAAACGATGACAGATGCGGAGGAATCGGGATGAAAAAAACGGCAGGGGAAAAAACGCACGGTGGGATTTCATTAAAATGGGGGTTGATCAGTATTATTGTGGCTTGCTGGATTCTGCCGATTTCCATTATCAGCGTTGTCACAGGGTATTATATTACTCATAATATCAACGACCAGATTGCGGGAACCATTACATCGTCCGCAAATAATTCGGTAAGAATCGCAGTCAACCGAATGGATACCGCGATTTCCTCCTCGCGGTACGCTTCCTACAATCCGACAATTAAAGACGCATACAGCAGTTTTCATCAAACAAAGGATGTCAATGCGCTGTATGACCGGATTACTGCATTTTTATCGCAGCAGTATAAATATGATGACAAATTTTTGATTACCACGCTGTATTTCAACGACGAACCAAGCAACATTTACTATACTTTTAACGTTGCGTACAATGCAACGTTCGGTGTGCGTGAATACCGCGACCATGTACATGAAATGGTGCAGAAGTTAGCGGCAACATTGGGAACAGACATTGGGTTTTTGAATGTGGACGGGCGGATTTATATGGTCAGAAATATTCTCGGCAGCGATTACAAGCCCTATGCGGTGCTGACAATGCAGCTCAATACGGCAAATATGTTTGCCAGCATCAAAAATGTTGTGTGGGAAACGGATACGACAATTTGGCTGAACTCCACCCCTGTTGTTCTGAACGGCACACAGTTTAACCCGCAAAAGTTGGGGGTCGCTTTTCCGGAAGGCAGTAAAACGCTGCAAAATGGAAACAACCACTTTTTAATTTCGGGAATGAATCAGGGAGCGGCCTACAATTTTTCATATATCATCGGTGTTGACAGTTCGCCGTTGGTTGAGGAACTGTCGGGTTTTAAAAACACACTTGTATGGATGATCATTTTCATGCTGCCGCTGCTTGGCATTGTGGTTTGGTTTTTCTCCCGCAACGTGTCCCGCCCGATTGACCGGCTGATCGTAGAGGCAAAAAATATAGAAGAAGGAAATTTTGGCGTGCAGGTTACTGATCAGTTTCACAATCTGGAATTCCGGTATCTCACCGATGCGTTTAACAGCATGTCGTATAAGCTGAAATATCAGTTTGACAGGATTTACAAGGAGGAGCTGGCGCTGCGTGACGCGCGCATTATGGCACTGCAATCCCAAATTAACCCGCATTTTTTAAACAACACGCTTGAAATCATCAACTGGGAGGCGCGGCTTTCCGACAATGTAAAGGTTTCGCGTATGATTGAAGCGCTTTCCACCATGCTGGACGCGGCGCTTGACAGGAAGGGCAAGCCAATTGTCCACGTTTCCGAAGAGATGATGTATGTGGACGCTTATTGACTTGTATGTTCCCCGTCTGGTGCTGCAGCCGATTATTGAAAACGCGGTGGAACACGGAATTCAGCCCCAGCAAAAAGGGGTTATCAGCATCCGTATTTATCGGGAGGAAAACAATCTGATTTTTGAGGTTGAAAACGACGGCGTGATGACACCGGAGGATGAGAAGCGGATTGAACGACTGCTTTCGGATGATTACGACGCGGCAAATGAAAGCGCAAACAGCCTTGGAATACGCAACGTGAATCAACGATTGAAGATCATTTATGGTGAAAACAGCGGGCTTACAATTAAAATTAACAGGAAAGGCCACGCAGTTTCCAGGATTATTATCGCTATTGACCAATCCAAACAATAATATACAACAAATGGCAAGACTGTCTATTATGTTTTTTCGGGAGTCAGTGTAATATAGTAGCAAGAAGTCCATGGAGTATCATCAAAAATTTATGGAGGTTAAATCATGAAAAGAGTAATTGCGTTAGTTCTTGCAATGACACTTTGCGGCGCAATGTTTGCCGGCTGTCAAAGCACACCGGCGGCGAGTACTGCATCAAAAGCATCGGAAGCTTCTCAAAGCGCGGCGGCTTCTGAACCGGCAAAGCCGGCAGAAATCACAGTCGTAACATCATACGGCGGAGACGACGGCAACAGAGCAAATTATGAAAAAGCGTATAAAGCTTATGAAACAGCCACCGGAAATACGGTCAAGGATGCATCCGGCACTTCCAATGAAGAGTGGAAATCCAAAATAATGGCTGACTTTGAAACAGGTGCGGAGCCTGATGTGCTTTTTTATTTCAACGGAGTTGACGCAAACAAACTCGTTCAGGGCGGCAAGGTTGTCAGCTTGGATGAAATCCGTAAAGTGTATCCGGATTACGCAAGCAACATGAGAGATGATCTGATGGTCGCTTCTCCTGCCGACAACAAAGTCTATTCCGTTCCTGTGAATGGTTACTGGGAAGGCTTATACGTCAACAAGAAAGTTTTGAAGGCTTCCGGCGTTGAAGTTCCCGGCGCAAATTACACATGGGACCAATTCCTGAAGGATTGCGAAACCATCAAAGCAAAGGGTTACACCCCGATTGCCTGCTCTTTGCAGGAAGTTCCTCACTATTGGTTTGAATTTACGGTGTTCAATCATGATACCGTGGTAACTCATACAAAGCTGCCTGCTGCTTCCAGTGACGCAACCGGTAAAGAATGGGCCGCAGGTCTCAACGATATTAAAACACTTTATTCAAAAGGCTATTTCCCGAAAAACAC
>DAMDEB010000177.1:6508-7272 GCA_032090075.1 Caproiciproducens sp.
GATGCGGAAACCTTCCAGTTGATGGCTGACGATAAAGCGGCGTTTGCAATTGACGGTTCCTGGAAAATCGGTTGGTTCCAACAGAACGCAAAGAGCATTGATGACTTTACCGTTACATATGTTCCGGGTGCCAATCAGAGAAAAGCAACCGATATTATCGGCGGTCTCTCGATGGGTTATTACATTACCAAAAAGGCGTGGGATGATCCTGCAAAACAAAAGGCTTGTGTCGACTTTGTAAAGGCAATGACAACGGATGAAGTTGTTTCCACCTTTGGCGCAACAGCGGTTACTGCATTAAAGAACGGAACAACAGCTCCTTCCGATGCAGATTCCCTTGTAAAGGCCGCGCTTGCCATGACAAAGGGTGCAACCGGAATTGCTCCGGCGGCACAGGATGGCCTAAATCAAACCGCGCGCACCGCACTGTTTGCCGATATTAAAAATGTCGCGACCGGCAAAACAACCGCTGAAAAAGCAATTGATGCCTGCTTAGCAATAAAGGGTTAATTTCATACTGATTTTCCTATTTTCTTAATGAATGTTCATGAAAAAGCCGGAGAGTTACACATCAGCTCTCCGGTTTTCTTTAAGAGGGCGATGAATAAATGAATTCGATGATCTATAAAAAGAAAACTCCGCTAATTATATTTCTTGCTCCCGCGTTTTTGTTCATGACGTTATTTTTGTATTACCCGTTTGTCATGAATGTTTATAACAGTTTTTCCAATATTACAGGCCTTGGCACTGCCGCAAAGGGAATG
>DAMDEB010000178.1:0-2735 GCA_032090075.1 Caproiciproducens sp.
CGATATGCATTTACAATGTAGCCTTCGGAGTCGATAAACAGCGTATCCGGAATGGATGAGATTCCATAGGCGTTAGAAGCCTGCTGTTCATTGTCAAAGTAGATCGGAAGATCGAACGCTTGATCTTTGACGTATTTTTGCCCTTTTTCCTGAGTTTCACGCTGACCATCCACCAAATCGACCATCATAAACACGATGTCATCTTTTACGTTTGCATATTGTGTGTTAAAATGCGGCATTTCGCCTTTGCAGGGAGGGCACCATGATGCCCAAAGGTTCAGTACAACCGGTTTCCCTTTAAAGTCAGACAGTTTGACCTTGTTGCCTTTTGTGTCATAGACCGTAAAATCAGGCGCCGGAGTTTTCTTGTCCGCTTGGGAGGAATTACTCTTTGCCGGTTGATTTTCCTGACTTGGTTTATAGTAATTAGATAAAGAGATATATGCGAAATATGCGATGATCAAGAACACCGCAAATAAAATAATACCTAAAACTGTTTTTTTCTTTGTACTCATAAGTCCCCCCTAAAAAGTAAGCAAGGAAAGAAAGTATCCCATCAATCCTGTTGCCATTAATATACCGACGATAACAAGTAGTCCGCCCGATACCAGATTAAAAATTCGATAATTCTTTTTGATAAAATTAAATGTTGATTTTAAGCGGTCAATCAAAATGCTGCTTGCGATAAAGGGAATACCCAGTCCAAGCGAAAAGCAGAGAAGCATAAGAATTCCTCTCAGGCTTTCACCACCCGAAGCAGCGAGCATTAAGGCGGAACCCAAAAACGCGCCTACACACGGAGTCCATCCAATTGAAAACACCACGCCGAACAGTACCGAGGATCCAAAACCTATATTTACCGTCTTTATTTTTAACTGTCGATTCATATTAAGAAACGGAATACGTATCAACTCGATAAAGTTTAAACCAAACAGGATGACAATAATGCCGGACACTATATTTACTGCTGTGCGGTATTCTTTTAAAAAGCCTCCAACTGTTCCGGCAAACGCTCCAAGCGTGATAAAAACAAGAGTAAAACCCAAAACAAATCCGAGGGAATTGATAATGGCCGACTTCTTTTTTCCTTCGCTGCCTTGCCCTGCAAAATAAGAGATATAAATCGGTAGCATCGGCAAAAGGCAGGGAGAAATAAATGTGATGATTCCTTCTAAAAATGAAATCAGATAATCCATGTTATCTCCCTCGTTTCCTTACAATTATTCCAGTACAAGCGCGCGCATGGGACAGACATTAACACATTTTCCGCATTTGATACATTTGTTCATGTCAACGTCAGGCGCATGAAAGCCTTTTTGTGTCAGGGCGCCAACCGGGCAAACTTTAACCGAAGGACAAGGGTGGTTTTGCGGACAATGGGCTGTCTTAACAACAAGAGATTTCACGTTACATTTCCTCCATCGTATAGTATGGTTTTTATTATAAAGGATTAATAGTTTGTATTCAGTGATTAGGTCACACTTAATAGGAAGACTGATTTATGCATGAAGTTTTTGCTATATGAATGAGAAACACCTGTATTTTAGAATTGAAAGAGAAACTCCGTTCCTTGATTTATATTACTTTTTACAAGAATTTGGATACTGTGCCTATCCGCAATTTGCTTTGCAATGGCAAGCCCAAGACCTGTACCGTTTTTATTTTCCTCTGATTTAACTTGATAAAAACGATCAAAAATGTATGGTAAATCTTCCTGCGCAATCCCAAGCCCGTTATCCCGTATTGATACTGTTTTATCTTTTAGCGTCACAGCGACAGCACCGCCAAAAGGTGTAAATTTAATGGCGTTGTCAAGGATAATTAAAAGCATCTGCCGCAAGCGCCCATAATCGCCGACTACCGTGCACATCTGCATATCGAGTTCTTGTGTGATTTCAATATTTTTCAGTTCTGCCATACGGTGTGCACTGCGAAGTGCATCGCTGAGTACATCGCAAAGACTGATTTCTCGCATTTTAATTTTGAAGTCTGTGTTTTGCAGACGGGATAAATCGAGTAAATCATTTACCAGCCTTTGCAGAAATATACTCTCACTCAGCATTTGGCGGTGATAGCTTTTTACTTGCTCGGGGTCGGTTACCACTTCGTCGCAAAGTGCTTCAAGAGAACCCCGAATAACCGTGACCGGAGTCCTGAGCTCATGCGAAATATTGGCTACAAAGTCGCGGCGAAGCTGGTCAAGCCGGTTGCTTTCTTGGCTGGCAAGATTAAGCCGCTCACTTAAAATATCAATCGTGGAGGCAAGTTCACCAATTTCATCTTTTTGCTTTACATTGGTTTTAACGCTGTAATCGCCGTTTGCAAGCTGCAAGGCAGAATTTTTCATCTTTTTTAAAGGCTTTGTAAAAGCGACTGCAAGCGCAATGGATAAAAGAATGGATAACACAAGAGCCACAAAAATACTGACGGCCAAAATTCCGAATCCCTGTGTGATGGCTTCATTCATTCCCTCTACCGGAGAATGCAGCAGTAAAGCACCGATTACTTTTCCATCTGACAGAATCGGTGTACCAACCGTTAAGGTAGGCGTATTTAAAAGGTTGCTGAAGCCTTCGCTGAAGGTGGTTTTGCCCTGAAATACTTCTTTAACAACCGTTTCTGCATCCTGTGGCAAATCAGCATAGTTATATTGCTGATTTTGCATGTGACCGGTTGTGATGAGCTGAAGATTTTCATCTACAATCCACACGTCGGTCATTGCGATTTTATCTAAA
>DAMDEB010000178.1:2745-7248 GCA_032090075.1 Caproiciproducens sp.
AGAACCATTCTTTCCGCTCATGTATTCTGAAAGAGTGCCTGCCATCGAAACCGCACGGTTTTGTAAATCGGCTTTGTGGAGTTCCATTGTGTGATTTTTGAAAAGTGTCATAAAGACGCTTCCGATTATAATGGAGAACAAAAGAAGCGCGGCTGAAAAATACATTGTAAGCTTAAATGCAATTCTATTCTTCATTTAATTTTCCCTCAAATTTGTATCCAACGCCCCATATGGTTTTAATATCCCAGCTGTCATGAGCAAATTCATCAAGCTTTGCGCGAAGGCGCTTAATGTGGGAGTCAACCGTACGGTTGTCACCAAAATAATCATATCCCCACAAACTGTTCAGCAGATTATCACGAGAAAACACCTTATTTTTATTCGTGGCAAGTGTCCACAAAAGCTCAATTTCCTTTTTTGTCAAAGACACAGTTTGCTTGTTTATCATGACTACATAATCATCCAAATTGATATTTAGATTGTCGAAAGAATAAACTTGCTGTTTTTGTCCATCCGTGCGGGTTATTCTTCTTAAAATTGCGCGCACTCTGGCCATGACCTCGCCCGGTGAAAACGGCTTTACGATATAATCGTCAGCACCGATATCAAGCCCCATGATTTTTTCAAAATCTTCCCCTCTTGCAGTAATCATGATAACCGGAACATTGGAAGTCTTGCGTATTTCCCGGCACACTTCAAAGCCGTCCATTTTTGGCATCATGACATCAAGAAGAACAATATCGGGGGATATTTTTTGAAACAGGTCGATTGCCTCACGTCCATCCAGCGCAACTTTGGGCACGAATCCTTCTTTTTTAGCGTATTCCTCTAAAATAGAAGTGATTTGCTTATTGTCATCTGCAATTAAAATGATTGGCATAGAATCACCTCATAATTTTCAATATCTGATTAATAACATTATTATAGAAAAAGACTGTGACAAAAATATGTTTTTTACGAACTGTCTGCCATGAATATAGAAAATAAAACACACACTTTTGCCACATCCTCTTGATAAAATGCGGTTGCAACAATGTCATATCGTAACACAAATACAAGAGGAGGTTGCAGCTTATGAAAATAAAAAAAAGCAAAGCAAGAACAGTCAGAACAATTACCCAGATTTCCGTTTTGGTAATCGTATTTCTCATTTCAATTAGCAAATGGTTGAGCGAACAAGGATTTAAAATTCCGGTTCTACCGGACGCTTCCCTGCATGCAATTTGCCCGTTTGGCGGCGTAGCTACCATTTACGAATTTGCGGCATCGGGGGATTTTATTCAAAAGATTCACAGTTCCGCATTTATTCTGATGATTCTGGGTGTGATTGTCGCAATTCTGTTTGGCGCGATTTTTTGCGGCTATATCTGCCCGTTTGGAAGCTTTCAGGAATGGATTGGAAAAATAGGACGAAAGCTTTTCCCTAAAAAGTATAACCACTTTGTACCGAAAAAGTTGGATCATCTTCTTAGATACTTAAGATATGGGGTTTTAGCGATGGTGCTTTACAATACTGCTGTAACAGCGAAGTTGGTTTTTCAGGCCGTTGACCCCTATTATGCACTGTTCAACTTTTTTACAAATGAAGTTGCTATTACAGCGTACATAGCTCTTGGCGTCATCACAGTTCTTTCTCTATTTATTGAAAGACCGTGGTGCAAGTATTTTTGCCCGTATGGCGCGCTGCTTGGACTGTTTAACTTGATCAGCATTTTCAAAATACGGCGAAATAAAAACACCTGCATTGGATGCAAACAGTGTGATAACACCTGCCCAATGAATATTGAAGTATCCAATACAAACACGGTGAAAAACCATCAGTGTATCAGCTGCCACCAATGCACCAGTGAAATGGCATGTCCGGTGCAAAATACCGTCACTATTTCCACAAAAGAGGGAGGGGATTCATTTGAAAATTAAATCGCAAACCACGATTATCATTGCAGTTTGCATTGTATTGGTCGGAATTGGGCTCACTTCTGCATTTGGTTTGTGGACCACACAGTCGACCAAAATTCCAGACAAATTAAATCAGACCGAGAATTCCCAGAAATATGATCCCGCCGATATTCGGGGTTCTTACACCTTTTCAGAGATCAGCGATCTGTTTAATGTTCCGATTGACGACTTAGCAAATGCTTTTTCTGTGAACCCAAATGATGCCAAGGAATTTAAATGCAAAGATTTAGAAAAGATTTTTTCAAACGCGCCCAATGAAATAGGGACCGGTTCTGTAAGAATGTTTGTAGCATTTTACCACGGTTTACCTTACGATCTGAACGAAACTACTTATGTACCGGATCATGCGGCGCAGATACTAAAGCAGCAATCAAGCATCACGCCGGAACAGCTTTCTTACCTTGAAAGTCACACGGTCGCCGTTTCATAATCCCACTTTCATAATCCCAATAGAAATTGCCATACAATTTGAAAATTAAAAACACATTTTCGCCACACCTTTTCTGTATTCTATAACTATAGCAACAACAAGTTGTTATGCAGAAAAAATAAAAATAACAAGGAGGTCATTTTAAATGACAAAGCTTAAAAAAATCACAGCTATCGGAGCGATGGTACTCGTCATCGGCGCAACTTCACTAACCGCTTTTGCTGCTTCTAAGTACAATACACCGGCGGAGGCGGCAGCGGGACTAACTGGGAAAACGGTAGAAAGTGTAATCAATGAAAGATCGGAAACAGGCAAAACTTATGGTACGATTGCAAATGACGCAGGAAAACGGACAGAGTTTAAAAATGAAGTTTTGGAAATTAAAAAGGATGCCCTTGCTGAAAAAGTTGCAGCCGGAACAATGACACAGGAAAAAGCAGACCAAATTATCACTGCACTAGAAGAAAATCAGGCAAACTGCGATGGCACAGGGTCAGCAAGAATCGGTCAAAAGATGGGCGCAGGTTTTGGCGGAATGAACGGCAGCGGACAGGGCAATGGACAGGGCAATGGACAGGGCAGGGGACAAGGCAGGGGTCAAGGGAATGGTTCAGGTTCTTGCACACAGTAATCGAAATTTAAATGATCGAAATAACACAGCCGGCAAGGTAATTATAGACCTTGCCGGCTGTGCTTCGTGTATTCCAATCACCTACTTCAATTCAATCAACCAGAAAATTGTCAGTTGGATTATTTTGCAAGTTTCTCAATTATTTTGACAATATCTTTTGGCTTTAACACCTTGCCAAAGGAAGCAACCTTTTCATCAATAACAAGAGCAGGTGTCGACATTACTCCAAATGCAGCAATTTCGGTGAAGTCCGTTACCTTGACGATTTCGGCTTCCATGCCAAGCTCTGCAAGAGCGGACTTTGTGTTTTCTGCAAGTGCCACACATTTATTGCAGCCTGAACCTAAAATTTTGATTACCATAATGATTTCCTCACTTATATTTTATTTACTGATATGATCAGCATTTTTATGGAGTCTTTTCATTTTATCTTTTGAAATGAACTTAGTTGATGCATAGGCAGCCATAACATCAATCACCCTGGGCCAGAGCCGATCATTTTGGGAATTTACTTCCGTATTTTATACGGCTCTGCCATACAGGATATAGGTGTCCAATTGAATTCCTCTATACCAACAAATAGCCAAACGCATTAAACGCGTAACCGATTATAATAATACCGAGAGTGACGATGCTGATGAAAACTGTAAGAAGTTTTGGTTTTACCACTTTTTTTAACATGATGATCGAGGGCAGAGAAAGTGCGGTCACAGCCATCATAAAGGAAAGTGCTGTACCGAGCCCAACACCCTTCAAAACAAGTGCCTCGGCAATCGGCAAAGTCCCGAAAATATCAGCATACATCGGCACACCAACTAAAGTTGCCAGCAATACGGAATATGGTTTATCCTGCCCAAGAACGGCGGTAATGATGTCCTGTGGAATCCAGTTGTGAATTGCAGCTCCAATGCCGACACCGATAAGAATATACAACCATACTTTTTTGACAATGCCGAGAACCTGATCTCTGGAAAACTCAATGCGATCGCGTCTTGTAAGTTCTGTTTGTTCTGTTTCCATCATCTTGTTGTTAAAAACAAACGGCTCCACATATTTTTCCATTTTTAATTTGCTGATTATCGTACCTGAAATAACGGCGAGAAGGACACCGACGATAACATAGGCAATCGCAATTTTCCAGTTGAAAATACTTGCAAGAAGAAGCACGGAGGCTAAGTCCACAAGAGGGGAAGAAATAAGGAATGAAAAAGTAACTCCTAACGGAAGTCCCGCGTTTGTAAACCCGATAAACAGTGGAATAGAGGAACAAGAGCAAAACGGAGTTACGGTTCCTAAAAGCGCCCCTAAAACATTTGCAGTAATTCCGCTGAACCTGCCGAGTATTTTCCTTGTGCGTTCAGGCGGAAAAAAGCTTTGAATGTAGGAAATCAAGAAAATCAACACAGATAAGAGGATAAAAATCTTAATCGTATCATAAATGAAAAAGTGGACGCTGCCACCCAACCTGTCATTGATATTGAGC
>DAMDEB010000179.1:0-3287 GCA_032090075.1 Caproiciproducens sp.
CGGGTCTGCCGATGCAGAAACCGTGATGAAGGAAGCCTTCCGCAAGAAGCTTATCGATTTCCGCGCATGCAGCATCGCAGTGCCGCATGAACAGGAATTTTTAAAATATATGGAAGAAACATTTCCACTGCTTCATGGTGTAAAACCACATTTTTTGCATGGCGATTATCATGTTGGGAATATGATTATCGGCTCAGATGACGGCCTTTCTGTTATTGATTTCAATCGCTTTAAATTTGGTGACCCTTACAGAGATTTTAGCAGGATGACGGTCTTTTCCAGAATTACAAGCGTGCCATTTGCAAGGGGACAGATTGATGGATACTGGGGAAGGGAAAATCCGTCAGACGACTTCTTCCCACGTATGGCATTCTACTCCGCATTTGATAATCTTTTCAGTGTCCTTTGGGCAATCCCATTCGGCAAACAGGAGGTTCGTTGTACGTTAGAACGGTCACAAATGATATTTGAAGATTTCATGGGCTTTACGAGCAGCGTTCCAAAATGGTATCTTTCTCATATAAAATAAACATAATCCTTAAAAAATGTTGCTGAATCAATTTATAAAAGCATTTTTATGATATGTAAAATCCCCTTGCATTCGCATGATGCAAGGGGATTTTGTTGATAAAAATGAAAAGTAATCTGTTAATTGGTAAATGAATTAATATTTATCGCCAATTGAATGCTGTTCTGGCAGCCTTTCTTTTGCTACAATCGGTTTGCTGTAATTCGCCTGATTTGTTTGGTTTCTAAGTTTGAATTTTCCAACTAAGATTTTTAAAGATTGAGCTTGTCCGGACAGTTCTTCGCTTGCAGCGGCACTTTCTTCAGCTGTAGCGGAATTGTTTTGGACTACACTTGAAATCTGATCTACTCCCAGTGTAACCTGTCCGATAGAGTCTGCCTGCTGGTTTGAAGCTTGTGAAATTTGCTCCACTGAACTGGAAACAGACTTTGTAGTCTCAACGACTCGAAGTAATGATTTTGCGGTTTCATCCATGATTTTTGTTCCGTTTTCGACTTGAATCATAGAATTTTCAATCAAAGCAGTAGTATCTTTTGCCGCATCTGCGCTTTTGCTGGCCAGATTTCTTACTTCATCCGCAACAACGGCGAACCCTTTTCCTGCCGCACCTGCTCTTGCTGCTTCAACAGCCGCATTTAATGCGAGTATATTTGTTTGGAAAGCGATATCTTCAATAGTTTTAATAATTTTTCCGATTTTACTGGATGATTCATTAATTTGCGACATAGCGACAATCATTTCATCCATATGTTTATTGCTGATCGTTATTTCATCGTTGACATTGTTCACACTGATGTTTGCTTTGGATGCGTGGGTAGCGTTTTCCTTTACTTGCATGGATATTTCAGTGATTGATGCGGAAAGCTCTTGAATAGAACTTGCCTGTTCCGTCGCGCCCTGTGCCAGTGCTTGCGCTCCATCGGATACTTGTTCAGATCCCGATGAAACCTGTTCAGATGCTTGATTAATACGAGTAAGTGTGTCATTCAGTGAAAATGAAATACCAAGGAGTGAGTCTTTAAGCTCAATAAAATCTCCTTTAAATTCTGTATCAATTTGGATATTCAGGTCGCCTTCAGCCATTTGGGCGAGTGCGGTTTTAATGTCTGATATGTATGTTTTAAGAGAGACAATAGTCTCAGAGAAAGAGGCGCTCAGCTGACCTATTTCATTTTTCGAGCCAACATTAACCTGGACATTTAAATCTCCCTGGGCCATTCTTTTCGCTGCCTCGGCCATCTCCGTTACAGGCTTGCTGATATCGCGCGAAATCTTGATGGCAATACCGATCGAAAGGAGCAGGGCAAGCAAGATGACCACCAGAATAATCACAGTTGCTTGGTTTGCCTCTGCAGCAAGGCTTATTGAAAGGTCTTTACCGGTCGTTGTCTTCAAATTCTGCAGAGAATCGATTGATGTGCTTATTTTTTCCAATATCGACGCACCATCGGTTATTAAAAGGGTGTGTGCTTCAGTGTTTTTGTTTTGGATGGCGAGTGCCGTCACACGCTCCTTTAAATCCTTATACGCCGTAAGGTTGTCCTTAATGGTATTATAGTAAGCTGTTTCTTTTTCGTCTACCAATGTTTTTTGTACAGTCACTAAATCCTGGTCCATGTTCGTCATCGATTGGTCCAGTTTGTCAGATACGGCTTTAATTTCGGTGGTATCGGTATTAATAATAACATCTCTTATAATTGCGCGGCTGTTATTAAATTCTGAACTCAGACGTCCTACATCACCCTGAGCAAATCCATAATTCAGCAAAGCGTTTGAATAGCTGGTGTTTGTGTCGGTCACCACAACAAGCCCGACAACGCTTCCGATGCCGGAAATTACTGCTACGATAAGAAACGCAATTATTAACATTTTTCCGATTTTCATATTTTTGATATTTTTCATTATTATAGTCCCTCCAATTGTTACTTGTACTGCCTGAAAATTTTTCGAGTGCGGAATAAATCTGCTCATTCTCCATTTTAATAGTGATAAGTCAGAAACTGAATATATAAAAAGGGTGCCCGATGGGGGGTACCCGTAAAATAAAAAACATTTATAACCAATATATCGGGAAATCAATTTATATATTTACAGGTAATATTTTACAGTAACAGCAGTATGACTTGATTACCGGATTGAAATTAGCGGTAAACATACAAAATAAATATAAAGGGTTTAAAAAGGGTTACACTTTCGGTTTGCCGAGCATTTTTCTTTTATTAGGCGGGAAATTATGGTATTATAAAATCAGTGCAAATAAGTCGAATAATATATATTTGAATGAAACTGCAAGTGGTGTGAACACTAACGCAAAGAAGGGAAATAGAAAAATGACTACATTTAATGAGCTATATAACAGATTGGTAAAGGCTTCTGTTGAACACAAAGGTTCGCAGGAGCTTGAAAAAATCAGACAGGAAGAATTTGATCCCCATCATCTGGATTGCCTGTTAAACCCGGATCAATACGCACCGGTATGGCGCCTTGGCGAATGCAACTGTTCCGACAACCCGCAGGCGCCATGTGAGGGAAAATGTATTTTTGACGCTATTAGCAGGGATGAAAAGGGTAACGTCCAAATAAATAAAGACCTGTGTACCGGTTGTTCCGCTTGTATTGAAAGCTGCAGTGCAAAAAAGCTGACCGCCAGCCGTGATATTTTACCGGCCCTTGCTGCGGTGCAGTCCTCAAAGGCTCCTGTATATGCAATGATAGCACCTGCGTTTATCAGTCAGTTCAGCGCCGATGTCACTCCCGG
>DAMDEB010000179.1:3324-4530 GCA_032090075.1 Caproiciproducens sp.
TAAGGAAAGTGATTTTCAGCTTACAAGCTGCTGTTGTCCCATCTGGATTGCAATGATCCGTAAGGTTTATCATGAGTTAATGCCCCATGTTCCGGGATCTGTTTCGCCAATGGCGGCCTGTGGACGCGCGATTAAACAGCTTTACCCAGACGCTGTTACCATCTTTATAGGCCCGTGTATTGCTAAAAAGGCAGAAGCACGTGAACCGGACATTGCTTCCTCCACCGACTTTGTGCTCACTTTCCAAGAAATGCAGGATGTTTTTGAGTTTGCTAAAATCAATCTTGCCGAATTGCCGGAAGACGAACGCGACCATTCCTCACGCGCCGGCCGAATTTATGCCAGAAGCGGCGGAGTCAGCGAAGCGGTTCAAAGCACGGTGAAGCGGATTAGCCCTGACCGTAAAATTACAGTGCGCGCCAGTCAGGCCGATGGGGTTCCCGCCTGCAAGGCAATGATTAACAACTTATTGGAAGGCAAAAGCAACGCGAATTTCTTGGAGGGGATGGGCTGTGTCGGCGGCTGTGTCGGCGGGCCGAAAGCATTGATTCCCCGTGAAGAGGGGCGCGAAAATGTAAATAAATACGGAGAAGAAGCGGCGTATCCCACCCCAATTGACAATCCGTATGTGATTGAGCTTTTACATCGGTTAGGCTTTGAAACAGTCGAAAGCCTGATTGAAAACAGTGATATTTTTACCCGCCAATTCTAATCTACAGGCATTTGATGCTATGAAAGCTCCTATATATGTGATATAATCGATTTATATTATATATGGGGGCTTTTTGATGGGTTACAAAGAGGAATTTGAAGAAATATACAAGACAAAAATTACGCGTGCAGGCAGTGCAGAACTTCTTGAATGGCTGAAAACGACCGACTTTTTTACAGCGCCCGCCAGCACAAAATTTCACTGCGCCTGTCTTGGCGGACTGGTACAACACAGCGTCAGCGTTTACCGTGTCATGATGGAAAAGCACTTTGCCGCCGATACGGACAGCGAAGAAAGCTTTGCAATCTGCGGCCTTTTGCATGATGTATGCAAGGCGCAGTTTTACAAAGAAAGTACGCGCAATGTAAAAAATGAGGAGACCGGTGCGTGGGAAAAACGTCCGTATTATTCCATTGAGGACAGTTATCCATACGGACACGGAGAAAAATCCGTATATTTAATTGAGCGCTTTATGCGCTTAAAAACCAGCGAGG
>DAMDEB010000179.1:4540-7191 GCA_032090075.1 Caproiciproducens sp.
GATTGCTATCCGTTGGCATATGGGCGGCTTCGACGAATCCGTCAAAGGCGGCAGCTTCTCAATCGGGCAGGCATGGCAGAAGTACCCAATTGCCGTTAAACTGCATCTTGCCGACCTCGAGAGCACTTATTTACGGGAAAAGGGAACTTCCAGCGTACATGGAAAATCATAAGATACATCTTATGAATATTAGAATTGCTTTTTTGCGCCGAAGGAGAAATCCTCGGCGCCTTTTTATATTTAAATTGAATTATTTTGGAAATAGGTATTGACAAATCAGCAATAAGGTGTATTATTGTATTACGCAATTAGTACAACAATACAATAATACAGATGGAGGAATCGAAATTGGCTGAGGCAATTATTAAAACAAAGACGATCACAAAACAATACGGCAATTTTGCTGCCGTGGACAGAATGGACATTGAGGTGAACCGGGGTGAAATTTACGGATTGGTCGGAAAAAACGGCGCGGGTAAGACAACACTGTTGAAAATGGTCAGCGGTCTTACGGTGCCGACTTCCGGCGAACTGCAGCTGTTTTCACAGAAATCTCAAAGAGAACTTGACAGAGTACGTTCGCGTACAGGATCTATTATTGAAACGCCGGGATTTTTTCCGTATCTTTCCGCCGAAAAGAATCTGGAATATTACCGAATCCAAAGGGGGATTACAAATAAAAACTGTGTGAAAGAATCACTGCAGTTTGTTGGACTTTCCGATACTGGAAAAAAGCGCTTTAAAAATTTTTCACTGGGAATGAAACAGCGCCTTGGCCTTGCTTTGGCAATCATGGGTGACCCGGAACTGTTGATTTTGGACGAGCCAATCAATGGACTTGATCCAATGGGAATGGCGGAATTTCGTGAAATGATATTAAAGCTGAATCACGAAAGAAATACTACGGTATTAATTTCAAGTCACATTTTAGGCGAATTATCACAAATTGCAACAACGTATGGTTTTATTAACAATGGAAGAATGGTTGAACACATATCCGCTGGGATGCTGGAGGAAAAGTGCAAACGCTCCCTTATCATCAAAGTGAGCGATCCGAGCAAGGCCGCAGATATATTAAAAAATGAATTTTCTTGCAACAATTTTCACATTCTTAATGCAAATGAAATACAAATTGAAGGATTTTTGGATACCCCTGAGATTTTAGTGCAGGCCTTTATAAAAAACAATGTAATGGTCTCCAATGTGAATCAATCGGGCTTGAATCTTGAAGAATATTTTATCGAACTGGTGGGAGGAATTCATAATGTTTAACTTGATAAGAGCTGATTTGTATAAGGCGTTTCACAGAATGTATCTTTATATTTTTATGGGCGTGATGGCTGCCGCAGCTATTTCATATAATGTTCTGTTTGCCTATGCGGGTGCTCCGAGGGAAGTGGCTTTTGGAAGTGCGTTGAGTTTTTTAATGTTTCCTCTTTTTCTTGTATCAATGTTTGTTGATATTGTAACCGCAGAAGAGAACAAAGAGCATACCTTGAAAAATACCATTTCGTTCGGGATATCGCGCAGCAAGCTCTATCTTGCGAAAAATATTTCAGCAGTTATTATTGCGGCAGCGGTCGCGGCAGTCACCCTCGGCGCTTTTTTTGTAAGCGGTTTGTTATTTTTGAAGGCAGGGGAAGGATTTACATCTGCACTGATGCCGGATATCTTCTTGAGAATTTCAGTGGCACTTCTTCTGTATATCGCAGCAATTGCGATGGGCACATTACTGGCAGCTGTTGTTAAACGGAATACACTTTTTACCTTCGCCTATTTTGGAATGTTGGTGATACCTGTTATGGTGTTTAAGCTGCTTAAACTTGCGAATCATATTTTTTCCAACGCAGAATACGCAATGCTTTTGACGCAAACCCAAGTGATTGCAAGAGGCACGCAGGCTCAATTGCTGACCGCCGTGTGGATAGCTCTGGCACATATTGTTTTATTTGTGCCCCTCGGTCTTTTCCTTTTCAAGCGTCAGGAAATTAATTAATGGGCAGATGGGCTCAAAGATTATCATATTATTTTTAAAATGCTATTGACAAATAAATTATATGATGTATTATTGTATTAATAAGTTAGTACAGTGACACAAACGGAGGTGAAGTATTAATGTGGAATTTAAAATCCGATCGGCCGATTTATTCACAGTTAATTGAACAGATTGAATTAATGATTGTATCGGGAATATATCCTGCCGGCGCTAAGCTGCCGTCCGTCCGCGACCTGGCCGGCGACGCTTCGGTTAACCCGAACACAATGCAGCGCGCACTTGCACAGCTTGAAAACGACGGTTTGTTATTTTCGCAGCGCACAAGCGGCAGATTTGTAACAGAGGACGTGGAAAAAATTATGAAGACAAAAAACAGCTTGGCAATGGGGTTGATTGATGAATTCATTGAAAACATGAGCAATTTGGGTTACGACAGAAATCAGACCATTTCTCTTATTGAGAATACAGCGGAGGAGGAAAAATAATGGAGAACATTTTGGAGTGCCAAAATCTGGTGAAATTTTTCCCGGGTTGTCTGGCGCTGAACTCAGTCAATTTGACTGTGCCGAGGGGGAAGATTGTTGGCCTGCTCGGCCCGAACGGTAGCGGCAAAAGCACCTTGATCAAACTGGCCAACGGCCTTATTACACCAACC
>DAMDEB010000180.1:0-3393 GCA_032090075.1 Caproiciproducens sp.
AGAACTTTTAGGCACATGGGAGGAAAATGTTGCCCTGTTTACTGCCGGGGAAACGGTTGCGGGAATCGTTCGTTCTGTCGAACCATACGGGATATTTGTGGAGCTGTCACCCAACCTTGCCGGATTGGCAGAAGCTAAGGACGATGTGCTGCCCGGTCAGCAAGCCAGTGTCTACATAAAAAGCATCATTCCCTCAAGAATGAAGGTTAAGCTTGTAATCATCGATACATTTGATTATTCCTATCGCCCGACGGCACCGAACTATTTTTTCGACGGCAGCAGAATCGACCGATTCGTATATTCTCCGCCGGACAGTGAAAAGGAAATTGTAACAAATTTTATAATTGAATAAAACAAGCAGGCTCATAGTTTGTTTCAGAACGTTCGGACTGCACGAAATAAAGAATTCTTCAGATTCTTTATGGATACTTCGTCTCAACGTAATCTTGAAAAACTTTCAGCCTGCTTTTTATTATGTCATAATTAAACTCTCTTACCTTCACATTTTGCTGTCAAGTTTGAATTTTATGATCTGAGCTACTATGTCTGCTATTTCGCCCGCCTCCTCCGGTGAAAGGCTTCGCATTAAAAGGGCTATTTTCTTAATCGCTTTTTCATGACCATCAGCAATGCGTTCACTGTTAAAATTTAACAATTCAGAAAGAGAAATATTCAATGCAGACGCTATTTTATTCAGAGTATCAATCGTAGGGCATTTTAGAGACCTTTCAATATGTCCCATAAACGCAGGATTTAATCCCGCTGAAACTGCCAGTCCCTCTTGACTTAATCCCTCTAAATTTCGATAATATTTAATTTTCTCCGCAGTTTTATTCATTATTTCCAATTTTTCCTTATCCATGTTCATCCCTGCCCCTTACCACCTCATCATAACCTCATGTAGATTTTTTTATTTAATCAATCAAGTTACTATAGATATTAAATAAAATGTGACTATAAGTATTGAAAATCAATTCTTATTGAAGTATAATAAATTATAATATTAAAATATTGTAATATATTTTGCCATAATTTGTAATAATAATTACAAATTGTGAAATTAAAGAATGACCATATACAAAGTAAATATTTGTATAAATACGACAATACGAGGTAATTTTATGAGAAATATGTACAATAATCGCGGCATTGATATGATGTCGGATGGATTGGCGGTGGAATTTTGACAGACAACTCTAACGAAATGGATGGCAAATATTTAACTTTTTGGACTGAAGGCCAGCTTTTTGGTGTTTCAATCGCTGATGTGGTACAAATTGTCGGTATCCAAAAAATAACAAGTATTCCCGGTTTTCCAAATTACGTGAAAGGAGTCATTAACCTTAGAGGCAGCATTATTCCTGTTATTGATGTTAGACTTCGTTTAAACAAACAGGAAGCCTCTTATAACGAGCATACCTGTATTATTGTTACGAGTATTCAAGAAAATTCATTTGGCTTTATTGTGGATTCTGTGGATGAAGTGACAAAAATTGGTGATGAAAACATTTCGATTACACCAAAAGTATCAGCAGGCGAGGTTGATTCCTATCTGAATGGTATTGCGAAATTAGAAAACAAAGTCGTTTTACTACTGAACATTGAAAAATTTTTGAACTATAAAGAGATTTCCGATATGGCTCAAAATAATATCTGAAAAGGGATGTAATAATGTTAAAAAACATGAAGATTGGTAGAAAATTAGTAATTACCTATATACTTGTAGCGCTAATTTCCAATATTGGCGGCTTATTTGGCATCTACGAACTGAACAAAATCAGTGCAGACACCAGTCATATAGCAGCTATTGTTATTCTTTCAATAATGGTTGTCTCCTTTATAATTTCTTTTTTTATTGCGTTGAACATTGCACGAAGCATCAGCAAGCCTGTAGAAGAAATTGCTGCAGCTGCACAAAAAATGGCTCAGGGGGATTTAAGCGCGGAAATTCACGTTGATAACTCTAAGAATGAGATAGCACAATTGGGTGCCGATTTCTCTGCAAGCATTTCAACAATAAAAGCTTACATAATCGACATAAAAGTCAACCTTGCCAAAATGGCTAAAGGAGACTTAAATATTACTGCAAAAGAAGATTTCAAAGGGGATTTTGAAGAGCTCAAATATTCAATTGATGGCATTGTCATGTCCTTTAATGACGCATTAACCCAAATGAGCCAAGCGTCAGAACAAGTTTCAAGGGGTTCCGAACAAGTTTCCGACGGTGCACAGGAATTGGCTCAGGGTGCAACCGAACAGGCAAGCTCAATTGAAGAACTTTCCGCATCAATCTCAGAAATATCCGCACATGTGAAGGACAACGCGGTTCATGCTGCCAACGCGAGCGCAAGTGTTACTCACGTCAGCTCTGAAATAGAGGCAAGCAACAATCATATGGAAGATATGGTTGCCGCCATGTCGCAAATTAACGAATCATCCAGTGAAATCGGAAAAATCATTAAAACCATTGAGGATATTGCATTCCAGACAAATATTCTTGCATTGAATGCGGCTGTTGAAGCGGCAAGGGCCGGTGCGGCAGGAAAGGGATTTGCGGTTGTAGCTGACGAAGTGCGCAACCTGGCCAGTAAAAGTGCGGAAGCCGCAAAAGATACAACTTCATTGATTGAAAACTCAATGAGACAAGTAGAAAACGGTACAAAAATTGTAGACGAAACCGCGAAGTCACTTCTTCAAGTTGTGGATAGCGCTGAAGCTGTTGCCGATACCGTGGCAAAAATTTCCCAAGCGTCAAGTAGGCAGTCCGATGCGATTGCGCAAATAACACTGGGGGTAGATCAAATTTCAAACGTAGTGCAGACCAACTCCGCTACAGCTGAAGAAAGCGCCGCAGCAAGCGAAGAACTTTCCGGACAAGCTCAGGTAATGAAAACACTGGTCGAGAAATTTAAATTATTAAAACACACAGATGTAAAAAATTATATTCAGGCCCCGTCGAATCAAAAGCCTAAGCTTGAGGAAATTCAATCAAATGCAAGCAAATATTAAACTTGACTGATTATAAAAAGTTTATCATTAAAAAAATTATACGTCAAATTTTGCCGGAGAATATAAATTATTCTCCGGCTTTTTATTTGTTTGAATAAAACGGAGCCGCCGCAAAAGGTAACTACGTCATAAATATGATTTGCATATTTACCATCCGCTTTGTTTGTTCTCCTGCAGTTTCAAGATATGCGCATCTAAAAGCTGTTTAAAAACGTCGTTGCGGCGTGAATTTCCAAACACATCAATATATTTTGCAGGAACATAGTAGGCGCTTTCCTTTTGCTGACGCAGGAACATCAACGCTTCTTCCCTGCCGTGCAGCTTCACGACAACGTCGGCAGCTTTAATCGCGTCCATGGCACTGTAGGGCTCTAACCGATAGGC
>DAMDEB010000180.1:3403-5180 GCA_032090075.1 Caproiciproducens sp.
CCTCCATAAAGTTAAAGAGTGCGGGTTCTAATCGGCCAAGGCCTTCCTGAGCCCTTGCAAGGTCAATTAAAACAGAAGCTCGCTGTGCAGCGGCGTAATTGACTGTAATACCGTCTTCTTCCTTCGTGTGGTTTGGCAATTCCTCCCAACCGGAGGTATGGAGATACCGACCGGCAAACAGCACTGTCTTTTCGTAATATTTCTTTCCAAGCCAACTGTATGCCTTTGCAATTAAATAAAGCTGTTCAGGCGTTTGTGCTTCTCCGCAAAGCTCAATCACCTTTAATAAAATCTTTTCACGGTCTTTAATTTCATCTTTCAGCCGGTTGGCCTCATCCTCAAGCGAACGGCGATGCGGCACCGTTTCGCCGAGCACAAAGAAAAGTGCCGCAGCCAATTCTATGTTTTCTGTTTTTAAATCCGCCATAGTTTTCCTCCTTATCATTTATCACCACAATCCGTTAACCTAATGAATTGGACTAAATAAATCACTCACTCTTTGGGCGCGCAGACTGTGACGCTCGCTTGCCGTAAGCTTTTTCCCGCTAAAGAGCATCAGCGTAGCCGGCTGCATTTCAACAATCAGCCTGTTAATATCACTGTAATCAATATGATTGACTAAGCCCACAGAAACCCCAAAACGCACATTGGAAATCAAACGCATAAATTCATCGTTTGTCATCATACGGGCACTCTGCAAAATTCCCAAAGAGCGGCTGACAGTATCCTGAATGTTTAAACTCTGGGCGAGTTCCTTACGTGCCGCACGCTCCTGCGTGATCAGCTGCATTGCGATGCTTTCAAGATTTGTAATGGCTTCCTGTTCGGAAAGGCCAAGTGACACTTGGTTGGAAAGCTGATACATGGCACCTTTCGGTTCGGTGCCCGATCCGTAAATACCCCGCAGTACAAGCCCCAATTTAGAAAGACTGTTGGAGATTCTCAACATGCCCCCCTCATCTTTTAAAGCCGGAAGATGCAGCATCAGTGATGCACGCATTCCAGTACCCAAATTAACGGGATTTTGAGTCAGGTAACCTAAATTTTCGTCAAATGCAAAGTGCAGGGATTTATTTAGTACTGTATCAAGCTGGTCTACTGCCTGATAGGCCGTTTGCAGGTTAAGCCCGCCCAGTATTGACTGTAAGTGAAGGTGGTCCTCCTCATTGATCATGACACTGAGGGATTCATCCTCGTTTATTAATAGGCCGCGGCCGGCACAATCAGAAATAAAGTCCGGGCTGACCAGATGACGTTCCACAAGGGAAACAGCTTCCGTTTTAGAAAGGTTCTCCATATCAATAAAATGGATGTCAGGAATGGCTATATTTCCATCCATAGCCGCCGCAACTACTTTTTGCTCAAGCTTCAGCCGATCCGGCTGGCTCATTTTGACTGAAAAAGGAAATTCTGTCAGATTACGGGCAAGGCGTATGCGCGTACTGATAACAACATCACTTTCGCTCCCGCTCTCTTGATACCATTTACTCATGATCCTCCTCCTCCAGCTTTTTAATGCGGTCGCGCAGCGTTACGGCATGCTCAAAGTTTTCAGCTTCAATTGCCTCGCGCAATTCGCGGCGCATTACGCTAAGCTGCCCTTGTGGTTGCGGCTGCAAAGAATCAGCGACCGGCACTTTCCCACGGTGTTTTGTATTGCCGTGAATACGCTGAATGAGTGGAATCAGCCTGTCATAGAATGTATTGTAGCACTCGGCACAGCCGACTTTGCCGCTGCGCGCAATATCGTCGAAGGTAGAACCGCAGCACTTGCAGT
>DAMDEB010000180.1:5190-6483 GCA_032090075.1 Caproiciproducens sp.
CGTTGAAAAAACCGCCCAACAGGCTGCCGTAGTTACAGCCAAGGCCGGTCAGCAGATTGCCGTATCCTAATTTTTGAGCGCATTCCGCACAAAGCGAATATTTTGTTAATTCGCCATTTATAATCGTCTTAACATGTGTTGTAACCGGATTCTTACCGCAGGATTCACACAACAAGGAATCACCTCCGTAATATAGTAAGTATAATATATTATTATTGTTAAATCATCATGAATAGAAGAATTTTTTGCTCATGATCTTTTGCTTTATTATTGTCAGAAATAATTGTAACACGTTTTGTTCCTATGCAATATTATATACTGTAAACCGAAAGGAGGCAAACGATTATGTGTAATAATTTCTTAGGTGGATGCGGCGGCGGATGTTCTTGGATTATCATCCTTATTATCATTCTTTTATTCTGCAACAATGATAATGATTGTGGCTGCAATAACGGCTGCGGCAACAATAATGGATGTGGCTGCTAATACCACAAAAAGGGCTGCGAGTAAAATCGCAGCCCTTAATCTTTTATTATTGCTGTTGCTGCTTTTTTGCCTGCGACAACGCAATTGACAGTTGATCCGGGCAGGAGGTCGGTTTGAATCCGCATTTGATTCCCTTACAGCGTTTGATAACCTCATCCGCGTTCATTCCCTCAGCAAGTGCGCAGATACCCTTCGTGTTGCCATTGCAGCCGCCAATAATTTTGACCGATTTGACGGTATCGCCGTCAAGGTCAACAATGATTTCCGAGGAACAGGTTCCCCGAGTCTTGTATTTATAAGCCAAATTTATTTCCCCCTGTTATTTTTCAGCCTAACTTTACGCTTTCGTAATGCTTCAAGTTGGTCGTTTGGTGTCACACAAGTTCCAATCGGCATTGGAATAGTTGTGTACATGCCGTGAAAATCAGTTCCACCCGTCATGACGAGATCATATTTTTCCGCTATAGCGATAAATTTCTCCTCATCACCCGGTTTATTGCGCGGATGCCAAACTTCGACTCCTTCAATTTCTCCATCTTTCGCAAGCTGTTCAAGCAAATCATAGCTGTTATACTCGCCGGGATGAGCCAGCACTGCGATTCCGCCTGCTTCATGTATCTGTTCAATCACTTCATGAACGTCGGGATAGCGAACCGGAAAATAAGCAAGTCCTGTTTTGGGATTAAAAAGCTTTTGATACGTGTCACCAAAAAATTCATTGGCATAACCTGCATCAATCAGCGCATGCATGATGTGCTGTTTAAAAACATTTGTGCTGCCCTGTGCGCGCCGTATAACCATATCAGC
>DAMDEB010000180.1:6493-6994 GCA_032090075.1 Caproiciproducens sp.
ATATCAGCAGCAATAGGATAAACCCTCATCACTTTTTGTATCATAATGCATGCAGCACGGTGACGGCTGTCATGGGTTCGTTTGCACAAACCTTCCAAGCGATCGGTGTTGTCACAAAGATAGCATAAAATATGGGCTTTTCGACCCGTTGCGGGGTCAGACGTTGACAGTTCTATTCCTGAAATCACTTCAATACCATGCCTGTCCCCAAAAACCTTAGCTCTGGTTGAACCTGCAAATGTGTCATGATCAGTGACGGCAATAGTAGGAATACCGTGCGTTTTGGCAAGTAGAACAACCTCGTCAATACCAACCGAACCATCCGACATTTTGGTATGACAATGCAAATCTGCGGCCACTCAATCACCTTCCAGTCTTAATCATTCATATTGTTTACAATTACTATTATAGTACAAAATGATGATTTAGGCAAATGCACACTATTTCAGCAGCTTTTCCGGTGTAAATGAACGTGCAGCCAAGAACCAAAGGATAAGGTCA
>DAMDEB010000181.1:0-329 GCA_032090075.1 Caproiciproducens sp.
GCTTACGTCCCCACAAGGGAACGTATACGCATTGTCGCCAACATAACCGTCAAAGGTGGCACCTATGTCAATGCTCACAATGTCACCCTGCTTGATAATGATGCTCTTGCTTGGTATACCATGGATGACCACATTATTTACCGAAATACAGGCGCTTGCCGGAAATCCGCCGTAACCGAGGAACGTAGGCTTTGCGCCCTGATCCTCAATATAGCGGCGGGCAATGCGGTCAATTTCCCAAGTGGAAACACCGGGCTCAACCGCTTCGCCGGCTATTTTTAACGCTCTTGCAGATATCCTTCCGGCAGCTCTCATTGCTGAAAGCTCCC
>DAMDEB010000181.1:339-2726 GCA_032090075.1 Caproiciproducens sp.
TTTTAAGAACTATCATGATTACGCCTCTAATGTGGCAAGAATCAGCTTTGTAGTATGCGCTACATCCTCTTGCCCTTCTACGATACAAAGTTTGCCCTGCTTTTCATAATAAGCCTTAAGGGGCTCAGTTTGTTCGTGATAAACATTCAAGCGCTCTTTCACTGTATCCGGGTGATCGTCCTTGCGCTGAACAAGGGTGCCGCCGCATTTGCTGCAAACGCCCTCAACTTCCGGCTTCTTGTAAAGCAGGTGGTAGGTAGCTCCGCAGCTTTCACAGACACGGCGTCCGGACATACGCAGTACAATCTTATCGTCGGGAACTTCGATATCGATTACCTTGTCGATTTGAATGCCCATCCTGTCCAGAGCCTCGGCCTGAGGAATCGTGCGCGGAAAGCCGTCCAATACAAAACCGTTCTTGCAGTCATCCTCAGCTAAACGCTCCTGGATGATGCCGATAACAACCTCGTCGGGAACAAGCTTGCCTGAATCCATAAAGGATTTTGCGCGAACTCCCATTTCAGTGCCGCTTTTCAGCGCTTCACGGATAATGTTGCCCGTTGAAATCGCGGGAATGCTAAAACGTTCGCAGATAACATCTGCTTGCGTGCCTTTACCGGCGCCTGGGGCGCCGAGCAGTATCAGTTTCACTATTCTTTCACTCCTTATCAATCAAGGAAGCCTTTGTAATGGCGCATCATCATTTGTGATTCCATCTGCTTTACCGTCTCGAGTGCAACACCAACCAAAATCAGGATTGATGTCCCGCCGAGTGACATGTTACGCATGCCGGTTGCGGCACCGAAACCAATCGGCAGCAAAGCGATGACTGCAAGGAACAATGCTCCAATTAAAGTGATCTTTGAAAGAATTCTGGCAATAAAATCGGAGGTCGGCTTGCCCGGGCGGATGCCTGGAATTGTGCCGTTGTTCTGACGAAGATTATTGGCCATCTCTACCGGATTATACTGAATTGTTACATAGAAGTAAGCAAACATGATAATCAGCAGGAAATAAACGAACGAATACAGCCAGCCCGAAGACGAAAAAGCGTCAAAAAAGCTTTTCCAGAAGCCGGTTGTTACCTTATTGCCAAGGAACAGCTGAATCGTACTCGGAATAGAAAGAATCGAGCTTGCGAAAATAATTGGCATAACGCCGGACATACCAACTTTAATCGGAATATGACTGCTTTGGCCGCCGTACATCTTTCTGCCGACCACGCGCTTGGCGTACTGGACAGGGATTCGGCGCTCCGCGTCATTCATAAACACAATTACCCAGATGACTGCAAGGAAGACGACAACAAACATCGGAACAAAGAAATAATACTTGCCGAAGTTTGTCGGATCCTGGTTTGCAGACTGAAGGTACTTTCCAAGTAAGCTGACCGTATGCGGCATTCTTGCCACGATACCAGCAAACAATAAGATTGAGATACCGTTGCCAATACCCTTTTGGTTGATTTGTTCGCCCAGCCACATCATCATTGCGGTACCAGCGGTAAACACCATGATAATGACGAACGCTGCGAACACTTGCTGCCAACCGGTTGTGTACTTTGCGATTGGAGTGCCCTGATAAGAGCTGTTACGCAGATAGAAGAAATATGCAGTACCTTGGATTAAACCAAGGACAACAGTGACATAGCGGGTAAGTGTGCCGATTTTTTTACGGCCATCTTCGCCCTCTTTTGCCATTCTCTCCAATGCTGGAATTGCAACTGTTAAGAGCTGCATGATAATGGAACTGTTAATGTACGGGGTGACGCTCATTGCAAACATTGTTGCGTTTGCGAAAGCGCCGCCTGACAGCATATCAAGATAGCTCAACGCCGAACCGGACTCATTCACTGTGCCCATCAACCCTTTTAAGGCGGTGACATCAAGGAATGGAACCGGAATAACGGCACCAAAACGGAAAACGACTATAATGAACAATGTAAACAGAATCTTCTTGCGAAGATCGGGGATACCCCAGGCATTCTTAATTGTTTTAAACAACTTAGATCACCTCTGCCTTCCCACCCGCGGCCTCTATTTTTTGCTTAGCAGATTCGGAATAAGCATTGACCTTTACAGTCAGCTTCTTTTCAAGACTACCGTTACCAAGGATCTTAATCCCGTCGCAGCATGTCTTTACAATGCCCGCATCAATCAGTGCCTGTGCGTCAATCACAGTATTATTCTCGAATTGATCGAGTGTGCCGACGTTAACAGCGATGATGGTTTTGGCAAAAATATTATGAAAACCTCTTTTAGGAATACGTCTTTGTAAAGGCATTTGACCGCCTTCAAATCCGACACGCATACCTCTGCCCGCTCTGGCTTTTTGGCCTTTATGGCCCTTGCCGGCAGTTTTACCTTGACCCGAACCGTGTCCTCTAC
>DAMDEB010000181.1:2736-6910 GCA_032090075.1 Caproiciproducens sp.
TTCATTTACTCGCACCTCCTTGCTTACGCTTTGCTTACCTCGATGAGGTGGATTATCTTGGCCACCTTGCCTTTAGTCTGCTCATTTTCAGGTTGAATCGAAGAATCACTGATTTTGAAAAGACCAAGAGCTTGGGCGGTTGCAATCTGGTCCTTTTTGCTGCCGATAAGACTTTTTACCAGCGTTACTTTAAGCTGTGCCATATTGCTACCCCCTTATTATAAAATTTCTTTTACCGACTTACCGCGTGTTGCAGCGACTTCACCGGCTGTACGCAGCTTAGACATGCCGTCTAAAGTTGCGCGAACTACATTGCATGGATTGTTAGAACGCAGTGCCTTTGTTCTGATATCTTTTATTCCAACCGCTTCAACGACTGCACGAACCGGGCCGCCGGCAATAACGCCGGTACCAGGGGCAGCAGGTTTCATCAAAACGCGGCCGGCGCCGTAAGCACCAATGATTTCGTGAGGGATTGTGGAGCCGCGCATGGAAACCTGAATCAGGTTCTTCTTCGCGTCTTCAATGCCCTTACGGATTGCATCGGGAACTTCACCTGCTTTGCCGATACCGAAGCCGACTGTGCCGTTTCCGTCGCCTACTACTACAAGAGCAGCAAACTTAAAGATACGACCGCCTTTTACGGTTTTAGATACACGATTAATAGCAACTACATGTTCTTTGAGTTCCATAGATGTTGCGTCAATTCTAGCCAAAAGTATTCCTCCTTCTTAGAACTTGAGGCCGCCCTCACGGGCGCCTTCGGCCAGCTCTTTGACACGGCCGTGGAAAATATAGCCGCCGCGGTCAAATACGACCTCAGTTATACCTTTTTCAGCGGCACGTTTGGCAATAAGCTCGCCAATTTTACGTGCAGCATCCTTGTTTCCGCCATTACCATTAAAATCTTTGTCCAGTGTGGAAGCTGCTGCAAGAGTAACTCCCTTAACATCGTCGATAATCTGGGCGTAGATGTTCGTGGTAGAGCGAAATACATTCAGGCGTGGGCACTCTGTTGTGCCCGAAATTTTACCGCGCACCCTGCGGTGACGGTTAAGTCTGGCCTTGTTTGTGTCAGTCTTATTCACCATTTGTTATTCACTCCTTACTTACTTCTTAGCGCCCTTACCGGCCTTGCCTTCTTTATGGCGGACAAATTCGCCAACATATCGAATACCCTTGCCTTTGTACGGCTCCGGCGGACGTTTTTCACGCACTTCTGCGGCAAACTGTCCGACTCTTTGCTTGTCCTGGCCTAAGATTACGATTTTGTTAGCAGTTGGGCACTCGATGGTAATTCCATCGATTTCCGGAACAATAACCTGATGAGAATAACCAAGATTCATCACAAGGTTGCTGCCCTGCTTGAGCACACGGTAGCCAACGCCCAAAACATCAAGCTCCTTTTTGAAGCCGTCTGTTACACCAATCACCATGTTATGGATGAGTGTGCGGGTCAAACCGTGAAGGGATTTATTTTCTTTTTCGTCGTCAGGACGGGTAACGAGTAGCTCGTTGCCGTCTACAGAAACATTCATGTTGTGATGAATCTTCTGTGTAAGGGTACCTTTCGGTCCCTTCACTGTGATGACGTTGCCGTCAACCTGTACGGTGACGCCAGCGGGAATATTTATGGGTTTTCTTCCAATTCGTGACATTACTGCACCCCCTTGTTACCAGATAAATGCAAGGACTTCGCCGCCGATATTCTCTTTACGGGCCTGACGATCAGTCATAATGCCCTGCGAAGTAGAAATAATGGCGATGCCAAGGCCTTTCATGACCTTTGGCAAATCCTCGGCGTTGGAATAAATGCGAAGGCCTGGTTTAGAAACCCTGCGCAGACCTTGAATGGTGGTACTTTTGTTCTCACCATACTTGAGATTAACCTTAATAATGCCTTGTTTGCCGTCCTCTGCTACCGTATAATTCTTTACATAGCCCTCGTCAACAAGAATTTGCACAATGGCCTTTTTCATGTTGGAAGCGGGAATGTCAACCGAATCGTGCTTTGCAGAATTTGCATTGCGAATACGGGTGAGCAAATCAGCAATTGTATCTGTAATCTGCATACCGTTACCTCCTTTGCTAAGCTTTACCAGCTGGCCTTTTTCACGCCCGGAATCTCACCTTTGTGAGCAAGTTCCCTAAAGCATATACGGCAAATTCCGAACTTGCGAAGGTAGGCATGCGGCCTGCCACAGATTTTACATCTGTTATATTCGCGAGATGAGAATTTCGCAACTCTTTGTTGCTTAATCTTCATAGATGTTTTGGCCACAATATTCCCTCCTTATTTCGCAAACGGGGCACCCATGAGTGTTAAGAGCTCTCTGGATTCCTCGTCGGTGTTTGCGGTCGTTACGAAACAAATATCCATTCCGCGGACCTTGTCAATCTTATCGTATTCGATTTCAGGGAAAATAAGCTGCTCTTTAATGCCCATGTTGTAATTACCACGGCCGTCAAACGAGTTTGCGTTGATTCCTCTGAAGTCTCTTACACGTGGGAGAGCAACATTGAAGAGTCTGTCGAGAAACTCATACATTCTGTCGCCTCTGAGTGTTACCTTAACGCCAATGCTCATGCCCTCACGGAGCTTGAAGTTGGCAACTGATTTCTTTGCTTTGCAGATCATCGGCCTCTGGCCTGTGATCGCGGAGATATCAGTTGTAATGGCGTCAATAACCTTTGCATTTTCTTTGGCTTCGCCGGCGCCTACATTGATGACGATCTTATCAAGTTTTGGAATCTGCATAACACTCTGGTAAGAAAACTTCTTCATCAGTGCCGGTGCGACGTCCTTTTTGTAATATTCCTTAAGTCTGGCCATGTCGTTTTTTCCTCCCTTACAGCGCTTCGCCGCATTTAGTGCAAATGCGTTCCTTGGTGCCGTCCTCATAAATCTTATGTGAGACACGCGTGGGTTTGCCGCAGCGAGGGCAAACAACCTGAACCTTGCAGGCGTATATAGCGCCTTCGGCTTTGATTATACCGCCCTGTTCGCCCATCTTGCGAGGCTTAACATGCTTAGAAACCATGTTGCGACCCTCAATGATGACCTTGCCCTCTTCAGGGCTCACGGCGAGAATTTTGCCCTTCTTGCCGCGTTCTTTTCCGTTTAAAATGATGACGGTGTCACCAGTTTTTACATGAACTTTTTTATTCATTAGTGAGCACCTCCCTCATAATACTTCAGGGGCAAGACTTAAAATTTTAAGATAGTCTTTTTCACGTAATTCTCTGGCGACTGGCCCGAAAATACGTGTTCCCCTTGGGTTTTTATCGTCCTTGATGAGGACTGCCGCATTTTCGTCAAAGCGGATATAAGTTCCATCATCACGGCGAACGCCAAAAGCAGTGCGAACAATGACTGCCTTAACGACTTCGCCTTTTTTTACTGTTCCGCCCGGAGCCGCTTTCTTTACGGAAGCGACAACGACGTCACCAATATTGGCATACCTTCTGCCGGTACCGCCGAGAACGCGGATGCACATAAGCTGCTTCGCGCCGGTGTTGTCGGCAACGTTGAGGTAAGTCTGCTGTTGTATCACAGTGCGTTCCTCCTTTGCTTAAAGCCAAAATTATTTGGCTTTCTCTATAATCTCGACGAGACGCCATCTTTTTTCTTTGCTAAGAGGACGGGTCTCCATCACACGCACGCGGTCACCGATTGTGCATTCATTATTCTCATCATGTGCCTTCAGCTTCACGGTACGCTTAATAATCTTTTTGTAAAGCGGATGCTTTACGCTGTTCTCTATTGCAACTACAATGGTTTTATCCATCTTATTGCTGACAACCTTGCCAATTTCTGTTTTTCTAACATTTCTTTCGCTCACAGATTAATCCTCCCTTCCGTTACGCATTTGCGCTGTCCTTAATTTCATTCGCACGCAAAACTGTCTTGATACGAGCGATATCTTTTTTAACAGCAGAAATACGCATCGGGTTATCGAGCTGATTAATGGCAAGCTGAAAACGCAGGTTGAAAAGCTCGGCCTTGAGGTCCTTTAGCTTACTTTCCAGTTCTGCTGTGGTTAATTCTTTGACTTCTGAGGCCTTCATTACTGCTCACCACCCGTTTCTTCCTTCGTAACAAACTTACACTTAATCGGCAGTTTGTTTGACGCCAGACGCAAAGCTTCTCTTGCGGTTTCTTCTGAAATTCCGC
>DAMDEB010000182.1:0-420 GCA_032090075.1 Caproiciproducens sp.
AAGAGTGACAACCAACTCTTGTCCGAAAGTACATTTAAACTCTCAAATAAATTACGGGTTCCTTAATTCTTTTACGTTGTTTAATTTTCAAGGTCCTATTGACTCAAACTCCGCTTCCGCTCTGCGTTTCCGCCGCTTCCGTGTCGTTCTGTCGTTTTGCGTCTTTCGTAAGGCGCTTGACTATAATACCAAATACATACCCGTATGTCAACCCTTTTTCTCATATTTTTTAATTAATTTTGATTTATTCCTGTTTTTCATAAATCAAACGACCATTTCCCCTGTTTTTCGCGGTTTCTGAGTGGTTTTTTGTAAATCTTTTCTAATTAACGCTATCTTTGGATAAATCAAAGCAGTATGGGGAAAATTCTGAAAAGAGGTGTTGTATATGGAGAAGAAGGCAAAATACATTTGGAGAGT
>DAMDEB010000182.1:430-2889 GCA_032090075.1 Caproiciproducens sp.
CAATCTATTAATGATTTCAATCTTAAGCAATTCGGGCGGCTCTGTGCAGACGCTTTCAAAAGTCGGCTCGCAGGGACCCGAAGTCACAAAAGTTCAAACGGCGTTAAAAAATCAGGGTTACTATACCGGAAGTATCGACGGCATATTCGGAAGTGGCACGAAAAGTGCGGTAACGAAATTCCAGCGCGCAAAGGGATTGACAGCCGACGGAATTGCCGGCCCGAAAACGCTGAGTGCACTTGGGGTCGGCGGTTCTGCCGGTGCACAGGGCGGGTTCAGCAGCAGTGACGTTACCCTGCTTGCCCGCGTCATCTCCGCTGAATCCCGCGGCGAGCCGTATTCCGGTCAAGTTGCGGTGGGCGGAGTAATTCTGAACCGGATACAGCATCCGTCCTTCCCCAATACCCTTGCTGGCGTCATTTATCAACCGGGAGCGTTCAGCTGCCTAAATGACGGCGGAATCAACGCGCCTATTGCGGACTCGGCCTACAAGGCTGCTCGCGAAGCGATTAACGGAAGCGACCCCTCCGGCGGCGCTATCTATTATTATAACCCAGCCAAAGCCACAAGCCAATGGATTTTTTCCCGCCCGGTTCTCACTGTGATTGGCAGTCACCGTTTTTGCAGTTGATTATTCGCATTTCGCTCTTTCTATATATAGTATAGTAATGGCGCTGAACATTGTCATACGTTCAGCGCCATTGTTATGCTCTTATTTGATTATGCAAATGATACAACCCTGCTCATCTTTTATTGCGTTATGCAACGGTGACTACACACCGGCGCACTGGCTTCTGATTTGGCAGAGTAGAATAGACCGCGGTGCTTCCGTGTCCAACACCTTTAATCTTATAGTAATAGCTGCCGCCCTGCTTTTTCATCAGAACCGCTTTAATCACACTGGAGTTGCCTGTGGTAAATACCGGCTTCGCGGACGTGCTGTCCGGCGTAAACTTAAACTGGTAAGTCTTACCCGACTTCAACGTCAGTGTGGAACCGGTGTCGGAAATCATGGATTTATCCACCGGTGCCGCTGCTGCAACAGGATAGTCCTGATAAGAGTAATCTAAATCGACTGCACCGGCGATGCCGGGTACGCTGCCGCTATGGCTGTACTGCCATACTGTATAAGCTCCGCTGTAATTCGGAGTGGCAACATCGGGATGTGCCACCCATTTGTCATAAGCATCCAAACCGGAACCGGAAAGATTCCCGTTGAAGAAACCGGTGGAGCTGTAAATTCCGGTTTTGTATCCGGCTTTCGAAATTACGCTGTTAAAGGAAGATACAATCGCGGATAGCTGGTCCTTCGACAAAGCGCTCTGCGAAGGCTGTTCAATATCAATATAGATTGGATAATCCAAATGACGTTTATTCAAAATGTTGAGGCACATCTGTGCTTCCTGTGCGGCTATTTCCGGTGTAGTCGCATAACTGACATGATAAACGCCGAGCTTAATATCGTTCGCCTTCGCCGCGTCATAATTTGTGCTGAGCATGGTATCCGTCTGGGTCTCCGGCAGCTCATTGCCGTAACCGGTGCGCAGAATGGCAAAATCCACTCCGCTCGCCCTCACACTGAGCCAGTCCACTACTCCCTGGTACTGAGAAACGTCAATTCCTTTCAGCACAACGTGAACCGCGCAGGCCACGCTCCGGCCGTCCGCTGTTGTCGCGGTGACAGTTGCCCTCCCAGTGCAACCGCGGTCACAACGCCGCCGCTTACAGTCGCAACGCCCGTGTTGCTCGATGACCAGCTAACGCCATCCAAAACCGTTCCGTTAGTGCTGGCCTGCAGTGTTGCGCTTTCCCCTTTTTTCAGGCCGAGACTTGTGCTGTTGAGTGTGAGTGCGTCCGCAGAAGTACCTGTTTCTGCGGCAAAAGCAGCCGTATTAAACAATACGGTCATCGTCAATACAAGAATAAGGGCAATCCATTTTTTCATTATTATATTCCTCCAATTTTTTTCACACTATTTTCCCCGAATTTTGCTTTGTGTGAATTTTATTTATTTCCATTATATTCCTATGAAATGCCATCGTCAAGCGGCTAAGATGTTAAAAACGACAAAAAACCGCCCGGCGTTTTAACACCGGGCGGTTCAAATCATATCTTTATTTTTTAAATTCCTTAAACAGCTTTGTCACTTCTGTCTGATGAGCCTTGTTTTGATCCGCCGAAGACGTATCTTTATAAATCATGAGGTACTTGCCGTTGTCGGAAATGACCGCCGGAACAGTCTGGCTCATAATCGTAAAGGTGCCCTTACTTTTAACGTCATTTAAAACCGTTTGCGCTTTTTCATTCAGGCTTTTAGTATCATACTCATAAAGTTCAACGGTAACAGTATTTTTGCCGTTAAAATCGCCTTGATATTTTGCACCGCTCTTCGCGCCGATAAAAGTCGCGTCCATTTCAGTCGCGTCGCCTGAAATCGCCGAATTGGCAGCAAGGTACTT
>DAMDEB010000182.1:2899-6857 GCA_032090075.1 Caproiciproducens sp.
ACTTTTCAAGGCCGGCAAGCGTATCATCCATCCCCTGCGCGTCAACTTTTGAAACGGTTGGTACAGAAGCAACCGACTGAGCCGGTGCGCTTGAAGTGGCTCCGCCAACATCACCCATACCGCAGGCAGCCATGGTACCCGCCATAACAATTGCAAGCGCAAGAATTATAATCTTTTTCATTGTAAATCTCCCCTTATAACAAAACATCTTTTCATTTTAACGGTTCGCGGATTCATTATTCCTATGAATATACAACTGAAAGTCTAATTGCTTCGCCGCCTAAAAGAAAAACCGCTTAAAGCGGTTTTAGTTTGGTGGACACAAGGGGACTCGAACCCATGACCTCTCGCGTGTGAGAAATAAGGTCTGATTTCGCCTATCTTGTTCCACCGAATAAACTATCGCTGATGTAATTATCCAGTTTTTCGACTGATTTGTCAACCATCATTTTTTCTAAATGAGTGTAAATCGCAATTGTTGTCTTTATGTCTGAATGTCCTAACAGCTTTGCCGCTGTTAATACATCGACTCCTGACATATATAATAATGTTGCATATGTATGTCTAAGGTAGTGTGCTGTTATTTCATTTATCTGAGTATATTTTGCATCACTGTTTTGCTTCTGCACTGCCTTAATGTAATTCGCCCACATTCTTTTCCAAGTAGTCGGGGTGTGCATTCCTCCATCAGATTTGCAACATACATATTTGCTTGTAGCCACTTTCTTAGCGTCATCAATTTCTATTGCTAAATCAATAGGAATTTCTACTACCCTCCCGTATCTATCTGTTTTAGTACCGCTTTTCACCGAGAAAACATTTGATGACGTTTGTTCAACGCTCTTATTAATTGTAATTTTAAAGTTATCTATATCAATATCGCTCCACATCAATGGAATTAATTCCCCTCGACGCAACCCGGCCAGCATCATAATTAAGGCAGCAATACGCATTTTATGCATTGTATTTACAATTAGCTTCTGCTCTACTAATGTAAGCGCACGACGCTCACCTTGTGGTGCACGTCTCGGAATTTTACGGTTATGTGCTGGATTTGAACAACTAACTTCATTTTCTATTGCTACATCGAACACTCGAGATGCTGTATTTTTAATATCTCTTAGCGTCTTTTTTCCCATTGGCCGAAGTGTATTTGGATTTTTAGTAGCAAGCTCAGAAATAATAGTATCTATATTATAGGCTTTAATGCTTTTTATTGGCATATCACCTATATAGCGATACAGATGATTTAGACTGCACCGAAGATTGACACACTGTGATTTTGATACTCCTACCTGTATATTGCTATACCAAAGTTCTCCCCATTGACTAAATGTACTGTTTTCATTAACAGATGTGTTCATGATGATCCTCCAAAAGTAATATGTATTCGTTCGCGAACAGAAATTAATTATACTACTTATTTACAATATTATCACCATATTCTTCCAGAACCAATAAATTGGTTCTTTTTTTATATTTATTTTTAATATGAGAGGACATTTATTATGAGTATTAATAATTCAAATCGGAAATTTAGTCTTAAAACTGTGAAAGAACTTGCCATAAAGCTGATTGGCACTGCAAAAGGACTCCAAAAGGAGAATCCATATTACTTCTTTATCCAAATGGAATATGTGACTTTCGATATTAACTATGACTTAGACTGCGATGCAATTCGATTTACTGTCAAACATGATGGACATTCTATTTCCAGCTACTATAATCCAGATACGCTTGATTATGACTACGAGCTTACAGAATGGTGGAATAAGGCCAATCGGCTTAGTTTAGTAGAAGAAACGGTTTACAGAGCAACTCCAAAATACAAAGAAAAGCTAAAAGCAATTGCCAATGGTGAGTATCCGGATACACACTCATTTACTTTGACAGACAAAATTAATCTGTCACGTCAGAAAGCGAAATTAGCTAATAGCCAATCTGATTACATAGCAATGGATAAAACTCAAGAACTGAATAATTATTAGGAGGAATAAATCTGATGACTGAAAATAACTTAAAAATAAGAATTGCTGAAATACGGAAAAAGGCAGAATCAGACAGGAACTCTTGCAAAAGCAGTGAGACATCACGATGTTATTTTGACGGTTATATTATGGCCTTGTTGGATGTGCAGGCAGAAATGATAATTCCGGACGAAATTCTACAAAGAAATTGTGAGAGTATTTACGAAAGCCAAGATAAAAATTTTGATGAAGGGCCGGAGATGGATTTGTAATATACTTTTTCTCTGCCTATATATTGGTAAATAATTCCTTGACAATCTACAACAAAAGTGATTAATTTAAAGTAGCGAATGCTACCACGGAATTAATTACGAACGAATGGAGGAAAGAACATGAAAAAAGTCAACATCACACCGAAGGCGAAAAAAAGCTTAATTATAACGGGTGCAGCAGTAATCTGTATCGGTATAACAACTTTTGCTTTATCCACTTATGCAGGAGCACAGGCAGCGGATCCGCAATCAGAGGCATCATCCAGCGTTTCACCCACATCCCTAACAATTTCTATTGCACCGATTGAAGATACATCTGAAACTGAAAGTCAGGCAGCTACCTTCGTCCCATCAAGCGGCGCAAGCCAGAGCGCACAACTCACTACAATCTCCAAACCTACATCAGCACCGCCAAAGCCGGTCGTCGAAGGTGACGCAAGTACGGCAAGTAATGGCACAAAGACACAGCCTGCCAATTCGGCTTTGACCAATAAAAACAAAAAGCCATCCTATACAAGTAAGCCTACCGCTCCGACTTCGAAGCCGTCTTCCCCTACATCAAGACCGTCGAATAACGATGGACAGAATGACCCGGTCTTTGGGAATAAGCAAGGAACCGGCGGGATAGGAACTACAGTTGGAAAACCGGGAGACGAGTTGGGTGAAACTGTAGGAATTATGGAATAACTGAAGAAACAAATACTACTTGTGGAGCATGGTCGATTGACTATGCTCCTTTTATTTTAAGCTTTATTTAGGAGGAAAACATGAAGCGTATTATAGCAACTATTCTAAGTTTATTAATAACCATTCTTATCCCGTGTACAGCTTTTGCAGACGGGGATGGTAATATGAATGGCGGCGGTAGTGGTATGGGTAGCGGGACTGGTAGTAACATATGGCACGATGGAGAGGATGGAGTCCGGGTCACTGTCGTTAGGGCAAAAGATAATACGCCAGTTTCAGCACCGATAGATCTCACCAATAAAAATGAAAGCAACGTTGTTCGATCATTTTTGAAAAAAAGCAAGCTACATTACCGGAATGGTTCAACACTTGAAGGAAACTTATCCGCATATACCTACAAAAATCCAGCAAAGGCGCTTCCTAAAATTATTAGCGATAGTGGCAATGCCAATATTGCGGCAATAAAAGGTTACTTTACTAAAAAGCTGATTATTGAATATATTGCATCCTTAATTGGCGCATCCTATGACACTCTAATTAATGGAAACTACAAGCTTCTCATTGAGCCTATCGCCTATTTTACTTATCAAGGTTACAAGATGGCTATGACAGCAACCGAAGCGGCTTTGTATGACCAAAAATTGAGCGGTGGGCTGCGGTCAAAAATGGTTAGCCTTTCTCATCAAAACCTGCCGCTTTCTATTTTTCTCGAAAAGTCAGATTTAGGATATCCGGCCTATAGCGGTTCAACCACTCGCCCACAGTCAGATTCTACAATCATTTCTTCGTTGGGGTTAGGTATCGTCAAGTTTAAAGACGACGGTTCCAATGACAATGATAATGGTTCCGGTGGTGGAACGGGTAGTGGCTCAAACAGTGCAGAATACCGAGTTGATACCGATGTGGTCACTTCTGTGACATTATCCACGGGATCAGCGATTACGCCGGACAGCCCTGCAAGCGTGACCTTCCACATTGGCGGCGGCTCTTATTCTGTAACCAATATTGTTATTCCAGAAGGAGAATCCCAAC
>DAMDEB010000183.1:0-4889 GCA_032090075.1 Caproiciproducens sp.
AATGGGACTGCCTTTCCGGCCAACAATAGATCATCAAGGACCGTGAATGACCACTTGTGGGAACAGGATGAAGCGCTCAAGAAAGCACAGGATGATCAGACCGTTGTCGACAAGGCGCATCAAGAGGCGCAGCAGCTCATGGATGCTGCTCAAAACTACAGCATGAACAAAGTTAAAGAAACTACGCAGCGAATGAATGAGGAAGCGGCTCAGGTTTGGGCTCAAAGCCACCAAGAAGGTTACCAAAAGGGCTTGAGTGAAGGCCAAAAAGGTGGCATCGAATTGGGTTACAAGGACGGCTATGAGCAGGGCGTTAAAAAAGCCGAAGAAGAAAACGAAGCCACCTTGAAGGAACTGACAGACATGCTCGAAACGGCTGAAACGCTGAAAACTGAAATTCTCCAAAAATTTGAGGATGACATTAAAAAATTAGCGTTTGCAATTGCAGAAAAAGTGATTAAAAAAGAATTGAGCATAGATACACAAGCAATGCAGTCAATCATTCAAAATGCGGTGGACTCTTACACGAATCAAAGCTATTTAAAAATATTCGTTTCCAAAAACACAAAATCAATACTTGTTAATGCAGACAATTCTATTATTCAGGCACTGCGGGAAATTTCTGAAAATGTTAAAATAGAAGTTTCACCCAATATGACTGACAGTGATTGCAAAATCGATATGCCTGACCGAGTGATTGATGCTGGAGTAGATACGCAGATGACTAAAATTGAACAAGCGTTGACTTAATTGCAAAATTTGTCAAAATCTAAAGTAATGGAGCGTAAGACATTGAATTTTCAAAATGCACACGATGTTTTAGAAAAATTGAATCCGCTCTGTTACATGGGTAAGGTCAAAAACATTGTCGGCATGATGATTGAGACTACAGGGCTTAGCGCAAATGTAGGAGATATTTGTGTTATCCGTAATTCAAATGATGAAAAAACAATTACGGCTGAGGTAGTGGGGTTTAAAGATGGAAATATCCTGCTCATGGCTTATGGTGACATTAAAGGAATTGGCCTTGGCAGCTTGGTTAGTTCCACCGGGTGCAAACTTCGTGTTCCGGTTGGGGATTTTTTGGTGGGAAGAACGATTGACGCCACCGGTCAGCCGATGGATGGCTTAGGTGACTTTGACGTTAAGCAATATTACAATGTTGACTCCGATCACACAAATCCATTGGATCGGCCGAGAATCAGCACCCGACTTAGCTTTGGCGTGAAAGCGATTGACGGTATGATGACAATTGGCAAGGGTCAGAGAATGGGCATTTTTGCCGGTAGCGGCGTTGGTAAAAGCACTTTAATGGGAATGATTGCGAAAAATGTCAAGACAGATATTAATGTAATCGCACTTGTCGGAGAAAGAGGCCGTGAGGTCACAGAGTTCATCGAAAAAGACTTGGGAAAAGAAGGGTTGGCACGCTCGGTACTGGTTGTAGCAACTTCTGACCAGCCTGCGATGTATCGCGTAAAATGTGCGACTGTCGCAACGGCAATCGCCGAGTATTTTAAGGACCAGGGCAAAGATGTTCTGCTCATGATGGACTCCCTGACCCGGTTTGCAATGGCGCAAAGAGAAATTGGCTTGGCTACCGGGGAACCACCGATTGCAAGGGGTTATACGCCTTCCATTTACGCAGAACTGCCGAAACTCCTTGAACGAAGCGGGAACTTCAAAGAAGGTTCCATTACCGGAATTTACACTGTGCTGGTTGAGGGGGATGATACCAATGAACCCATTTCTGATACAGTCAGAGGAATTATCGACGGCCATATTGTTTTAACGCGTTCATTGGCCCATAAAAGTCACTATCCAGCTATTGATGTCAATGCGAGTATTTCCAGACTGATGAATGACATTGTTTCCGATGAGCACAAACAGGCGGCGTCAAAAGTAAGGGACTTGCTTTCCGTATATTATCAAAACTATGATTTGATTTCAATCGGCGCGTATAAACCAGGTATGAACCATAAACTCGACGAGGCGGTTAAGAAAATAGATTCAATCAATGCGTTTTTATGCCAGAAAGTCAATGAAAGCTTTTCTTTTGAAGATATTTTAAATATGATGGAAGAATTATAGAGGTTGCTATGAAAAAATTTACGTTTTCACTTGAAAAAGTTCTTAGTTTCAAACAACAAATTCTTAATGTCAAGTTAAATGAATTAGCTTTATTTCAGATGCAACTAAGCGAACTGGAAAAAGAAATTGATGACTTGAACAATAAATTTATCGATACAAACCGGAAAATGGTTGAAGAAATGCAGATTGGGTTGAATTCAAATGATATTTCGATTTATAAAACGTATTTTAATACGCTAAATCAAAAAATACAAAAATATATTGAAGATAAAAGACAGCTGCTTGAAGTCATCGCTCAAAAAAGAGCAGATATCGTTTTGGCGAACAGTGAAATTTCCGGGCTGGAAAAGCTCAGAGATAAACAGTTGGATGAATATTTGAAAAGCAAGCAAAAAAGTGATGAACTTGCGATGGATGAATATGTCAACCAAGTACGCAGCTCAGCAGGCTAAAAGGATTATAAATTTAACTTAATTTATAAAATTCTAATGAAGGAGGTGAAAATAGTGATACAGCAAATCAATCAAACTCCGGCGCCGCAGCAAACGCCAGCGCAGCTTTCTCAGTCCAAGGAAAACATCGGTGGATTTCAAATATTGTTAAAAAAAACAGTTAATGCATTGAACAGCAAGGATACAAAACAAACGAATTCACCGGATCCAAAAACGAAGGATGACAAAGCTACGGAGCAACAAACCAATTTACTCGCCATTCCCGTGGGAACCGATGCTTCGGCTTTGGCCGCAATGCTCCAACCTGTGAACGTGCAGGCACAGCCCGCTTCCCAAAATGTTCTTAGTGCGCCGCAGCTTCCCGTATTACAGGCAATTGAAGCACCCGGGCAAACCGCGGAAGTTTCAGCAGGAAAACAACAAGTTGGTTTAATACAGGGAGCAGTCATTCCAACGAAAACAATTATTCCTGAAAAAACGGTTGATGTACAGCAGGGTAATATTCTTTCGGCGGTGCAGCAAACTCCGGCAGCTACCGTGAAAAATTCTTCAGAGCAGCAGCAAGTCAATCCGGCTATCCCTGATTTGGTACAGGGTGAAACGAAGGCATCTGCGGGAACGAATTCACCTTTACCTGTGACAGTTCAATCAAAAACGGTTCAAGCTTCTCCAAAAGACATCAGCCCTGTACAGCAGAACATTACACAGGCGGCCGCACAAACAAAACAACCTGCTGATTCTGTTTCAGAGCCAATTGCTTCAACCGGTCAGGCTAACGTACAAACGTTGATCTCAACGGTCATTCCAACAGTTGCACCAACGGTTGTGTCAACGGTTGTGTCAACGGTCGTACCAACGAAACAAACTGCAGACTCAGATTCCAAGTCAATTTCCGCTGCACAGATACAGATTGCTTTACCGGCGGACGAAAAAACAAAAATACCGGTTCAGGCAACAGCCAATCAGAATCAACGTCGTCATTAAGGTTTCTGATGCATCGTCCGATTCCGCTAAAACTGCTTTCAGTCAGATTACTGATCAGATTGCGGTCAATTACAAGGCGGGAAATCCACAGTTTCAAATGGAACTTCACCCGCAGAATTTAGGGAAAGTATCCGTTAAGCTGTCAATGCAGGGTGGTCTTCTCACGGTCGAAATTGTGGCTGCAAACCCCAAGACGCAAAGTATGCTGATGGCAAGCAGCGATCAGATTAAATCAGTGCTTCAATCTACTGTTGATCAGCCTGTAAGGGTTTTGGAACCGGCACCGGACAAGCTGTGGTATCAGCAGCAAGACCAGTCAAGTCAATCGCAGTCGCAGCAACAGCAACAGGAAAAACAGCAGCAGCATCGAAACGTAATTTCATACCTCAATTCGCAGGACAGCGATATTACTACGGGTGATTTTCTTACCGTAATGCAGCAGCTTAGGCAGCAAGCTTATTCCGTGTAATTCAACAGAAAGGAGCATTTTCATTGACAACCAATCAAATTAATTCTTATGGAGTAGGTTCATCTACTGATACTGCGACCGGCAGCACTTCAAAGTCGGCAGTCAGCTCTCAGGATTTTCTTAAATTACTTTCAGCACAAATGGCAAATCAGGATGTGATGAACCCAACGGACAATACACAATACATTTCACAGCTTGCACAGTTTTCTTCCTTGCAGGCAATGACAGAACTTTCTCAGAGCGGTAAATCCCAGTTGAATGCAATTGAAACACTCACTCAAATTTCCTACGCACAATACGGCGCATCACTCGTTGGAAAAAACGTTACGGTTGCTTCCTACGATGAAAACGGAAAATATGTGGAAGCACAGGGAGTAGTTACAAACACGAATTTTGCATCCGGTAATTGTACTGTAACGGTAAATGATAAAAAATATGATTTATCTTCTGTTATGGAGGTTACCAGTGATTCTGTGAAAACTTCCACTCCAGCCGCAACAAGTGGAACAGATGCGGGTGCAGGTGCTGCAGGCACAACAGATCCAGCAGCGACAAATGCACACACGCCCGGTGTACCGGAAAATGCAGAAAAAGCGGATACAACGCAGGCGTAATGCCCCACAGGGATCGGACGTTTTACAGTTAGGAGCACAGTCATGGATGATATTCAATTCAAGAAAAACTATTCCGCTTTGGTCAATCCGAATTATGCGGTCACTCCGGTCACAACGGATGCAAAGCAAAAAATCGGAACGGATAAAAGCAACAGTGAATTTGCACAGCTTTTACAGCAAAATATTCAAAAAAGCCAGCCGTTGACATTTTCAAAGCACGCGCTTCAGCGCTTGGATTCAAGGCAAATACAGCTTTCTCCGCAGCTGATTTCTCAAATC
>DAMDEB010000183.1:4899-6836 GCA_032090075.1 Caproiciproducens sp.
AGCAGTACAGTTGTTACAACTATGAGCGGTCAAGAAATGACTGCGAACGTGTTTACAAATATTGACGGAGCCGTAATACTATAACTGGACCTCTTGAGGAAGTTATTGAGCTTTGACTGACAGATAAGCTCATACGGTTTCAATTAAAGAAAAAAGAAAGAGGTAGAATTATGCCAAGAGCATTATTTTCAGGCGTCGCAGGCCTTAAAACACACCAAACAAAAATGGACGTTATCGGTAATAACATTGCAAACGTAAATACATACGGCTTTAAAAGTTCCAGAGTTACTTTCAAGGATGTTTATTACGAAACTCTTTCGGGCTCCTCCAATGCAAACGGTGCCATGGGCGGCGGTAATGCGACCCAAGTCGGTTATGGTTCGGCTATCGGCTCGGTTGATGTTCTGAATACCCGCTCCGGTTTCGCTGCCACAGGATTGGGAACGGACTGCTATATTGACGGCGAAGGCTACTTTGTTATTAAGGACGGCGCCGGCAATGAACGTTTAACGCAGGTCGGGCAGATGAGCTTCGACGGCAGCGGCAACCTTGTGGACGGCCAGAAAAATTTCGTCTGTGGTTATCCGTACAAGGATATGTCCGGTAAGGTTGCCGTCGGCGGTGCAACAATTAATTTAGGGAATGCCAACGGAACCATGTTGGATGGCTATAAGGTCGAAATACAATATGCTCCTGCCGTTACCGGATCGGCAGCGACTACAAAAGTTGCTGCCGATTCAGATAAGAAAATAATTACCGTCACATTTACCCCGTCAACGGATATGCCGGCCGGTAATCCTACAAAAGTACTTACAAAGGATGAATTGCAAAAAACTCTTCAGAACAGTGCAAATTGGAGTCCTTGGACTGGTACAACTCCGCCGACTCCGGATCTTACCAAAGTGACTGTTGAAGGTGCAGCCGATGATCCGACGGGCGTGGTTAATGCGGCGACCGGCTCCGTGATACAGGGCGCGAATTTTGATACGACAAGGAATCCGGATAAAATTGTCAACACATACGGCGAACTCAAAGATCTTACAATCGGCAGCGATGGCACTATTACCGGTCAGGATGCCAGTGGAACGATTCGAATTATCGGGCAGGTTGCGATTGCAAATGTTCCGAACCCGCAGGCGCTGACCCTTGAGGGGAATTCCTACTTTAAGGCTGTCAATAACACCGGTAACATTACCTATTCCGCTCCGGGTTCCAAAAATGTCGGTCAATTAAAGTCCGGTGGTTTGGAAACATCAAATGTTGACCTTGCAACGGAAATGTCCGACATGATTATGACGCAAAGAGGATTTCAGGCAAACTCAAAAATTATCACGGTCAGTGATGAGATGCTCGATCAGCTTTGCAATCTAAAGAGATAACCATTGTAGTTGAAGCAACCGTTTCTGAAGCCGTAAACCGCCTTCAGAAACGGTCAGCTTAAAAAAGGGGAAATTCAAGATGATTACGCTTACTAACCTGAATGGCAATTCTTTTGTACTGAATTCCAATTTGATTGAAACAATTGAAAGCATTCCCGAAACAAAAATCACCTTGACAAATGGAAAATATTTTTTAGTTAGTGAAATAAAAGAAGATATTATTCGAGAAGTCATTGCTTATAACCGACAAATTTTTCAAAACAGCTTGAAGCTAATGGAATAGCTTCATTTTGCGACAGGCAGTGTCATATGGATGAAGCGTCAGTGTCTGAAAGAAATTTCGTGTATCACAACCTTGTGTTTATTGTTGAAATGAGTTGTGCTGCAAAGAGTTTTTATCTGTAATTTAACGCAAGGAAGTGTTAGTGTGGATTTTACAAGTATTGTGGGGCTGATTGCCGGTCTTGGTCTAATTATTTTCGGTATTGTTTATGATCCCTCTTCAGGAATCACAATGTCAACACTCATCAATTTCATTAATTACCCCAGTATGGCGAT
>DAMDEB010000184.1:0-2954 GCA_032090075.1 Caproiciproducens sp.
GTCCCTTGACTAATTGAATGGAGGATTCACGATGACTTATCTTTTTCTTGCAAATGGTTTTGAAGAAATTGAAGCGATTACAACCGCCGACATCTTGAGGCGTGCGGGTTGTGAACTCATTACTGTGGGTGTAGGGGGCAAGAAAGTCACCGGTTCTCATGGAATTGAGGTGACCGCCGATATTGAGGAAAAGGACGCGGTAACGGATGCGCTGGATATGGTCGTTCTTCCCGGTGGTATGCCGGGGGCGCTTAACCTGGAAAAATCGCCGGTTGTACGTGCCGCAATTCAATATTGTGCGGAAAATGATAAATACATTGCTGCTATCTGTGCCGCCCCTTCTATTTTAGGGCATATGGGCTTATTAAAAGAACATACTGCGGTCTGTTTCCCTGGCTTTGAGCAGGAACTGAATGCAAAAGCGCTTTCGCCTGACTCTGTCTGTGTAAGCGGCAGAATTATCACCGCAAAGGGAGCGGGTGTTGCTGTTGACTTCGCGCTCAAAATTGTAGAGGTGATTTACAGCCCCGAAAAATCAATGATGCTTAGGAAGTCAATACAATGTATGTGAAGAATATTAAAGAAGTTAAAATGAACCTGCGCGCACGCTACCGGCAATTTCGCGAACGGCTGACCGAGGAGCAGAAAATCAGCCTCGATTCTACAATCCAAAGCCGTTTGCTTGCTTTGAGGGAATATGCCATCGCCGATACGATATTTACTTATGTAAGCAAGCCGATTGAAGTGGATACCATTACACTTATCAATGCCGCGCTCGCCAACCATAAGCAAGTAGCTGTGCCGCGCTGCGTACCGGATACCTGTGATATGGAGTTTTATTACATCACTTCTCTTGATGATTTGGAAAAAGGAATGTTCGGCGTTTTAGAGCCGGTTCCATCCAAATGCCGCCGTGTTACCGATTATTCCAAGGGCTTTTGTATTGTACCGGGCCTAAGTTTTGACGCGCAGGGCTATCGTTTGGGATACGGAAAGGGTTACTATGACCGTTTTCTTGCTGAATTCAAGGGCAACACGATTGGTGTTTGCTACGTTGGCTGTGTGCAGTGGAATTTGCCACACGGTTACTATGACAAACCGGTCGATATCCTGATCACCGAGAAATATATCAGGAGAATGATGAATCAGCATCATTAAACTTCAGAGTGAACCTTTTATGATATACCTGAAGGGTTGTTCTATAGGTTGGGAACGCACAGCGCTATATTTGTTTCGCTATGATATAGTGAAAAACGGGAGGATACATCCATGAGTGACGATCAAAACCAAAACGGCACCGGCCGCCAGAACAGAGCAGAGCATTTTAAACTGAATATTACCGGCGAGGACTGGGACGATACGCCGGATGAGGAACTTTATTCCGACCTTCAGACCGCAGCGGAAGAAAATGATCATTATCCAGGAGCGGCGATCAACAGTTTCAGCGACCCGCGTGCAGCGGAGAAAGCTCGGCGTGCGCAGGACGAGGCTGAAACCAAGGCGGAGAAAGCACACATGTGGCGCAATAAGGAAAAGGGAAGAAAAAACAAATTATTTTTTAGATTTATTTGGATTGTTATGGTTTTGTTTATTTCCGTTGTATTCGCGCAGTTTATGATTACTGGTATCAATGATATGCTGGCAGTTGATAAAGAAAAGGTGGGCGTAACAGTCGAAATTCCCAAAAACGCCACCACTGCCCAAATCGCCGGTATCCTTAAAACCGCCGGTGCTATCCGTGACGTCAACTTTTTTTCAGCTTATTCAAAGCTGACAAAGTCGGACGGCCACTACACCAATGGAAGCTATAAAATAGACACCAATATGGATTATGAGGCAATTATCAGTACCCTCCAGTCAAACCTCAACCGTGTGGATACCATTAAAATCACATTCAAAGAGGGTGCCAATATTCTGGAAATTGCCGCGTTGATGGAAAAGAACGGCGTATGTTCCGCCAAGGATGTACTTGCCATTGCAAATTCAGACAAGTTTGATGACCAATTTGAGATGATTAAGGCAATTACAAATGGCAAGGATCGTTATTATAAGCTTGAAGGTTATTTATTCCCGGATACCTACGAATTCTACAAAGATGAGGATCCCCAGCAGGCGGTGAACAAGCTCGTAAGCAACTGCAATATAAAACTGACAAAGCAGATTCGCAGCGCTGCTACAGCTCAGAACATGACGCTTGACCAGGTTATGACCTTAGCGTCAATGATTCAGGCTGAGGCCGCGAATAAAGATGATATGTATATGGTTTCATCCGTATTTCATAACCGTCTCAACAGCGGCGGAAAGGGTGACCTTCTGCGCCTGCGCTCCGACCCGACGACATATTATCCTTACCGCACAAAGGCGGCTGTTCCATCGGATATAGTCAGTACCTTTAAAAGCAGGTATGACACCTATACCATTCAGGGTCTGCCCGCCGGGCCGATTTGCAGCCCGGGCTTGGAGGCAATCGACGCAGCTTTGCACCCTGCAAGTACCAAGTACTATTATTTTGCTCACGATAAGGACGGGAAGGCATATTACGCTGAAACCAATGCACAGCACGAACGTAACCTTGTGAAGGCGGGGTTGAAATAAATTCACTTTGGAGGATATAAGTTGACTGACATTACAAAATCCGTTGAGCTGCTTTCGCCGGTAGGTGATATGGAGCGACTCAGCACTGCAATCAATTTTGGAGCCGACGCAGTCTATCTTGCCGGTCAAGAGTTCGGGATGAGAACTTCGCCGTCTAACTTTAGTCAGGAGGAACTTAGCAAGGCTGTTGCGTTCGCACACAGTAAAAATGTGCGGGTGTATTTGACTTGTAATACGGTTCCACATAATGATGAACTTGCGCGGCTGCCGGAATTTTTACAATTTGCGCAGGATGCCGGCGTCGATGCATTTATCATTGCCGATTTTGGCGTAATGGCAATGGCAAAGAGGTATGCGCC
>DAMDEB010000184.1:2964-3605 GCA_032090075.1 Caproiciproducens sp.
AATGTAGACATTCATATGTCTAAACAAGCCGGCATTGCAAATTTCGCTTCTGCCAATGAACTTTACAACATGGGTGTGAAACGTGTCGTACTTGCACGGGAGCTGAATTTTACTGAAATTACTGAAATTCGTGCCAAAACCCCGAAAGAGCTCCAAATCGAGGCTTTCGTTCATGGCGCAATGTGCGTTTCCTTTTCAGGTCGCTGCCTGCTGTCCAGCTACCTTACCGGCCGTGACGCGAACCGCGGTGACTGTGCCCAGCCCTGCCGCTGGGAATACGCACTTGTGGAATCAAAGCGTCCGGGTCAGTATATGCCGATTTCCGAGGATCAGTCCGGCTCTTATATTTTAAACTCAAAGGATATGTGTATGATTGAACATATTCCCGAGCTTGTAAAAGCGGGCGTAAATAGCTTGAAAATTGAGGGCAGAGCCAAATCCGCGTACTACGTGGCCGTTGTTACCAATGCCTACCGCCGTGCAATTGACGAGTACCTGCAAAACCCGGACGGAAAAGTTTCGTCGTGGATTGTGGAGGAACTGAATAAAATCAGTCACCGCGAGTACAGTACCGGTTTTTATTTCGGTACTGAGCCGGGTCAGGTGTATTCCAACGGCGGTTATGTGCGAGATTACGATGT
>DAMDEB010000184.1:3615-5260 GCA_032090075.1 Caproiciproducens sp.
ATGCTGACGGTGTTGCTACACTTTCCCAGCGCAATCGCTTTTTCAAGGGCGACACTGCAGATGTGCTTGAAGCCGGGAATCAGCCCTATTCCGTCACATTAAATGATATTTACGACAAGGACTGGAATCCGATTGAATCAGCTCCGCACGCCATGATGACTGTGTTTATAAAAACCGATCATCCCATTGCAAAAGGCGCGATTTTGCGCAGGGAACGTGAACAAAATTAAACTTGAAGAATATCAGCAATGATAAAGAACTTACCAAGCTTTACTAATATGATTAAATGTTTAAACCTCCTCTGTATTGGGAATGATACCCAATACGGGGGAATTTTTATGGAAAAAAGAACGGCGATATTTTTTGGAGCGTTTATGCTCTGTATGTTTCTAAGTATTTTAACTGTTTTTTCAATTTCAAACGGAACCCAGCTTGCACAAACCGCCGACAGGCAAAGCAGCTATCAGCTTTCAGTTGCGAAAACGCGCGGAACCATTTACGATTGCAATAAAAGCGCGCTCATCGGAGCAGATAAGGAATATGTGGCTGCAATTGCGCCAAGTGTTGAAGGCGCCGCCGCACTGAGCAAGATATTACCCGAAAAGGAAATGGAAAGTATTTATCCCACTCTGACAGCGGGAAAACCGTTTTCTTTAAAGCTGCCGAAAAGCATCACCTCGAGCGGAATAGACGTATTTTCCATCGATAAACGCTATTCCGACCAGCAGCCTGCGGCAAATATCATCGGATATCTTGATGGCTCCGGTGTAGGTGCGGCAGGAATTGAAAAGGCCTTTAACCAACAGCTTACGAAAAATCAGGGGCAGATTACTGTCACCTATAAAGTGGATGCTGTAAACCGTGTGCTTGCAGGTGAAAACAAAAAAATCAGTGATACGTCTTATTTGAAGAACAGCGGCGTTGTGCTGACTATTGATAAAAGTATTCAGGAGATTGCTGAACGGGCAGCGGAGAAATATCTGACCAAGGCCGCGGTGATTGTAACAGAGGTGCCTACCTGCAAAATACGCGCACTTGTCAGTCTGCCGACTTTTTCGCCGAACAATGTTGCACAGGCGCTTCAATCGACGGACTCTCCGCTTGTAAACCGCTGTTTGTCGGCGTACAATGTCGGCTCCGTGTTTAAGCTTGTTTCTGCTTCCGCGGCACTGGAATACGGAATTTCACCCGACACACAATATACCTGCACAGGGTCAATCGATGTTTCCGGCGGCATTTTTCACTGCTTTAATGGCGAAAAACATGGAACCGAAACGATGAAATCGGCAATTTCGCATTCCTGTAACACCTATTTTGTTAATCTTATGCAGATGGTGCCGCAGTCGCAGTTCCTGCTCATGACGCAGAGTATGGGATTTGGGCGCTCTTTTGAAATTGCGCCCGGAATCAAATCTGTAGAGGGAAATGTGCCTACACTGAAAAGCCTGAGCAGTCCAAGAGCGCTGGCTAATTTTTCATTTGGGCAGGGTGATTTGACTGCAACGCCGCTGCAAATTGCGGGGATGGTCAATGCCATTGCAAGCAATGGCAAATATACACAGCCTTATCTTTATGAGGGACTTGTGGATGAAAACCTCAATTATACGGCAAGAGCTGCACAGCAAAAAAGCACGCCGGTGATTAC
>DAMDEB010000184.1:5309-6835 GCA_032090075.1 Caproiciproducens sp.
TGCCGACGAATTGTATGATAAAATAGGCTGAAATAAGAGATAATCAGGAACAGGGGCGGTGTCGCTCTTGTTCCTTGGTTAGTCCGTAATCTCATGAAAGACCGGAAGTTAATTATTTATCCCTACAGATTGACAAGATTGCTATTTGAGTTTATAATTATAAGGAAATTAAATGTGTTATTTTTAGTATCTTTTGCCCTGTTTTGCGCGAGGATATTTGGGTACACAATGCAAAGGCGATAAAGGGTACAACTGTGCCGGGCACTGCAAAAGAGAGGAAATCTACAGCTGAAAGATTTCCGCATCCGCCAACACTTGAGCCAACCCGTAGCCCTGCGGCGAAGAGCCGCGGCGTTTCCCGCGTTAAGGGCTTCAAGCGGCGCGTCAGCGCAATTTGGGTGGTACCACGGATTTCTCCGTCCCATGGTGGATGGTGAAGTCTATTTTTTTTGCAATTTGGATTTTATAAATGGTCAATTATTTGCCGATTCAGGCAGAATGGAGCGATTACAATGGAGTGGACAGGATTAAACGAACTGCGCGAAAAGTATTTATCTTATTTTGAGTCAAAGGGGCATTTGCGTCTGCAAAGCTTTTCATTAATACCGAAAGATGACAACAGCCTTTTGCTCATCAATTCCGGCATGGCACCGATGAAAAAGTATTTTACAGGAGAGGTAACTCCGCCGCGCAAACGAGTGACCACCTGCCAGAAATGCATCCGTACTCCGGACATTGAGCGCGTTGGTATTACCGCGCGTCATGGAACATACTTTGAAATGCTCGGCAACTTTTCGTTCGGCGATTACTTTAAGCATGAGGCAACCGCATGGGCATGGGAATTTTGCACCAAGGTGCTCGAAATGCCGATTGACAAGCTTTGGGTAACCATTTATACCGATGACGATGAAGCCTTTGAAATTTGGACAAAAGAAGTCGGTGTGGACGCATCACATATCGTGCGTTTAGGCAAAGAGGATAATTTCTGGGAGCATGGCTCCGGCCCCTGTGGCCCTTGCTCCGAAATTTATTTTGACCGCGGCGAGCAGTACGGCTGCGGTTCCCCAACCTGCGGCGTGGGCTGCGACTGCGACCGTTACACTGAATTTTGGAACGTCGTGTTTTCCCAGTTCAACAGCGACGGCAAAGGAAATTACCCGCCGATGGAGCATCCTAATATTGATACCGGTATGGGCCTTGAGCGCCTTGCCTGTATCCTGCAGGGTGTGGACAACCTGTTCCTCGTCGATACGGTCCAAAATATCATGAAACACATCTGCCGGATTGCCGGTATCAAATATGGCGACGACCCGAAAAAGGATATTTCTTTGCGTGTTATCACAGACCATATCCGCAGTACCACTTTTATGATCGGCGACGGCGTTATGCCTTCCAATGAGGGTAGAGGTTACGTGCTTCGCCGTCTGCTGCGCCGTGCCGCACGTCACGGCCGTTTACTCGGTATTGAGCGTACCTTCTTAGCCGAGGTTGCCAATACAGTAATTGATGAAAATAAAAACGCATAT
>DAMDEB010000185.1:0-6301 GCA_032090075.1 Caproiciproducens sp.
ACAAACGCGGCTGGCTTGAAGAAGCCTACAATAACTTTGCCAGAGCCTGCCAGATGGATCCGAACAATGGGGAATATCGTGCCGCAATGAATCAGGTTACCAATCAGCGCAATGGTGCTTACGGCGGTTATAATCCTAATATGCCGAGAACAAACGGTCTTGGTGGCTGCGACGTTTGCTCATCACTGATTTGTGCCGATTGCTGCTGTGAATGCATGGGCGGCGATTTGATCCCATGCTGTTGATGGCATTATGGGAGGAATAGCATTGAGCAAAAATATTCGTGTGGCGTTTTGTGGAATCATTACTGCACTTTGTACCGCGCTTATGTTTTTAACTTCATTAATCCCAATTGCAACCTACGCATTGCCTGCATTGGCCGGCGTACTTCTCGTTATTGTTGTAATTGAAATGGATGTAAGTTGGGCATGGCCGGTTTACATTGCAGCTTCCATTCTATCGTTGCTTGTTGCCGGCGATAAAGAGGCAGCAATTCTGTTTGTTGTATTCTTTGGCTATTATCCGATTCTAAAAGCAATTTTCGAGAAAATAACTAAAAAATATTTATCCTATTTATTTAAGTTTTTTGTTTTTAATATTTCGATGATTGTTGCGTTTTTTATTAGTATTCGAGTGCTTGGTGTGCCACAGGATAGTTTTACAGTATTCGGCATGTATCTGCCGTGGGCGTTCCTTATTGTAGGCAATTTTGCATTCTTGCTGTATGACTACGCTATTTCCACGATTGTAGTGGCGTACTACCAAAGATTTCATAAACTCGTCGTTAAGTGGTTTAAAGTAAAATGATTTATGAAGCCCCCGAAAAGGGGCTTTTTGTTTTTCAGGGCATGTGACAAACGGTATAAAATGAATATTTCATATTGACTTCCTGCAAAAATATGAAATATACTTGATTTTTATACCATTTAGAATTAATATGAGTAACAGGAGTTGGTAAAATGAATAATTTATTAGCTATTCGAATTCAAAAGAAGATGGCTGACTTTTCAAAAGGACAAAAACTAATTGCAAAGTACATAGAGGAACATTATGATAAAGTTGCATTTATGACTGCGTCAAAGCTTGGCTCAACCGTTGGTGTGAGCGAGTCGACTGTTGTTCGCTTTGCAACCGAAATCGGCTACTCGGGTTATCCGGAATTGCAGCAGGCGATGCAGGAGATGATTCGCAATAAACTGACTTCGGTACAACGTATGGAAGTTACAGCGAATCGAATCGGTAACTCAGACATACTTGATTCCGTTTTTAATCAGGATATCGACATCATCCGCAGAACCATGGAGGAAACGCCGCATGAGGATTTCTACAGGGCGGTTGATGCAATTGTAGGGGCGCGTAAAATCTATATTTTGGGGACGAGAAGTTCCCTTGCTCTGGCAACATTTTTGTCGTATTACTTTAATTTGATTTTTGAAAATGTTCTCTTGGTACAATCTACAAGCGAAGGCGAGATTTTTGAGCAAATGATCCGCATCGACAAGCGAGATGTAGTCATTGGCATCAGCTTTCCACGCTATTCTCGTAAAGCTGTTAAAGCGATGAACTTTGCCCACAAAAGCGGTGCGACTGTCGTCGCGATTACTGACAGCTCACTGTCCCCCTTAGCAAAAGAGGCGGATAACCTGTTACTTGCCCGCAGCGATATTGCTTCCATTGTGGACTCTCTGGTGGCTCCGCTCAGCTTGATTAACGCTTTGATTGTTACCACGGCGCTTAGGAAAACCGGCGAGGTAACACAAGTGTTTAAGCGGCTTGAAGATATCTGGGACGAATACGGAGTATACGAAAAGGTAGATGATAAATCAATTGAACCGGCCTTATGATGTGCTGATTATCGGCGGCGGTGCAGCTGGGATGATGGCCGCCGGAACTGCCGCGCAAAACGGACTGGCAGTCTGCCTGCTCGAAAAGAATGCTCGCCTTGGCCGTAAGGTTATGATTACCGGAAAAGGCAGGTGCAACATCACAAACAATTGTGATGTACAAACTTTTATTTCTTCCGTTCCTTCAAATGCGCACTTCCTTTACAGCGCGATTACTCAATTTACTCCACAGGACACCATTCGATTTTTTGAAGACCTAAATTTGCCCATAAAGCTTGAGCGCGGCAATCGAGTGTTTCCTCAATCCGATAAGGCGGTTGATGTTGTGGACACGCTTACGCACTTTGTAAAGAGCGGCGGCGTGGACATTGTAACCGGAGAAGCAAAACGATTGTTATTAAAGGACAATATTGTTTACGGCGCGGAACTCCACGGCGGCGCACAAATTTTGGCCGATGCCGTTATTGTTTGTTCGGGCGGAGCTTCCTATCCGGGAACCGGCTCAACCGGAGACGGATATCGGCTCGCAAAGCAGGCAGGGCACACGATATCAAAATTGCGCCCGTCGCTGGTACCGCTTGTCGCTTATGGTGACGAGTGCAGTGAAATGATGGGGCTTTCACTTAAAATTGTTGCGATAAAAGTGATCGATACCAATAAAAAGAAGACAATATACGAAGATTTCGGAGAAATGCTGTTTACCCATTTTGGCGTTTCCGGCCCGATGATCTTAAGCGCCAGCACGCATATGAACGAAATGACTCCGGGTCGTTATCATATTATGATTGATTTAAAACCGGCTCTTAGCATGGAACAGCTTGATACCCGGTTGCAGCGCGACTTTGAACTTAATCAAAACAAGGATTTTGCAAACTCGCTGTCAGCACTTTTGCCGCGTAAAATGATTCCTGTCATTGTTAAAAAATCTGGAATCGATCCGGAAACAAAATGCAATCAGATTACAAAAGAGGCGCGCCGCGCTTTCGTGGAACTGCTGAAAGGCTTTGAACTTTCCATTTCTGCGTTTCGTCCGATTGAGGAGGCTATTGTGACTTCCGGCGGGGTGAAAGTAAGTGAAATTAACCCGAAAACCATGCAATCCAAGCTAACAATCGGATTGTATTTTGCAGGAGAAGTAATTGACGTTGATGCTTATACCGGAGGATTTAATCTTCAGATTGCGTTTTGCACAGGCCGCCTTGCGGCAAATTCCATCAAAAAACAAGGAGGATTATAATGACGGCAATTGCAATAGACGGACCGGCGGGTGCGGGGAAAAGCACAATCGCGCGCCGGGCGGCGAAGGAAATCGGCTATGTTTATGTTGATACAGGTGCACTATACCGTGCCATTGGCCTGTTTATGCTGAATCAGGGTGTGGATACGGCAGATGGCGAAGCTGTTTGCCCGTTGTTAAAGCAGGCGCAGGTTGCGCTAACTTTTCAAGACGGGGAGCAAAAGGTAATTCTTTGCGGAAAAGATGTTTCAAAAGAAATCAGAACCGCAGAGGTTTCTATGGCTGCTTCCAATGTTTCGGCCATTCCGCAGGTACGAGAATTTTTGTTCGACCTTCAGAAAAAAATTGCAAGGCAAACCAATGTTGTCATGGACGGCCGTGATATTGGCACAGTTGTTCTGCCAAATGCACAGGTAAAAATTTTTTTGACTGCTTCACCGGAAGAACGTGCCAAAAGAAGATACGAAGAAATGGCTGCTAAGGGAGAAAAGGCCGATTATAACGAAGTTTTAAAAGATTTAAAAATACGTGACTACAACGATTCCAACCGAGCTGTCGCTCCGCTCATACCCGCGGAAGATGCTGTTATCATTGACACTACAGGCAATACTTTGGAAAAGTCCGTGGAGCAGCTAATATCGGTCATCAGAAATGGCTTGGAAATAAGTGAGAATGATAAACTGATGAAGCGGACTCCATTATACAGCTTTGGAAAAATTTTCTGTCAATGGTTGATACAGTTATTTATCCCATATCGGGTCAACAATAATGAAAACATGCCCCCAAAAGGCCGTGTGATTGTTTGCTGTAATCATGTCAGCATATCGGATCCGGTCAGATTGGCCTTTACTCAACGCCGTCAGATTTACTTCATGTCGAAAGCCGAATTGTTTGAAAATAAACCGTTAGGTCTTTTATTGAGAATGCTTGGTGCTTTCCCTGTACAAAGAGGGAAAGGTGATAAACAGGCGATCAACAAAGCAAAAGAATTGCTTCATGATGAACAGGCACTTGGTTTGTTCATTGAGGGTACGCGTTCCAAGGACGGCAACCTTCTTCATCCAAAGGCAGGGGCAGTTATGATTGCCTATAACTATCATGCTCCGATTTTGCCCTGCTGTATTACTGCAAAAAACGGCGGAGTACCGAAAATTTTTCACAAGTGCATTATATCTTATGGCAAATTGATTCAGCCGGAAGAGCTTGGTATTGTGGACGGTACAGGCAGCGAATACCGAAGTGCGTGCCGTTTAGTTATGGATAAAATTGCCGCACTGCGTGAGCAGGATATAAAAGCATTTCAAATCAGTAAGGATTAATTATGATGTTGTACTTTCTTTGCCTCAGAATTGTAGCTCCAATTGTAAAAGTAATCTATCACATTGAGTACAAAGGAATTGATCATATTCCCTGTGAGGGTAAACAGATTGTTTGCAGTAATCACAAGTCGGTTATTGATCCGGTTTTTCTTGCTATTCCTTTCAAACGGCAAATCAGATATATGGCTAAATCTGAACTTTTTCAGGAACATGGAAAATTGGCAAGTTGGTTTTTGTACAAGATGGGTGCGTTTCCGGTGAAACGAAACAGCGGTGATGCAGAATCCATCCGTACAGCCGTGCAGGTTTTAGAAGATAATGGAGTCCTTGGAATTTTTCCACAGGGAAAATGTGTTTTTGACAATACGCCGTTTAAACCCAAGGCAGGTGTTGCGTTTGTTGCTTCCAAAACCAAGGCTCCTGTTTTGCCGGTTTCGATTTATTGTGACGGGAAGATAAAGCCGTTCAGCCATGCTACCGTCCGTTTTGGAGAAGCGATTCCTTACGAGGAGCTCAACATTAACGAAAATTCACTTGTTTCTATGCGAACTGCAACGGATATCATCGCAAAAAAAATCAACAATATGTTGGAGGAAAAGCATTGAAAATTACTGTGGCAAAATCCGCTGGGTTTTGTTTTGGGGTTAATAGAGCGGTTAAAATGGTCAATGAACTTCTTGACAACGGGGAAAGCGTTTGTACGCTCGGTCCGATCATTCACAATCCGCAAACACTCGCCCAGCTTGAAGCACGCGGTGTAAAAATAGTGGATTCTCCTGATGATGTGCCAAGGGACGCAACTCTTGTAATTCGTTCCCATGGTGTTACGAAGGCTGTGCTTGACCATATCCGTGCTCTTGAGTTAAACTACTCTGATGCTACCTGCCCATTTGTTGAGAATATTCACAAGATTGTGTTTAAAGCATCAGAAGAGGGTAAGACAGTTTTTATTGCGGGTGACTTAAATCATCCGGAGGTTCAAGGAATAAAAGGTCATTGTACAGGTATGTGTTACGTCTTTAAAGACGCCGTGGAACTGCAAAATATTATCGCTAATATTCCATATGATAAAAATAATCCGCCTTGTGTTGTTGCTCAAACAACTTTTAGTATGTCTGAATGGGAAAATTGTTTGAAAATAATAAAAAGGGTATATACAAATGCAACAATTTTTGATACAATATGTAATGCTACTGCGAAACGTCAAACAGAATCAGCGCTTTTATCACAGCAATGTGATACAATGATTGTGATTGGCGGTAGGCAGAGTTCAAACACAGCCAAACTTCTTGATGTATGTAAAAAAAATTGTGCTACTTATTTGATAGAAACTGCGGACGAGCTGCCGCTTACGGCTTTAAGAAAAGCTGAGAACATTGGCATTACTGCTGGTGCTTCAACACCGGCAAGCATTATAAAGGAGGTACTTGATACCATGTCAGAAATTATTGAAGGCGCGGATCAAAATTTAATGGAGAATAATGCCGAGGGAAACTTTGAGGAAATGCTCGAAGAATCTTTAAAGAGCTTAAATACAGATGAAAAGGTACGCGGTGTGGTTGTCGGCATTACTCCGAGCGAAGTTTATGTCGATGTTGGAAGAAAGCAGGCTGGATTTGTTCCGGTAGCTGAACTTTCCGCCGATCCCAACGTAAGGCCGGAAGACCTCGTTAAAATTGGCGATGAGTTGGATCTTCTAATCATGCGTACAAATGACCAGGAAGGCACAATTATGCTTTCCAAAAAACGTTTAGATGCGGCTAAAGGCTGGGAAACCGTCACTGCTGCTGAAGAAAACGAAGCGGTATTATCGGGTGTTGTCACTGAAGTTATTAAGGGCGGCGTTATTGCTGTTACTAATGGCGTTCGAATCTTTATTCCTGCTTCTCAGGCTACAGCAT
>DAMDEB010000185.1:6311-6834 GCA_032090075.1 Caproiciproducens sp.
CGGCGATGCCCTTGAAGATTTACTGAAAAAAGAAGTACAGTTTCGCATTATCGAAGTTAACCGCAGCCGTAGGCGCGCAGTTGGTTCGATTCGTTCCGTATTGAAAGATGCGAGAAAAATACTGGCTGATAAATTCTGGGAGACTGCCGAAGAAGGCAAGGAGTACACAGGCGTTGTCAAGTCATTGACTGCTTATGGCGCTTTTGTTGACTTGGGTGGTATCGATGGAATGATTCATATTTCTGAGCTTTCATGGGGAAGAATCAAACACCCATCAGAAGTTGTCAATGTTGGTGATACTGTTAGTGTTTATATCAAGAGTCTTGATCAGGAAAAAGGCAAAATTTCTCTTGGTTATAAGCGTGTTGAGGACAACCCGTGGGAAATCATGAAAAAAGATTATCCTATTGGTACTGTTGCAGATGTAACCATTGTGGGCATGACTGCGTTTGGTGCTTTTGCAAGAGTAATTCCTGGTATTGACGGTTTGATACATATCTCTCAAATCGCCGACCACAGAATT
>DAMDEB010000186.1:0-866 GCA_032090075.1 Caproiciproducens sp.
GGTCCGGCCGGCGACCGTGAGCACGCCGAAATAGTCACCCGTAACGGTCGCCGGATTCTGGATTCCGATTTTCCAGGGCCCTTTGTCCGGCCCGGCACCCATTGTGACGACGTTGCCGCCCAGATTGATCAGCGCGCTTTTCACGCCCCCCTCGGCCAGAATGCGCTTCACCTCATCGGCGGCATATCCCTTGGCGATGCCGCCGAGGTCAACCGCCTGGCCGGGATGTTTCAGAAATGCCGAATGTTTTTTTTCATCGATCACAAGGTCTCGGCCGTTAACGAGCCGGGCCGCGCCGTTTATTTCATCTTCGGAAGGAATAAAGTCAGCCTTTTTGCCGATTCCCCACAGTTCCACAAGCGGCCGGACGGTAACGTCGAAAGCGCCGCCGGACAGCTCGCCGAATGTTTTCGCCTGCCGCAGCAGCCCCGCCGTTTCGGGGGAAAGCGGTACGGAGCGGGAACCCGCGCAGCGGTTCAGCCTGGAAATTTCACTGTCCGGTTTGAACGCCGACATCCTGCCGTCGATTTCCAGAACCCGTTCCACCGCCCGACCGGTCAGCTTGTTATCATATTGGGCGTCATCAATACGGATTGTGTTGAGTGTTCCGAGCGCTTCAAACCGCAAACTTACATCCTTTGCCTTTTCTAAGATGTTTTTCATAATTTGTAACCGCCTCACTTTTTAAGACCGCGCGGACAAACAGCCTGCGTTCGGACATTAGCTATTATTTTAGTGAGCAGTTGTGATGGTCCTATGAACAGAGTAACAATAAACTTTAAAACATCGCCATTCCTTGCGGAACCTCTCCGCCGGAATGTCCTCTCTATATTTTGAGGGCATTACCTCAGCTTTGGGGGCCAAGA
>DAMDEB010000186.1:876-4868 GCA_032090075.1 Caproiciproducens sp.
CAAGAACGCTACGTGAATTTTTTGACGCGTACTGCTTTTATATGGTATAATTCTGATCAATACCGTAATCACGTTGTTGGCTTTTCAAGATATGAAGGAAATTTCTTAAAACGTTTTTTTCGTAAAGTAGAATTCCGAGTATGTGTGTTAAAAGAGTATTGGGCATACGGAATCGGCAATACTCTTTTAAGATAATCTGTTTTGTGGACCGACTCCAACAAATTACGAACCATGTGAAGACAGTTTGTCTTATAATAAAAGAAATAATAGACTGTATTCAAAAATCGATTGAAGGAAGGCTTTACTATGGAAAAGCAGTCTGCGAAGGACACGAAATCCCCGTCCCAACAAATCGATGAGAGAATTGAGGAATTGGGCGACTGGCGAGGCCGGATACTTTCAAAGGTACGGAACCTGATCAGACAGGCCGACCCGGAAGTAGCCGAGGAATGGAAGTGGAGGGGAACCCCTGTGTGGTCTCACGGCGGGATGATATGTACTGGGGAGACTTACAAGAATGCCGTGAAGATGACTTTCGCCAAGGGAGCATCACTGAAGGATCCCTCGCATCTGTTCAACGCAAGTCTGGATGGGAACGTCCGGCGGGCGATTGATTTTCACGAAGGGGATGAGGTGGACGAGGAGGCGCTTAAGCAGCTAATCCGCGCTGCCGTTGCCTTAAATAAGTCCAGCCGCAAGGGGTGAGCGGGTTCGTGCCTGCTCGGGTTGATACAAAGGGCGTGTCCAGGGAAGCCCCCGCGGATACGAATTATCAAAGAATTCAACGGCTTTTTTCAGAAAGGTGACCTGCCACCAAGGGGCTGCCAGCATCAAGTAGCATCATTATTATCTCCTCAAGGCATACGGAATATGTCACAAATTATTGAAAAAAGGAGAGAATAATAGCTAACAAGTTTATGATTTAGTATAAAATCATTGACTAATGGTCATATTTTTATCTCTTCAAGGCATACAGTACGCGTCTCGATGATTGAGAGGGTAAAAGGCTCATAAATAAAGGCTTGTGAGAGATTTTGTATCTCGATAATTAGAAGATAACCCTTGAGAGTACAAAAAAGATGCGAAGCATTTATTCATCTATTCCATGCTGTAGATAAAAAGTAAGTTATTTCGCATATAATTTTTTTGTTTAAGTCATAACAGGAAAGAAGTTATGCAGATTTGGATTCAGAGGTATTTTATACACATCTTTTGATCATGCCCGTACGATCGTTGGGAATTAACATATCAAGTTAATTGTTGAATTGGCCAGACTTTTTCGGCTATCTTTAATCTTTTCTAAATGACATCTTATTTTTTATATATTATCGCCGTTTACTTCCTTGGGGTCTTCTTGACCGGCTATTTTTTATGCCCTTTTTCGAAAGAGTCCTGACTTCACATCAACTAATTTTAAAAGGAGATTCGTATTTGAAAAAGAATCGTAGTCTTGTCGAACGAAAAGCATTGACCGCTTTGGTAAATTGAAGTATTATGTTATTGACCACAATGGTAAACCACAGGGAGGCTGATTGAATTGGTTTTAGAAAAGCTTGAAAACTTAGATAAAAACAGAAAAGATGCAATCATCAATGCGGCGCTTATGGAGTTTGCGACCAAAGGTTATGATGAAGCTTCGACCATTGTTATTGCCAGGAACGCCGGAATATCGAAGGGATTGATGTTCCATTATATAAACAGCAAGAAGGACTTTTTTCTGTTCCTCTGTGACTATTGCAGCAAAATCGTAAAAAGAGAGTATTTTGATCTAATAAACTTCAATGAAAAAGACCTCCTTGAAAGATTGCGGCAATCCTATATTCTCCAACTCGAATTGTTGCATAGATATCCATGGATTCTCGAATTCACCAGGATCACTGTCGATGAAAAATCTGATGAGATCAGGAAGGAACTGGACGAAATACTGAAAGGAACAAAAATAATATGCTATGAAACAATGTTCGGTACGATTGATGCGTCCAGATTCAGAGAAGGGATGGATATTGAACGGTGCAAACGGCTTATTTTTTGGACGAATGTCGGATTTACGAATCAAATATTGAAGGACATTAGAAATTCAGAAATCAGCGAATTGGATTATGAAAGAATTGTCGAGGAGCTGGACGGCTACCTTAATGAGCTCAGGAAGAGCTTTTACAAATAAACTATGAAGGAGGTGTATCTATGGGTTCGACAATTTATTATTTTTCCGCTACGGGCAATTCGCTGTCAATAGCCCTACAGATCGCAAAAGGACTTGGAAACTGTGCAACTCAATCCATGACGGTAGAGCCGCCGGATGAGCCTGCCGGTGGCCCCGATAATCCGATCGGTTTCGTCTTTCCTGTTTTCTATAATGGGTTGCCCAGATTGATTAAACGATTTGTTGAAAAACTTGTTATATTACCAGAAACCTATTGCTTTGCAATCACTAATTCCGGAGGGACCAGAGCGAACCCGTTAGGTATGCTGGAGGATATTCTTACTGAAAAAGGTATTCGTTTATCTTATGCAGATGAGGTCAAGATGCCGGGAAATTATATTGTGGGTCATCAGGTTCCAGCTTCCGACAAAACACGGAAACTAATAGAAGCTGCCACCAATAAGGTGGATAAAGCCGCCAAAGCGATTGCTGGTGGTGAGCGGCAGCCGGTGAAAAGAAAAGCGGAGTTATGGAGTGAAATAACAAATCGCAATTATCTATATAAAAATATCAATGAATGGGATGAAAAATTCGTAACAACCGGCAAATGTACCGGCTGTGGTCTATGTGCCGAAGTATGTCCTGTAGACAATATAAGAATTGAAGAGTGGCGTCCGGTCTGGCAGCACTCCTGTGAACGTTGCCTTGCCTGTATTCACTGGTGCCCATGTGAAGCAATAGAGTACGGCAATAAAACAATCGGACGCAGAAGATATCGCAATCCAAATGTTAAGGTTGAGGACATTATTAGAGGATTAAAATGCGAAAATATTTAGCAGCAGAACTGATTTTCATTATCCTTGCAACCATGATTCTATCCGTATGCGACGGAAATATCTGTTTGTATTCCAAAACGGGGAGTGATGAAATGAAAGGATTTGAAGCTCCTGTAATCATTGGATTTCCCTTAAGAGGAGAGTGGATGGCACCCAACACTCCGGGGAAAAAGATCCCAAGCAACGGAACTGACCAATTAGGAGAGCGTTATGCTTTTGATTTTTTATAGGTTAATTGGGCAAGATGAACAGGTTCATAAAAAACAGACAATGACAAAATGCCCCCAATCGTAGGATAATAAAACTACGATTGGGGGCTTTGCTATGCACAGGCAAAAAGGAACACAAAATATACCGCCAGAAATAGTCCATGAGATAATTACACGGCATAGAGCAGGAGAAACAGTACGGGAACTAATGGACGTATACGGGAAATCATATTACACGATTCGAAATATCATAAAGCGTGAAAATAAGAAGAACAAGTCAGCAGAAATATCAAAGAAGTTTCGAGGGCGAAAACCGGCGGTAACACTGCAAGAATATAAATATGAGAATAAGCGTCTGAAAATGGAAAATGAATTATTGCGGGAATTTCTTCATCTCACTGGAAGAAAGTGAGACCGCAGATAAAATATCTTGCAATCTATCATCATAGGGAAAAATATCCGATTGTCGCTATGTGCCAGTTTTTTGAGGTATCCCGTAGTGGTTACTATGAGTATGTCAAAAGAATGGACAAGCCACAGTTTGATCAGCCTCTGGCCGAGCTGATTGCGGAATGCCAACAAACCTGCCGAAAGACTTATGGCTACCGCAGAGTACATATCTGGCTGCAAAAGAGGGGTATCTGCCGGAATCCAAAAACAGTTTTGCGCATTATGCAGAAGTATGATCTGCTCGCCGAAATCCGCCGCTACCGGAAATACCGGAGAATGGGAGAACAGCTGCACAAGTACCCCAATTTGCTGAACAGGCAGTTCACCGCCCTGCGACCAAACCAGAAATGAGTT
>DAMDEB010000186.1:4878-6820 GCA_032090075.1 Caproiciproducens sp.
GACATCTCTTACATCCATACCGAACAGGGAGTCTTATACCTGTCCATCATCCGAGATCTATATGACAACAGCGTCGTCTCCTACAAAACCGGTACGGAGCAGACGGTAAATCTGGTTTTGGATACGATCAGGTTTGTCAGACGAAAAGAAAATGTCACTGCGGAGTTACAACTCCACAGTGACCAAGGATTTCAGTACACTTCCACAGGATATTTTAACCTAACCAAAGAATACGGCATTACGCCGTCTATGTCAAGACGCGGAAACTGCTATGACAACGCTATGGCTGAAAACTTTTTCTCCTGCCTAAAAACAGGATGTATTTACAGGCAGAAAATACATTCTTTCCAGCAGGCCAGAGAACTGATCAATGACTATATTCGCTTTTACAACCATGAGCGAATCCAGTTAAAAACAAAACTGGCACCGCTCGAAAAGCGACACCAGTTTTTTACCTGACTGTATTTCCTATGATTGGCGGCCTTTTTGTACTGTCCGCACAAATTGGGGCTGTTCAAGAACAGGGATGCCTTTTTACATACATCTTTATTACGGTATCTCTTCTTTGGTGTTCCGTTTAATAAGTGTTATTGCTGGGGTCAGGAAGTGTATACGCCTTGTGACGGGGAAATAATCAAAGCCGAAGACGGCTATAAGGAAAGGCCAAGAGTTCATTTGGCTTCTGATCTGTTTGTCGCTCTAAAGAATGCTTATACGTTTAATCCTGAAAAAGATGAACCTCAGTCTGTAGCCGGTAACTATATTGTTATGAGATGCTCTGTCTATGTTTATGCTGCATTTGCCCATTTGCAAATGGGTTCAATTACAGTATCAGTTGGTCAAATCGTGAAAAAAGGTGATGTTTTAGGAAAAGTAGGTCATTCAGGCAATTCAACTGCACCACATCTACACTTTCAGCTCATGGACAGCAGCGATATACTGTCAGCAAAGGGTATTCCATGTGCTTTTGAACGGTATGACTTATTACAAGACGATGAATGGAAAACCGTATATAAAGGAGTACCGTCAGATAAGGATAGAATAAGATTTAATGAATGAATTGCATTTTCTCTATATACAGGGATGTAAAGCAATAATATCTAAGGCGTTTGCCGGCACTATTCTTGCATTTAACTCTTCCGCCAAGGCCCCACCAGCTTCAGGCAACATCTTTTTTGTTTCATCAAGGCATACGGAATGTGTCACAATTTGTCGAAAAATCGAATGAATATAAGCGCCAAAAAGGGCGGTGAATAGAATCTCTCCATCAATTATATGAGATAATTCTCTAAATTAGCGTTTTAGACTTTTTCGCCCAAGTTTTGTTATTTGTATTGTCTACTCAAGTGGTAGCATATCGTAGGAGAGTATTTCATGATCGATTATAACTCCTGACGGCAACCTTGCTTGGCTGCAATCTCAAATCTTTTCAATATAATTTAACTTAATAGTAATAGCATAAACAAGGATAGCTTGCGCAACAAAAAAGTATGTGGATTTCTTTTATCATCAACTATAGCTATTGATTCAACTATAGTTTCTTGCGATATTCCACTTTCATCAATTAATCGCTGAGTCTCATTAACAATACTGATTAAGGTATTGTATTCATACTAGACTGAGTGCCCGTATGGTTTCATAGCAGTTAGCAATGGGATGATAATCCGTTTTTGTAAGCGGGCTTTTTATATTGCTATACCTTTGTCCCTCTCTGTTTAGGATATTGTACCAGCCGCCGTAGATCGTATCAATCATATACGACCAACAGTACCTAAACATGGAATTGTACACATCCCAATAGTATTGCGAATTTTTCCGTACGGCCATCAACGCGGAAGCGCCAATCGTTTCAGCAAGCACCCAATAGATTTTGTCTGTATTGATAACGGCGCCCTCCATGGACAAAAGGTAAAACACACCGCCGTTTTGGGGATCAAAACCC
>DAMDEB010000187.1:0-6697 GCA_032090075.1 Caproiciproducens sp.
AATCCCACGTTACTTAATCAGTCTATTTAGGAAACTAAATCAAAATAAAAAAAATTATTGGAGGTCAACAAAATGAAAAAGAAAAGTATTTTAACCCTGGTTCTTTCCCTTGTCCTTGTAGGTGCAATTTCCGTTGGCGCAACCATGGCTTATATGACCAGCAAGACAAATGAAGTGACTAACACTTTTACCTTTGGCAATGTTAAAATTGGGCTGTCAGAAACCAACTGGGACAAAGCAGATGGCGGGAAAGAGATAGCCAAGAATATGTATCCTGGCGTTACTGCTCCAAAGAATCCTGTCGTCACCAATACGGGTGTAAATGATTGCTGGGTCAGAATCAAAGTAACAGGTATTGATAAACTGGAAGCCTTAGGGTTTAAGGTTATAGGCTTGCCAACCGATAATGCTACTTGGACTTTTACAGCAGACAAAGATGCTACGAAAGACGGTACCTATACGTATAATACTAAACTCGCAAAGGACGCTAAAACTCTTGAGTTATTTACAAGTGTTTCTCTTCCTGCCGAGACGAAAATTGTGGACGGAAAATTGGTGGTTGGTGAAACATCTACAGAATTTAACTCAACAGCTGCAAATATTAGTAAAGACATCGTCATTAAAGCAGAAGCCGTTCAAGCGGACGGTTTGGGTGCTTCTCCAACCGGTGCGTTTGAGACAGCCAAAGCAGATTTTTAGTAGACTAATTGAACTTTTTAGTTTCTCATTTTGACGGCAGTGCTTCCTGCCGTCAAAATGGATCCCTAAAAGAGAGGGGGAACACGCATGAAGAAAAAAATATCAATTATTGTAACTGCGGCCACTCTTGTCGCGCTAATCATTGTCGGCGGAACGCTCGCGTTTTTCACCGATAAGGGCACAGTGACAAATGTCATTACCATGGGGGACGTGCACATTGCGCTGACGGAGCCAGCTTTCAAAGATTCAGGTATTGTGCCCGGCGAGACAATTTCAAAGGTTCCTACCGTAAAAAATATCGGTAGCAATGATGCTTATATTCGCTGCAAGCTTAACATTGTAGTGCCTGAGGCAAAAAATCAAGATGAAACGCTTACCCGGGAAGTGCAATTGCTTCAGGGGATAGCTTTTGGTGACGCAGATATTGGCGGTAGCGCTGCAAAGTGGGTCTTGGCGGATGATGGTTATTACTATTATCAGGATAAACTGACGAAGGATGAAAGTGTCAAATTCTTTCATAGTGTGACCGTCCCTGAAATCTGGGACAATGATTTTGCTGATAAAACCTTTCAAATCAATGTGACTGCGGATGCAATTCAGTCGAGTAATTTTACTCCGTCGAAAAATACGGATGGAAAGATTATCGGATGGAACTACAGTACCGCTGCCGGTGGAGGGGCAATTCCAATACAGTCAAGCCCAGCAATCAACTGAACAGATGAACGATTTCATTCTATAGAGTGAGAATCTTATGCATATTATGAGCAACGTGGAAAAGCGGAAGAAACTGGCTGCCATGTTGAGAGGGAATGATGCAATGAAAAATAACATGTTTATAAAACTGAATCGGATTGCACTCATCTCAATAGCTGTTGCGGCGTTAATGGCGTGCAGCTCGCTTACTGCTTTTGCCGCACAAGCAACGCCGTCGTCAGAAACGCCGCCGCCCGTCATGGTCACTTACAATGGGAACGGCACGACGGTTGCTGTTGAAAATGCGTATAATCTAAATACTTTCAAAGACCTGATGCCGAACTCAACGACAAAAGCACAGGCAATTGTTATTCGAAACAACAGCAGTAAGCAAATGCAGGCCTATTTTAAGGCTGTGCCGGCTGCTGCCGACTCAAATACGGAAATTACTTCGTCACTTTTGGATACGCTCATATTGAAAGTAACTTTCGTAAAGGAAGGTACAACTACAGAGCAAGTTTTGTATGAAGGCCCGGCGTCCGGAAAGACACAGACAACACCGGTTCAGGATATTGTTACCGCTCCGATTAGCCTTGGGTATCTTTATGGAAATTCCACTTCCGGTGTTATTTCCGCCACCCTTACAGCACCGGAGACAATGGGTAATCAATTCCAACTTGCAAGTGCGAAAATCACGTGGGAATTTCAATTCCAAGGAGCAAATCCTTCCAGTTCCGGCGGCGGTGGCGGCGGTGGCGGCGGCGGTACAGTGTCCGACACATCATCTCAGCCTCCTGAAAGCATCGGTACGGAATCAACTCCGCAAGGGGGCCCGGTTTCCTCAGCACCTGCACCGGAAACGATTGTAAATGGGGATGTTCCCCTTTCAAATCCTCCGAAGACCGGTGAAAATCCAGCGTTGCAATGGGGGATTGTCGCACTCGCAGTGACGGCAGGATTCATTTTGGTGATGACCAAACGGAAGATTAGAATAGATTCAAACAAATAAAGTAAATATGATCTCGAATTTATAAAGCCTTCATTTTGGGTGTTACATCCATAAATGAGGGCTTTTTAGCACTCTAATGATTAGAATGCTAAAATTAACAAATTGCTCATATATTATGTAATCATTTTTAATAATTCAGGGGTATATTAATAATTGTTGAAGGAAGCAAATGAGGCTTTCCGAGACAAATAAATATATTTTGGAGGTTTTGATTATGTTTGATTTAGTACCATTTGCACGCAGGGAGAACACTTTGTTCAACTATCTTGACAACATGGAGAAAAACTTCTTTGGCGATATGTCCCAAGATTTTTCTTCATTCCGAACAGATGTCATTGACGATGGCAGCCAATTTATCTTGAAAGCGGAACTGCCGGGCTTTAAAAAGGAAGATATCAAGATTGATATCGAAGGCGATACACTCACCGTGAGTGCAGAGCATAATGATGAAACGGAAGAGAAGAAAGACAATTACATTCGTCGCGAACGCCGGTATGGTTCGTTCGCAAGAACCTTTGACATCGCGAACATCAAGGCGGATGAGATTTCCGCGGATTACAGTGAAGGAATCCTTTCGCTGAATCTTCCGAAGCTCGAAGTAAAATCACCTGAAACACGCAGAATCGATATTAAATAACTTTATAACAGAACAGCAGGGCCGTTTGAACTTAAAACTCAAACGACCCTGCTGTTTTTGCTTATTCAATTGAGTAAATTAATTAAAATTTTAGATCACAAGTTCAATCTGATTTCCTTCAGGGTCGGATACACAGCTTTCATAGTAACCGTCCCCGGTGACTCTTGGCCCGCTGAAGACCGTGTAGCCGTCGCTCAGGAGCTGTTGGGTTAAAGTATCCACTCCCTCTTTGCTGCCGGTGCTGAAAGCGAGGTGAGCCCAGCCAATGTGCAGGGGAGGAGACTCATGATCAGAAAGATTTGGCCTTGTCATAATTTCGAGTCTTGTTCCATCCGCAAAACTTAAAAAATAGGTTTCTAAACTGGTGATGGGATTGTGATATTTTTGATTGCTTTTCGCTGAAAAATACTGTTCATAGTAATTTTTTATTTTTTCCAGATCGTTTGTATACAGGGCGATATGACTGATTTTCATAAAATTGCCTCCGTTTATCAATATGGAACTTTCGGCGATGATTTAGTAGAAATAAAAGGACTGCTCTTAATTCAGTATAGCATTGTGATTCCAATAATACAATTCGGTAGAGGATGTCCGGAATTGAATTTAATTATTTCTTTTGCAACATATGAATGGGGTTTCATAATAATTGATTTTCATGGCTTCAGTTGTTATAATTAAAATAATAATTTATAATTATCGCAAAATATTGCGGCTGATCAATTTGGCTGCGCGGGAGCGTGAAAATATGAATCAAATAAAAATACTGCATTGTGCAGATTTGCATCTTGGCGCGGAGCTTTCTTCCATTGGTACTCATGCAAGGGAGCGCAGAGAAGAAATACTGATTACTTTTTATCGCATTGTTTCAATCTGTAAAGAGGAAGAAATTGCACTGCTGTTGATTGCCGGCGATTTCTTTGAGGGCTCCAATACGGATAAAAACACCGTCAAATCCGTAAAAGAGGCCTTGGCTCAGATTCCAAATACAATAGTCGCGATTGCGCCGGGTAACCATGATTATGTTTCAATTGATTCTCCCTATGCCGATACGGACTGGCCTGAAAATGTGCATGTTTTTCAGTCGGGGCTTGAATCAATTGCGTTTGAGGAAAAAGGCCTGCGTTTGTGGGGGGCCGGCTTCACAAGCACATATGTCACCCAGCCGCTGCTCCATGAAACGGATATTCCTCAGGATGATCTCGTGAACATCTGCGTACTGCATGGTGACTTGGTTGCGGAAAATCAGCCAAGCAATTACAATCCGATTACCCCGACGCAAATCCGGTTTAGCGGAATGGATTATCTGGCGCTTGGGCACATCCATAAACGTACCGATATTCTGCAAAGCGGTGTGACCCATTATGCCTATTGCGGCTGCCCAGAGGGCAAGGGCTTTGACGAGCTTGATGAAAAGGGCGTTTATATCGGAACAGTTTCAAAGGGAAGAGTCGAATTGACTTTTCGCTCTGTATGCAGGCGGATGAATCTGGAAGTCCATGTTGATATCGGCGGAGCGGCAACCAATAACGAGGTAGCCGAAATCGTTACCCACACAATAAAACAAAAATACGGCGCTCAATATGCGCAACATTTGTACAAAGTAATTTTGGTAGGTGCACTCGACGCAGGTTTTACTCCGGACTGTGTTGCCATTGCACTCAGGCTGCAAAGTGACCTGTATTTTATTAAAATAAAAGATGAAACGCATATCGCGATTGACTTTGATGAATTGGCAAAAGAAATCTCATTGAAAGGTATTTTTGTTCGTAAAATGCTTGATAAACTTAATAACAGTCTTGAACATCACAAGGAGCAGGAAGCTTCACAGTACAGAAGGGCACTGTATATTGGAATCAAAGCTTTTGACAGTGAGGTAACACTGAATGAAAATTAATAACGTACAAATCGAACATTTTGGAAAGCTTGAAAATTATTTCCTTGATTTTGAAAACGGATTCAATATTATATACGGCAATAATGAAGATGGTAAAAGCACCATTATGGCTTTTATTAAATTGATGTTTTATGGCACACCCGGAAGAAGCACCGACTTATCAAAAAATATGCGAAAAAAATATATGCCTTGGGACGGGGCAAAAATGTCCGGCTCTATTGAATTTGAAGACAAAGGGGTTACATACCGGCTCGAAAAACAGTTTGGCGGTTCCAATGCAACAGATCGGATTAGCCTGTGGAATAAAGCGACAGGTGAGAAAGAAGGCATTGCAAGCGGAACCGACCTTGGTCAGAAGTTTTTTGGCATCGGTGCCGCGGCCTTTGAAAAGAGCGTTTTTATCGGACAAGCCGGCAGTATGGCCGATACGACAGACAGAGAAGACGAAATCACACAAAAGCTGCTGAACCTGGTTTCTACCGGTGATGAGAGCGTTTCGCAGAAAAAAGTCGAAAACCGTCTGCAAAACGCCATGGAAGCACTGAAGTCAAGAAGCGGCAGAATCGGCGTTCTGGATAAGCGGTATCAGGAAATGAATCGTCTGAATGAAGCTCGTTCCGTTGCTGTGGAAGAGGAAGAAAAGAAAAAGCAGTTTGAACAACAGCGTGCAGTACTGGCAGAGCAGAAAGAACTATTGGAACAGACCTACCGTCAACAGCAATCGCAGTATGATTTGCAGGAAAAGTTAGGCCGGTTGGAAACGCTGAAAAAACTAATTCAGAAAAAGCAGGGAGTCGACAGCCTGATTGCAGAGTGTGAAGACAGGAAGCGGCGGCTCACAGAGGGCGACGCTGTCTTTGACGCGGTATTTGTGAAAAGCTGTGAAGATCAGATATTACAGATACAGTCATTTGAAGAAATTTATACCGAGCGAAAGAGAAATGTGCATGCGTTGGAAGAGGAAGATATCAGCTTGAAAGAGCAGAATATCCCTGAAATTTCGCAGGAAGCTGTCGAACAATTAAAAGCACAGGAAAAAGAGCTGACTGGGGTACGTGCTTCCATTACCGCACTGAGAGAATCCATCCGTGAGTTTACAGAGGCATCAAAAAAGCAAGCAGAGTTTTCGGAAATCCAAGTGCTGTTATCCGCACAGGCTGCGGAAAAAAGCAAGCAGGAAAGCGCTCTGAATGATTCGAGAGCTGAATTACAGGCCGCACGGCAGTCTTTGTCCGAACATAAAGAGGCTTTGGAAAACAGAAGGCAGGAGCTCAATCAGCTTCGCCGGCTTCAGGATGATGCCAATACGGAATACCAAGTTGCCGTGCACAATAAGAAATCTGTGGAACAGCTTTCCAATCAAAAAATTGAAACAGCGCGTGCGCAGCTTAAACAAGCTGCCACTCCCAAACAAGTGGTAATGAATGAAAACGCAGGACATTCGGTGAACACACCTATGCTTGTCGGAGCAGTTTTACTTCTCGCTTTGTCAATTGTTTTAGGGATTGCCGTTCACCCGGTTTGTTATATCGGAGCAGTCGCCGCCGCTGTTTTAGGAATAACCGCTTTCGCCAAAACAAAAACGAAATCCGTTACTACCACCATTGTGGATGAAGCGGAGTCCGTTAGAGCGACAGCAAATTATGAGAATGTGCAAAGGGCGGCGCAATTGGATAACGAGGCCGCTTTGGAAGCGGAAAAAAGAGCCGAAGCAAAAGCGCAGGAGCTCAAAACCAAATTTGAGCTTTTACAAAAGTCTGCTGTC
>DAMDEB010000188.1:0-2627 GCA_032090075.1 Caproiciproducens sp.
CCTGCCGAGCAAGCCAAAGCAGCGCAGGCGGCCGTAAATTACAATTGCAACCACTCTGGCGTCCGTCGTGTCAATTTCAATGTCACAAACACATCCAATGCGTGTACCATCCTTAATATTAATCACTTCTTTGTGGCGCATATCAATAATTCTGCAATTCACACTCCCACCTCCAATACAGTTATATGCCGCAGTTTGTGATATAATTAATTAATTGATTTGCAGTAAATAAAATGATAGAATAAATTATCAAAATATAAATAAAACCGGAGGTAAGTTATGAATATTTGGCATGATATATCACCTAAAAGAATTAGTTCGGATGATTTCTGCGCTGTTATCGAAATTCCAAAGGGCTGCAAAATAAAATATGAACTTGACAAAGAGACTGGGCTGCTCATCATGGACAGAATTCTGTACACTTCTACACATTACCCAGCAAACTATGGCTTTATTCCACGGACCTATGCAAGTGACAACGACCCATTGGATGTGCTTGTTCTTTGCTCGGAGGATATTCGCCCTCTTTCACTTGTACGGTGTTATGCAATCGGCGTAATAGTAATGGTGGACGGCGGTATGAAAGATGAAAAAATTATTGCCATCCCATTTAACGACCCTACCTACAACGGTTACCATGATATCAGTGAGCTACCAAAGCATATTTTCGATGAAATGTCTCACTTTTTCTCAGTTTACAAGGAGTTGGAAGGAAAAATTACGGCAATTGATGAAGTGAAAGGGCCTGACGAAGCGAAAGCAATTATTCAGTCTTGCCTTGATTCCTATGTGCTCAAATTTTGCAAATAACAATAAGTATTAAAATTAAAGGCCGCTGCGGTTTAAAACCCGTAGCGGCTCATTTTTATGCATTTGCTTTCTATTCAATTACTAAAAATTATGATTTAAACAGATATAGTGTTCCGCCTTGGCCGCTCATCTGACCAACATTAGAATTCTGGGAACTGTATTCGCTTTCATTCACTAAGGTGGCATTCGCCTTTACATAGGATGTGATTTCTGAGTTCCCCATGCCGTTCTGTGATGAAAGAAGGAAATACGTTATTTTCCCCTCGCTGACAAGCGCTTTCAGCTTATCGACTGTCAGCGAATTATCCGAACCTAAAAAGCCTCCGTAAGCATAGCACGGCAAACCCGTATCAATAATAAATTGCGCCACATCGCTTGAACGCTGTGAAACGACCAAAAAGCTTCCATCTTTATAATGGTTGATTAGATATTTTTCAAGACTCGAATCCCGTGTCTGAGTGGATTTCGTCTGCGTTTCTCCTGAGCCCTGCGACTGAGGGAACCTACTTCCAGCAAGCTCCGGGCCGGCATATGGCAGAGTGGAGTTTGGAACATTCATGACCGGTGTAAGCGACCAGCAAAGCGGTGCTGCCAGTGACGAAACAATGAATGCCAATGTGGAAATGATTAATATCACGCGCTTTGGTTTAATCAAATGAACAAACAGTAAAATAATTCCTATCGCAGCTGTACCGATGATAACTGGTAAAAGCCAGCTGATTAGTTGTGAATATTGCAAGACACAAACAATCTCCAAAGCAATATTTGTCAGAAATGCAATCAACAAAATCGCAGGACGTATATAGACCTTTCTATTCTCTTTTTTATTTCTAAACCCGTTATAGATTGCCATCACGCCAATACCGCTCAGCACTGCAACCGCAGATGCCATCATACACAGGTAATAACGATGGTAAAATCCTGCGAAGCTAAAGAAAACAGTCATTGTAACCAGCCACAGAGACCAAAAGACAAATGCGCTCTGACGTACATCCTTTTTGCTGTTCCATTTTTTAATACAGGCAAACATACTAATGATTGCAAACAGCAGCAGCCAGGACCCTTGACCATATAGGTTCGAAGTCCAAAGCCTGATTGGAGAAGCACTGCCGATTTCCGAACTGCCGCCTCCCATTCCTCCGCCCATAGCACCGTCACGACCGGATCTTCCATCAAATAGATCTCCGTCTGGTCCCCCTTGATTTTGCGGGGGTCCATCCGGCCTTTGTGCGGGCATTTCAACCGCTTCCGAACCGATTGAAGGTGGGGTATTATTGGCAGCTGCATCTCCTGTTGTTCCGTCGTTCGTGGATTTTCTGATAATTTTATCGAAATCACGGTCACCGTTCGTGCCGCCCATACCACCACCCATGCCGCTGCCAAACAGCCTTTCTGTGCCGTTATGGCCGACAATCAGTTCTAACATGGAATTGTTGCTGGTACTGTCGACATACGGCCGGTTAGCAGACGGGTAAAATTCAACTGCAAGCACCCATACAAATGATACGCCAAGCATAATTATCACACTTAAAATTCCCGCAAGAAATCGTTTGCCCAATTTTTCTTTGGCAAAGAATAAATAAGTAAAAACAATCGCAGGCAAAATCATGTATGCCTGCAGCATTTTAATGTTGAATCCAAGCCCGACGAACACAGCCGTCAAAAACAGATAACGCCATTTTCCGCTGTCTATTGAACGGAACAAAAACCACGCGGAGACAAGTAACACAAAAACAAGCTGCATATCCATTGTGTTGTTGCGCGAAGCAACCACTACCGCCGGCGTCAAAGCAAAAATAAGCGATGAGATAAGACCG
>DAMDEB010000188.1:2637-5547 GCA_032090075.1 Caproiciproducens sp.
AAAATCAGCACTGAAATTGCCTGAACCCATAACCCAAGCGGTGGTTTGTCCACCGAAACCATTCCGGACGGATCAAAGGATACAAAAAAGAAATTGTGAAAGCTCTGCGTCATGCTCTTAATGCACGCCGCATAGTATTCATTTCCGGTTCCATTATTTGTGATTGCATAAAAATTGAAGCCAAAAGACAAAAGCAGAATAAAAATCAATGCTAAGATATGATAATTTTTCTTTAATTTCACAATGATTTGCTGCATAGGAACTACCTCCATAAATCTATTACAGCGCTTAGTATACTTTTTCATTGTGATGATACAGTGATGGCTATATTAAAAACAAGCTAAATATCTTTTTTGATTTTATCAAGCGCAGCCTTTTCAAGCCGCGAAACCTGCGCTTGGCTGATTCCGATTTCAGAGGCAACTTCCATTTGCGTTTTACCCTGAAAAAAGCGCATGGAAAGGATTCGTTTTTCTCTGCTGTTCAAATCCTTAATTGCTTCCTTGAGAGCGATTTCGTCAAGCCAGTTAGAGTCATCGTTGCTATCCCCCACCTGATCCATCACATATATTGTATCCCCTCCTTCGGAAAAAACAGGTTCATACAGTGAGACAGGCTCAACAATGGATTCCAGCGCAAGAACAACATCCTCACGCGGCAAATTCAACTCTTTAGAAATTTCATCAATCGACGGTTCGCGGTTATTCTGGGCCGTCATTCTCTCTTTGGCCTGCATGGCTTTATAAGCTGTGTCACGCAAAGAACGGCTGACGCGTATGGAATTGTTATCCCGCAAATAACGCCGTATTTCACCAATAATCATAGGTACGCCATAGGTGCTGAAACGAACGCCCTGGCTGATATCGAAATGATCAATAGCCTTAATTAGTCCTATACATCCCACCTGGAATAGGTCATCAAGATTCTCTCCTCTATTCGTAAAACGCTGAATTACACTTAAAACAAGGCGCAGATTTCCACTGATCAACTCATCGCGGGCCTTACTGTCGCCTTTTTTTACGCGACGCAGCAAATCCATTTTTTCTTTTTCATTAAGTACTTTTAATTTTGAGGTATTTACCCCGCAGATTTCAACTTTGTTATACTGCATGCCATTCCCTCATTTCCATTCAATAACTTACTATCATTATTGCCATGGCTCGGGTCATTCATGCGATACATTAATTAAAAATATTAAAACGTTCAACAATTGCTTTTTTACTGTGATTTCGTATATACTGTAATTATGTATAGTTAAGATTCGCTTGCTCCGAAAAACTGACATAAAAAATCAAAGCATCTTAAAATGAGGCAATAAAATGAGAATTAATATTCCTCCACAGGTTGAATTTATCATTGAAAAATTAACTGTAATGGGTTATGAAGCATATCTTGTAGGCGGTTGTGTACGCGACAGTATTCTTGGGTTAAACCCAAACGACTGGGATATTACTACATCCGCACACCCCGATGAAATAAAATCTGCTCTAAGCGATTGTAAACTGATCGAAACTGGTGTAAAGCACGGAACCATTACGGTTCTGATTGATCAGGTTCCTGTTGAAGTTACAACATACCGCGTTGACGGCAAATATTCCGATAACCGCCATCCGGACGATGTGCGGTTTACACGCAGCTTAAAAGAAGATTTAGCGCGCAGGGACTTCACAATCAATGCGCTTGCCTATAATCATTCCGATGGGATGATTGACTGCTTCGGCGGCGCAGAAGATATTCTCAATAAACAAGTCCGATGCGTGGGTGAACCAACTTTACGCTTTCAGGAGGATGGCCTAAGGATTTTAAGAGCCTTACGTTTTTCCTCAGTTCTTAGTTTTACAATTGAAAAAAATACTTCAGCAAGTATTTTAAAAAGCTGTGGCTTGCTTGATAACATTGCACGGGAACGAATTAATTGTGAATTTACAAAGCTATTGTGCGGAAAAAAAGCTGAAAAGGTTTTGTTCAATTACCGCTCGGTAATTGAACAGTTTTTACCGGAGATAAGCCCGATGGCAGGATTTGAGCAACATAATCCTTATCATATATACGACGTATGGGAGCACACTTTAAAGAGTGTTGATGCCATTGAAGCAACCCCAACTTTGCGATTGACAATGCTCTTGCATGATATTGGTAAACCTTATTGTTATACGCAGGATGAAAAAGGGATCGGGCATTTTTACGGTCATGGAGAAAAGAGTACTGAAATGACCAAAAAAATATTAGAACGCCTTAAGTATGACAGCGTCACCATCGATACGGTAACAGAGCTTGTAAAGCTACATGACTTGCCATTATCAGCAGAAGAAAAATTGATACGGCACCGTTTGAATCAGATCGGACAAAACAAATTACGTCTTCTTTTAAAGGTTAAGGCCGCCGATGCGAAGGCACAAAATCCAATTTATGGTAGCAGACTGGGTGAACTTCATAAAATTGAAACCGTTGTTGACGACATCATTGCACGCAGTTTGTGTTTTTCATTAAAAGACTTACAGGTGGATGGCGAGGATATCATATCGCTTGGTATACCCAAAGGTCCCCAAATAGGCCGAATGCTTTCCACCCTATTAGATGCCGTGATTGACGGCAAATGTAAAAATCAATTCAACAATTTAATGAGTTATGCGCAGGCTATGAAGGATAGTAAATTATGATTGAGACAGTTGAACACACACTAAAACCAATTTATGACCAGTACTCAAAGATTCTGATATTAGGTACGATGCCATCGCCAAAATCACGCGAATATGGATTTTACTATTCCCATCCTCAAAATCGTTTTTGGCGTGTTGTTTCGGATTTGTACAATCAAAAATTGCCGGTCACAAATGATGAAAAAACTGATTTTTTGCTTAAAAATCACATTGCACTTTGGGATGTGCTGAAAAGCTGCAGAATTGACGG
>DAMDEB010000188.1:5557-6665 GCA_032090075.1 Caproiciproducens sp.
AATTGACGGTGCGGATGACAGCAGTATTCAGGATCCAGTGGCGAACGATATCAGTGTTTTACTGAAAAAAACGAATATCCATGCTGTCTTTACTACCGGAGCCAAAGCATCTGCTCTCTACAAGCGGTTGTGTACGAAATCGACAGGCATTGCGGCAATCCCGCTTCCCTCTACAAGCCCTGCGAATTGCCGCCACTTCAACTATGAAAAGTTGAAAGAGGCTTATCGTGTTATTTTGGAATATACTGTATAATGGAGACAGAATACAAGAATAAAAATGTAAGAAGGTAAAAATATGTGGGCTGAAAAAAGTGTATTTTATCAAATTTATCCGCTTGGTTTTTGCGGTGCTCCACAAAATAATGACGGGCAAATTGTATCCAGAATTCAAAAAGTCACGGAGTGGATTGAACATATCAAAGCCTGCGGCTGCGATGCGATTTATTTTTCCCCATTGTTTGAATCCGATTCCCACGGTTATGATACTCGCGACTATACAAAACTTGACTGCCGGCTCGGTACGAACGCCGATTTTTCAGCGGTTTGCGAAAAGTTGCACAAAAGTGGAATTAAAATTGTGCTTGACGGTGTTTTCAACCATGTCGGCCGTGGATTCTGGGCGTTTCAGGATGTATTGAAGAGCCGCGAGAATTCACCGTATAAAGATTGGTTCCAAATTAATTTTGATGGCAATAGCAACTATAACGACGGATTATGGTATGAAGGCTGGGAAGGCCATTACGAATTAGTGAAACTGAACTTACGAAATGAAGAAGTGATTCAGTATATCTTAGGCTGCATAAAGGGCTGGGTGAACGAGTTTGATATTGACGGTCTGCGGCTCGATGTGGCATACTGCCTTGACCACGACTTTTTACATAGGCTTCGCGCTTACTGTGACGGACTGAAACAGGATTTTTTCCTTATCGGTGAAATCCTTGGCGGTGACTACAATCAAATTATGAACGACCAAATGTTGCACAGTGTTACAAACTACGAGTGCTACAAGGGCTTTTATTCCAGCTTTAATTCCATGAATTTCTTTGAAATAGCGCATTCGCTTCTACGACAATTTGGCCCGGATGATTGGAGTCTTTATAAAGGGAAA
>DAMDEB010000189.1:0-6317 GCA_032090075.1 Caproiciproducens sp.
CAAATAAGCACAGTGTTGGTTCTGGAAAGCAGCGGGCATTTCGGCTTGCTGCTTTCTTCATGTGAATATATCTTTTTCTATTGCTGTCGTCATCCATAACGATCAGATTGATTATCGTCTCGGAGTCCTTATCCAACGAAATGTGTTTCCGCCAATGAAATGATCAGTGTTATTTCAAGCACAGACCATTCAATTCTTGAATAAAAACGGCGATTGTGCTAACCCGTCACATTATTAGGCGCGAAGCCGGAAAATGGCCGGTGGCTTGACGGTCGAGTGCCTAAATCCCTCATTTTTATTGACTTACCGGGCCAAAACACATATAACAAATAGAGCGGATATTGAAATGGAGGGCATCATTACGGAAGAAAAAATAGCTTTTGGAAAATTCATCTCTACCAAGCGCAAAGAAAATGGACTAACACAGGCAGAACTGGCTCAGCGACTTTATGTGACGGAATCGGCTGTCTCAAAATGGGAACGTGGAATTTCCTATCCGGATATCACGCTGGTTACCGCCATCTGCTCTGCTTTGGAAATCAGCGAACATGAGCTGATTACGGCAAGCGACGACATACACCAACGGCAAGTGGAACTGCAGGCGAGAAAGTACCTTCGTTTGCGAAAAGGGTATCTATGGACATTCAATGGTATTTACGGCTTAACGCTGCTGACATGCCTGATTTGTAATCTGGTATTCACACATACACTGACATGGTTTTTTATTGCTTTTGCGTCCTGCATGATGGCGTTTTCCCTGACGTCCCTGCCAGCACTTGTCAGCAAGAAAAAAGGGCTTATCACGCTCGGCTCATTTTTTTTCACACTGAACCTGCTTTTGCTGACATGCTGCATCTACACCTCCGGACATTGGTTTTTCGTATCGTTTGCATCGCTTGCACTTGCCTTTTCTATCGTATTCGCACCGATTGTTTTGAGGAATATCGTGTTGCCGAAGGAACTTTGTGAGCACAAGGCTCTGCTTTCCTTGGCAGCGGATACGCTGCTGCTGTTTCTATTGCAAACAATAGTTTGCGTGGATCAGAACCAATTATATAATCTTCTTAATCCAATTGGGATACTTACACTTTATCTGCTGATTCTGCCGTGGGCGTTTCTCATCATAATCCGATACATAAAGATCAGCGCATTGTTCCGAACTTCCCTTTGCCTTATTGTCAGCGGACTGTATATCCTGACAGTCAACGGCATGTCGGATGTCATCACTGATCATAAACCATTCGTACTGTCGGCAACGAATCTGGGCAATTGGAGCAACTACTATGTGAATGGCAATGTGATCGCTTTAATTACAATCACCTGCTTTGCTGCGGCCCTGCTGTTCGCCTGCAGAGGGATGGTTTCTGCAAAAAGGCATTTCTCTAAAACAGGAACAGCGAAGACAAAATAAGAACCATGCTTTCGTAAAATTACTTCAACCATACTGGTAACGATAGAAAAGAGGAATTGCATGAACCTTGAAATTCGGTCTTTGTCCATGAATTATGGAAAAATGCAGGCTCTATCAGACGTGACGCTCACGCTCCGGAGTGGTGGCCTGATCGGCCTTGTAGGGCCAAACGGAGCGGGAAAATCCACTCTTATAAAAATTCTCGCCACGCTTCTGCGGCCGTCGCAGGGCGAAATTCTTCTCGATGGCAAGGACGTCCGGAAAAAGCCGGACGCCATGCGGAATGTCCTCGGGTATCTGCCGCAGGACGTCCCGGTTCACGACGTACTGAACGCGTGGGAGTTCCTTTCATTTATGGCATCGGTCAAGAAGTTAGAACCATCGGCGGCAAAGGAGCAAATCGAAACTCTGATGAAGACGTTGCACCTTTCGGATGTCGGTAAAAAGCCACTTTCCGGATTTTCCGGCGGCATGAGGCAGCGCGTCGGAATCGCCTGTGCGCTGCTCGGCGACCCGAAAGTAATCATTGTCGACGAGCCGACGACCGGACTCGACCCGCAGGAGCGCGTCACGCTGCGCAGCCTGCTTTCCGGCCTTGCCCGGAACCGGATCGTTCTGCTTTCCACTCATATTGTTTCCGATGTGGAAGCCGTCGCATCCGACCTCGTCGTGCTGAAAAAAGGCAAGGTGCTTTTCCACGGCGCGCCGGAGGAGTTGACCATCCGCGCGGACGGTCATGTATGGGAATATACCATACCGGATTTTTCACAGATTCCGGCGGGTTCGGCCGTCAGTTCCGCGGTGCAGGAGACAGGGGGCATCCGCGTCAAGACGGTCGGGGCGCGGCCTTCCGCAGGGAACACGCGCAACGCATCCCCCACACTGGAGGACGCCTGCCTGTATATGATGGGGGGCGAGTCGCTGTGAAAACAGCACGTGCCGTCTGGGGCGTTGCAAGAGCGGATTTTCTGGAGCACGTGAGGCAATTTTCCTTTATTGCATTTTGCGCCTTGGTCGTATTTTTTACATTCTGGTTTGTTCCCCGCACCACCGGTTTCACCGCTCTGGTGATCGAACCCGGCGTGTTTCTTCAAGGCTCCGACCCTTCGTGGGTGCCGATGTCTGCGGCGATGTGCGGCGGCATAATGCTGTGCCTGTTCGGATTTGCCTACATAATTAATTCGGTTCAATACGACCAAAAAAGCGGCGTCCTTTCCCTGCTGCGGACTTCCCCAACGAAACGGGCCGCATACCTGTTTGGCAAGCTGATTTCCGACACCTTGCTCCTGCTCTGCCTGCTTGCCGCGATGATGGCGGGGTCGTTTCTGATCATGGAAATCCGGTTCCCGGGGCAATTTCTTTCCCTCTGGGACTTTTTCTCGCCGTTTCTGTGCGTCGTCCCCGGGCTGGTCTTCGTTTCCGCCTTTGCGCTCCTGATGGAGTGCGCCCCGCTGTTCCGTCGGAGAAGCGGCCTTTCCATCGCGCTGTTTCTCTGTCTGTCAGTGACCATCCTCACGCTTGCCGCAATGGACATCAATCCGTACCGTCTGATCTCTGTCTTTGATTTCAGCGGATATCTGTGGATGCGGGACAGCATTTCGGCGGCAGCCTGCTCGGTGACGGGCCGGTCACTGACGAAGATCAGCCTTTTTACAAATTTCCATGCTGCGGGTACGAGTCTGAAGGTTCTGGCATTTCATGGCCTAATTCCATCCGTTTCCTATCTAATCGACAAACTGGCTCTGCTGGCAGCGAGCGCATTGGTTACCCTTCTGGCGTCCTGCCTGCTGCCGAAAACGGAAAAGGTGTTTTTAGTTTCAAATTTCTCACCGGTTTCGTCCAAAACAAAAGTTTCTTCCCCTCCGGCAGTCCCTGTGTACCGTTTCGGGTTGTTTTGCGCCGAGCTTCGCAAGATGCTTGGTTCGCAGCCGGTCTTTTGGTGGGTCTGCGCTGCCGGGCTGTGGATTGCGTGCCTGTTTTCTCCCATGGATACTGTGCGAAACACCTTGTTTGTGCTGGTATTCGCCTGGCTGATACCGGTCTTTTCCCGGATGGGCTGCATGGAGCATCAAAGTGGAATGATGGCAATTCTCCGCCCCGTTCCCGGCGCCATGGTTCGTCAGGCGGTTGCTTGCTGGCAGGCGGGGGCTGTAATTTCGCTCATCGCCGTACTTCCGGCGCTTGTCCGTCTTCTCTTTCTGGCAGACGGAGCCGGGTTCCTGTCCGCATTGATTTTTGCGCTGTTTGTCCCATCCATGGCGTTTTTCCTCGGTGAATGGTGCGCATCGAACCGCGCCTTTGAAATTCTGCTACTAATCTTATGCTTTCTTGCGTTGAACGCCCCCGCGCTACTCATTGCAAACCAGTTTTCCATTTCTTCCGGCATACGGATGATCGTTACAATCCTTTTGGCGGGATTTATGCTGTTCCTTTCTTTCTGCAAAAGGCTGACCGAGCAAAGAGCGCATGTCTGACCGGTTTCGACACCGAATGGAAAAGCTCTTATTGGGGCAGAGTTTTTTTCGAGAACCGATTCATTAATTTGTATTTTAACTTATATAAAAACAGAGGCATCAAGATTTTTTATCTCAACGCCTCTGTTTTTTTATTCCACAATATATGATCTGCTGATTATCTACCGGGCACATCTTGAACAAATTTAATTGGTACATCCATCCTGTTGGCAGTTTCTTCCACAGTAAGTCCACTATCTAAAAATCGCTTGCATACTATTTTAAGATTTTCGCCGACTTCATTGATATGTTTATCCAAATCGTAAAACCGAACAACCCGTTGTCCCCATCTGTGTTCAAAGACCGAATGGACATAATCAATATTTTCAATCGAGTTTAATTTTTTAATGAAACTGTCAAACTCATCTTCCTCAAAGTAAAGTTCTGCATCGTTTCCGCGAAAATTAATTTCATCTGTTCCTTTATGAATAAACTCTGCCCACGTTTCTGCTGTCTGTAAGGAAACACCACCTGTAAGAGTAACATTTGCCCCAAAATCCATAATCGTGCGTAAGCCCAATACTTCTTTATAAAATTCTTTTGCCTTTTCAATATCCGTAACAACCAACATCGGATTTTTAAATTTCATTCTGATACCTCTCCATATGCATATTTTCAACGCCACTTTTTGCCCAAAATTTGGTTTTAGGCCACGGCCTCTTGTGGTTATATCGGCTTATTTATCGCTTTTACTACAGTTTGTCATCAGAACCACAGTTTCAAGGGCAGGTTGAGTGCTTTGTCATCAACTGTCTATATAAATGGATAATGTGAATCCCTCTTCTCGCCTCCATATAATTAAATTATTTAATCATGATACGCAATCACAAATAAACGTTCAAATGGGAACAAAACCCTATTATCAGACTGAGCCGGGTGTCCGCTTTGATTCCTTCGAAAACATCATTTAAAAAGTCTGAATATTCCTGTCCCTCAGAATATCACAAATGGTCCGCTCCATATTGTATGTCCTGATGTCATTCCCGAAGGAGGTCTGTCTGGTACAGACGCCAAGGTCGAACAATTCTTTTTTGATGGTATGCACAATCAAACCGTCCTGGTTTAATTTGCTGGTGTTATAGCCGGTCGGTACTGTTACGCAATAGGCAACCGGATCTCTGTCCGTTAAATCGTTCAGAAATAAAGCGGTTTCATGGGAGTAAACCATTTTGCGTTTCCGCAGCTGATGGATCAGCATCTTATCCTCCCACACATCGGGGGTGATATAAATGCCGTGAGCAATCCGCTCCAGCTTACCCTGTCTGACAAACTCACTCAGATACTCTCTGTGGACATCATGAACATCTGCAAGCTTGGCAGTGATAACACCACTACTGCTTTTCATCAGAGTTTCCAATTTTTCAATTCCGGTCATCGTATCACCTCGTTTGACAATTCTGCTTTCATTATAATTTATAAAAGCAGAATCGTCAATAAGATGTAGGCAGCACAAATCATTTTTATGCTCTATTGTTTTTGAGTTCTCTGATTTGCCGGGATTATAAAACAGCCAAAAATCTTTTTATATGCTTTCTGCATTTTCAGCTGCATACCGCTGTCCGGCATCGGCTCCTGTTGGTTCATGATCATCTCCTGACGGTCCTTGTTATAAGCGTAGATATTAAACTGATAATCTCCGGGGTAGGGAAAGCACCGAATGCAAAATTGATGCTTTTCTGTTTCTGCCATAAACCCATACGAGGGGCAGACGTCAGGGGAGTCCTGCCCTCATTCCATTTTCATGCCGAACTGTTCCACTTCGTTTTCCGACTGACCTTGCTGGTCTAACTCAGCGAAATTGACATACTCTACTCTTCCTCGTTCTTAATGCTGTCAGTCAATCTATCAAAATCTGATTGAAAAAGTCTGTCCTGATTAATACGATATTTTTCAAATTCACTTTCTGCAAATTCTTTTGCAATAGCCGCGGTTACTTTCCCTGCGTTCTCCAATATATCCTTTTCGTTAAATTGTAGAAATGCATTCAGTCTCTTAGCCCAATCTTCCATCGTCATAGGGATATTTCTCTCTGCCTGGCTTTCTGCATAATCAAGGTACATTGTCACAAACCTGTCTAAAGATTTAATTTCCTTTTCTGTGAGGTAGTTCTTTGCAATAGAAACATCGCTTTTAACAATTTTCCCATGCGGTGCATTTTTCCAACTTGTTAATCCCATATGTTTCCTAGTACTGTCGGCTCTATTGTAGATAACCTCTGCAGCAGTACTGCCATGAATTGCAAAATGCAGCTTGTTTTGAACAGTCTTAAAGAAATCCTTTGTTATTTTTGTTTGTGGATTATAGTCGGTGTCATCAATCCGCGCGGATTGATAAAAGGCTTTTGCCCGTTCATAAAGAAGAGCCGGAAGCTCTTTGGACGAATACCGCCCTTC
>DAMDEB010000190.1:0-6275 GCA_032090075.1 Caproiciproducens sp.
CCGTCCTCGTACCCAATCATTTTATAGAAAGAGCTGCTCGCGTATACAATCGTCAGAACAGAATTATTTTTACAGCACAGAATACCTCCGCCAAGGTAATTTACAATACTTTCCAAGTTAAGCTTGTCCACTGCCATTTTATACATCGGAGCCACTTCTTTCTGTAAAAACGCTTAATACGTTCATTTCTATATGCCTTTGTATTATACCAAATATACGGCGAACAATCAAGGATTTTTGCAGTCCTTGTCCCATCTTCCTGCATTGGGGTAATCTGCGGCAAAAAAGCCTTGACACCTAATCCAATCTGTACTATGATACAGTATAAGATTAACGCAAGGAAGTATCATGATGAGTTTGAATATGTACACAGCACGATTTACAGAATTTAGTTATCCCCGCTATTTTATGGCGTGGGATTTTTGTGCGTGCAATCAAACAAACTGTGAGCTTTTGTGCCGTAATATAGCCGTATTGTAACTGAAAACGGGCTACTATTTTAGCGGAGCTGGCAGCAGCCCCGTTATTTTTTTACTCATTTTTAAACGAAGCTAAAATTTATTTTGGAGGAAAGACATGATTATCGTATTAAAACCGGAATGTACCCCCCAGCAGGTCACAGAGTTCACAAATTCGCTTACAAGCGAGTACAACATTAAAGTCAATACCTGGGTGGGCACGCAAAGTACCGTGCTCGGCCTGATTGGCGACACTTCTTCCATTGATATTGACTCTATCGGCGCACAGGATTTTGTTGAAAGCGTCAAGCGCGTACAGGAGCCTTACAAAAAATCCAACCGCAAGTTTCATCCGGACAACACCGTCATCACCCTGCCGACCGGCCAGAAAATCGGCGACGGCGGTCTGGCGCTGATTGCCGGGCCGTGTTCTGTGGAAAGCGAAGAGCAGATTTGCGGCGTGGCTGAGCGGGTGAAAGCGGCCGGTGCACAATTTCTGCGCGGCGGCGCGTTTAAGCCAAGAACCTCTCCTTATGCTTTTCAGGGTCTAAAGGCGGAGGGGCTTGATCTTTTAAATGCAGCCAAAAAGAAAACCGGCCTGCCGATTGTCACGGAAATCATGAGCGTAAGGCACATCGAATTATTCCTCAATGACGACGTGGATATCATTCAGGTCGGTGCAAGGAATATGCAGAATTTTGAACTTCTGAAGGAACTCGGCAAAATTCGCAAACCCATTCTGCTGAAACGCGGCCTGTCGAGTACCATTGAGGAGCTTTTGATGAGCGCCGAGTATATCATGGCAGGCGGCAACAATCAGGTTATCCTGTGCGAACGCGGAATCCGCACCTATGAAACCTACACCCGCAACACGCTTGATATCTCCGCTATTCCGATTCTGAAAAAGCTGTCGCATCTTCCGGTTTTGGTCGACCCGAGCCACGCCAGCGGCATTGCCTGGCTGGTGGAACCGCTGGCATTGGCTGCGGTTGCCGCCGGAGCGGACGGGCTGATTATCGAGGTTCACAACAACCCCGCGAAAGCCCTTTCCGACGGCGCGCAGTCACTTACTCCCGACCAGTTTGACAAGGTCGCCGCGCACATTCAGGTCGCGGCAAAAGCATTTGGACGCAAAATGGATTAGTTTGCTAAAATTTGCTATAATATGCATAATTTATTTTTTATATTGCAAATTTGTTCATGCGGGGAATTTTGCTTTTACGGAGCGCACACCCGGATAAAACGGATTGGGGGTATTTTTTCTTGAATCAAAAAATAGTAATTGTCGGCCTTGGACTGATTGGCGGTTCGCTGTCAAAGGCCTTTCGCAAATACACCGACTGTTCTATTGCGGGAATCGACAGCAATCCCGAAGTGCTGAAAGCTGCGCTCAGCTGCGGAGCGATTGACAAAATCGGAAATGACGAGGATATCCGCACCGCCGACCTGCTTTACCTTTGCCTTTATCCTCAGGCGGACATTGACTTTATCGCGGCAAATCTCGACCTGATTGGGCCAAACTGCGTTGTGACCGATGCTTGCGGAATTAAATCCGAAATCTGCACACACCTGCCGCAAATGGCAAAGGAACACGGTTTCACCTTTGTGGGAGGCCACCCGATGGCAGGCAGGGAAAAAAGCGGATTTGCGGCAAGCGACGCGGATCTGTTCGCGGGCGCAAGCTACATTATTGTCCCCTGCGGCGCACCGCAGTCGGCGATTGACCTTTTAAAAGCGGTTGCGGCCGCGCTTGGCTTTGGCGGTACGGTAACAACTACCCCCGAGCACCACGACCAGATGATTGCGTTTACCAGTCAGCTGCCCCATGTGCTTGCCTGTGCCTATGTGATGAGTCCGCGCTGCCCCGAGCATAACGGCTTTTCGGCGGGCAGCTACCGTGATGTTTCCCGTGTGGCCAATATTAACGAGCAGCTTTGGAGCGAGCTGTTTATCGACAATCAGGGCGCTTTGGTAGAGGAATTGAATACACTCATTGCAAATATTACAGATATCAAGGATGCTGTGGCACAGAGCGACGGCGAAACGCTGCGCACACTTCTGCGTAAAGGCAGACAGGTAAAAGAAAGGCTTGGTGAATAATGGAACTGACTGTGAACACTTCTAAAAGCTATCAAATTATCATTGAACGCGGGTGCATTGACCAAATCGGTACACGCGCAGCCGGGCTTTTCAAGCCGGGGAGCAAAGCTTTGATCATCAGCGATACCAACGTGGCTCCCATTTACACTGAGCGCGTATCGGCTTCACTTCACCAAGCGGGTTTCACCGCCTCCACATTTGTCTTCCCCGCGGGTGAAGAAAGCAAGCGTTTTTCAAGCATCGAAAAGATGTACGCCGCACTTGCTGAAAACGGCCTGACGCGCACTGATTTCATTGTGGCGCTGGGCGGCGGCGTAACCGGCGACATGGCAGGCTTTGCGGCGGCGACCTACCTGCGCGGCATCTCCTTTATTCAAATACCGACCTCCCTTCTGGCTCAGATTGATTCTTCTGTCGGCGGCAAAACGGCCGTGGATTTACCGCAGGGAAAAAATTTAGTCGGCGCGTTTCATCAGCCAAGCCTTGTGTTGATTGACCCCGACACGCTGAGCACCCTCCCGCCGCGCTACTTTTCCGACGGAATGGGCGAGGCGATTAAATACGGCTGCATCAAGAGCCGCGCCCTGTTTGATCTGATTGACAAAGAGGATATTCATCAAAATTTAGAAGATATGATTTACCGCTGTGTGGATATTAAGCGTGAAATCGTGGAGCACGACGAATTCGACACCGGCGAGCGCATGATTTTAAACTTTGGCCATACCTTTGGTCACGCGCTTGAAAAGCTGTACGACTTTGGTAAGCTTTCCCACGGCGAGGCCGTTGGCATCGGCATGGTCATGATGGCGAAATGCGGCGAGGGCGCGGGCATCACGAAGTCCGGCACCGCAGACAAAATCATCGCCGCGCTGAAGAAATACCATCTTCCGGTAACTGACGATATGGCGATGGAAAAGATATTGGCTGCTACCGCGCTTGACAAAAAGCGCAGCGGGGGCATGATCAGCGTGATTATGCTGAAAGAAATCGGCGACGGCTTCGTCGACCAGATTTACCGTGACCGCTTTGCCGAACTGACAGGGGTGCTGTGATGAGCAGCGTAAAGATTTATCCCTCTGTTTTAAATGGAAGAATCAGCGTGCCGCCTTCAAAAAGTGCGGCACACCGCGCGGTTATATGCTCCGCGCTTGCGAACGGGGCGGAGATTTTTCCCGCCGGTACGCATCTGAGTAATGACATTACCGCAACCAGCCTTGCGATGAAAGCAATCCAGAACAGGCGCGGCAATGAAAAAATACAAATTGACTGCTTTGAATCCGGTTCCACTTTGCGTTTTTTGATTCCCGTTGCCGCGGCGTTAGGCATCAATACTGAATTCATCGGTCACGGGCGGCTGCCCGAACGGCCAATTGGTGTTTACCTTGATTGCCTGCCGGAACATGGCATATCGTGCAGAACCGCAGGCGGGCTGCCCCTTGAAATTAACGGTCAGCTTACTCCGGGCGAATTTGTCCTTCCGGGCAATGTCAGTTCCCAGTTTATCACGGGGTTACTGCTCGCACTGCCGCTGTTGAACGGCGAAAGCAAACTAACACTCTCCTCCCCGCTCGAAAGCGCGGGCTATGTGGATATGACCATTCAAATAATGCGTGATTTCGGGGTTACCGTTGATACAATTGAAAACGGATGGCAAATTTCCGGCAACCAGAATTATCTGCCGCGTGATTATAAAGTGGAGCGTGACTGGTCACAGGCGGCGTTTTTTTTGGCGGCGGGTGCGCTCGGCGGAAAGCTTGCGCTGGAGGGGCTAAATCCAAACTCCTGTCAGGGCGACCGGGCGGCGGAAACGCTTTTTGAAGCGTTCGGTGCAAAAATGGAATGGAACAGTTCCGTTTTATCCGTTGCTCCCCATCAATTAAACGGGATTGAAATAGACGCTTCCCAAATTCCCGACCTTGTTCCGGTTTTAGCGGTGACCGCCGCGCTGTGCAAGGGACAAACACGAATTTACAACGCCCAACGGCTGAGGATAAAAGAAAGTGACCGCCTTGCCGCGATGGCGAATGGCTTGACAAAGCTTGGCGGCAAAGTGCGGCAAACCGACGACGGACTTGTCATCGAGGGTGTTGCAAGGCTGCACGGCGGCGAAGTCGACGGCTGCAACGACCACCGCATCGTGATGGCGCTTGCAATTGCCGCGCTCAATACGGACGGCTGCGTTACCATCAGTGACGCACAGAGTATTCAAAAAAGCTATCCGACCTTCTTTGAGGATTATAATATGCTTGGGGGTAACGCAAATGTCGTCAACATGGGGTGAAAAGGTAAAGATATCCATTTTCGGTGAAAGCCATGGCAAAGCAATCGGCGTGGTACTGGACGGTTTGCCCGCGGGCGAGGCGCTTGACCTTGACGCGATTGCACTGCAAATGAGCCGTCGCGCACCGGGGCGCGATTTAGCCAGCACGCCGCGCAAGGAAAGCGACGTGCCGCAAATTGTGAGCGGAGTTTTCAACGGAAGAACAACCGGCGCGCCGCTGTGCGCAATGATTGAAAATACAAACACCAAATCCGGGGACTACGCTAATCTGCAATTTGTTCCCCGCCCGGGGCACTCCGATTACCCTGCGTTTCTGCGTTACAACGGGTTTAACGATGTGCGCGGCGGCGGGCATTTTTCCGGTCGGCTGACGGCTCCGCTCGTCTTTGCGGGAGCGGTGTGCCGCCAGATTTTACAGCGGCGCGGCGTTTTCATCGGTGCACATGTTTCCACTATCGCAGGCATAAGCGATACTCCTTTTCATCCCGTGGATATCCCCCAAAGCCTGCTTTTGGATTTATCCTCCACTTATTTTTCAGTAATTAATCAAGAAGTACAGCAAACCATGCGTGATAAAATTGAAGCGGCACGTGTTGCGCAAAACAGCGTGGGCGGCGTTATCGAATGCGCGGCTATCGGCGTTCCTGCGGGAATCGGAAACCCGATGTTCGGCGGCATTGAACAGATTTTATCCTCCATCTTATTTGCAATTCCCGCTGTGAAAGGCGTTGAATTCGGCGCTGGCTTCGGCGCTGCCGGTATGACGGGCAGCGAGGACAACGACGCATATTTTTATGACGATGGTATAGTTAAAACCAAAACCAATCACGCAGGCGGTATTCTCGGCGGCATTTCGACCGGGATGCCGATTCTGTTCCGCGCAGCGTTCAAACCGACTCCGTCCATTTCGCTGGAGCAGGACAGCGTTGACCTGATTGCAAAGACCGACGCAAAGCTCAGCGTTCATGGCCGCCACGATCCGTGCATCGTCCCCCGCGCCGTACCCGTGGTAGAAGCCGCGGCGGCAATCGCACTGATCAATATGATGAATTGATAATTGAGGTATAGAACATGACGCTTGACGAAATCAGAAAAGAAATAGACACAATAGACGCAAAGCTGCTGCCGCTCCTGATGGCGCGGATGGATTGCGCCAAACAGGTCGCGGCGATTAAAAAAGAGCGGAATTTGCCTGTGTTTAATGCCGAACGCGAACAGGAGATTTTGGACCGCGCGGCGGACAAAGCCGGTGAGTACGGCGGTGAAGCACGGATTCTTTACGCCACAATGATGGACATCAGCCGCGCCTTACAGCACGACTTGCTCGGCAGCGGCGGTGAACTGCGCGGGCTGATTCACAGTGCGGATACCGAGCCGCAAAAATGTGGAAAGATTGCATGTTTGGGTGAAAGCGGTTCCTTTTCTCACGAAGCGCT
>DAMDEB010000191.1:0-1251 GCA_032090075.1 Caproiciproducens sp.
AAGCGGAGGTGACCAAGCAGGAAAAGCCGGAACGGCTTTTATCCCTCCGGGCGGGCCAAAGATTCACACGAATCCCTAAAGGGATTTGAACCCTAAGAGGGTGAGCGGCGTAAAGAAATCATGCCGGTGGCATGATTTTAGCTGCGAACTGCGCGGGTCGGTACCGCCGCGAAAGCGGAGGTGACCAAGCAGGAAAAGCCGGAACGGCTTTTATCCCTCCGGGCGGGCCAAAGATTCACACGAATCCCTAAAGGGATTTGAACCCTAAGAGGGTGAGCGGCGTAAAGAAATCATGCCGGTGGCATGATTTTAGCTGCGAACTGCGCGGGTCGGTACCGCCGCGAAAGCGGAGGTGACCAAGCAGGAAAAGCCGGAACGGCTTTTATCCCTCCGGGCGGGCCAAAGATTCACACGAATCCCTAAAGGGATTTGAACCCTAAGAGGGTGAGCGGCGTAAAGAAATCATGCCGGTGGCATGATTTTAGCTGCGAACTGCGCGGGTCGGTACCGCCGCGAAAGCGGAGGTGACCAAGCAGGAAAAGCCGGAACGGCTTTTATCCCTCCGGGCGGGTCAAAGATTCACACAAATCCCCAAAGGGATTTGAACCCTAAGAGCCGAGCAGCGTAACAGAAACCATGCCAATGGCATGGTTTCTGTTACAATTATACATTTTTAATATTGCAAACAGGGAGAGATTTTTTTGAACGTTCTTGTAGTCGGATGTGGCAGATTGGGTACACGGTTGGCCTTAATTCTGGATGAACACGGACATGATGTCGCTGTCATAGACTCAAATCCGGATACTTTTCGCAATTTGAGTGAAAATTTTAGTGGGATTACAGTAGCGGGAATGCCAATGGACATGAAAGTGCTGAAAAGTGCCGGAGCGGAAAACTGCGACGCCATGGCTGTTGTGACCCCCGATGATAATTTGAACATTACGATATCACAGATTGCACGCCGCTTTTTTGGTGTGGAAAATGTGGTCGCGCGGATTTCCGATCCTGCCCGTGAAAAAGTGTTTAAGAGTCTTGGGCTAAAAACCGTTTGCCCGACGAAGCTGGCGGGGGATGCGATTTTCACTGCACTGACGCAGCCGTTGGATCCTAAAAATATTTCTTTTGAAACGGCAACGGCAACTTTTCATTGCAGAGCGGTGGACAGAGCGCATGTTGGCGTTCCTGCTTCTACGGTGCCGATGGACAAGGGGGAGACGATTTTCGGAATTTTGCATATAGACGGAGTAATGG
>DAMDEB010000191.1:1261-6259 GCA_032090075.1 Caproiciproducens sp.
GGCACTTTATTCCCAAGCGTACAGAACCTTGCTTGCTGAGGGAGACAAAGTGATCTTTGCAAAAGTCATTGACTGATTTTGCAACCATTCAGATTAGGAGGATTTTTGTGAGAATTGTAATTGTTGGTGGCGGCAAACTCGGCCATCAGATAGCCGGTAATATGCTCGAAAGAAAATACAGCGTCAAATTAATTGAAAAAGATAAAATGAAATGTATACGGCTTGCAAACGAGCTTGATGCGGAGGTTATCTGTGGGGATGGAACCGAGCTTGAAGTACTTGATGATGCCGGAACAAAGAATGTAGACTGTTTTATCGCGGTTACAGGCAGTGATCAGGATAATCTTGTTGCTTCACAGCTTGCCAAAAGGGTATTTAAGGCGGGAAAGGTGATCGCAAGAGCGAACGATCCCCGCAATTTGGAGGCTCTCCGCACTTTGGGCGCAGATATTGCCGTAAGCAGTACTGAAATTATTACAAATTTGATTGAGCAGGAAGTGAATATTGCAGAAATGCATTTGCTTGCCACTCTGAATAAGGGTAAGGCTGGAATTTGTGAGATGACGCTGCTGCAGGATACGATGCTTGAAGGCATCATGCTCAAGGATATCACACTTCCGCAGGGCTCACTGATTATTTCGATTGTGCGTGGGGACAGCATGATTATACCGAACGGATATACCGTTATCCATGCCGGCGATGAGATTGCCGCTGTGTGCGACGGTGGCAGCCAACAAGAATTAATGAAGGTTTTAGGAGCGAAAAGAAAAGGCTGACCTCGATTATGGAAAGAGCATAAAGAACACTGTTGGGGTAAACAGATGGCTTCAATTAACAACAAAAGGCTTGGAACTTTAAATTGTTCCAAGCCTTTTTTATGGTTTAAATATGTTGTATTATTTTAACGATTTTTTATAAACGAAAAGCACTGGCTGCAAATATTAACCTACAATTATTTTACCTTCCGGCAAGATAGAACCGACCGCGCGGTGACCTCTGTGCAGTGTCAGCGCAAGTCCAAGGGAAACAGGCCCCACGCGCCCGATAAACATCGTAAGCGTTACCGCCAGTTTGGAAATCCAGCTGAGTGTGGGGGTAACACCCGCGGTTAAACCGACGGTGCCAAAGCCGGAGGTTGCCTCAAATAAGGCGTCAATGCCATTCACATGAGGGTCGGCAGTTAAAATGATACCGGTTGTTACGAGTACAGTCAATGCTGCAATGGTAAAAATTGAAAGCGCGCGGTAAACCGTGAATTTATCGAGCCTGCGATGAAAGATGGTCGTTTCTTCTTCACCACGCATCACACTTAAAACGGTTGCAAGCAGAACCAGAAAAGTAGTCGTTTTAATACCGCCGCCGGTTCCTGCCGGTGAGGCACCGATGAACATCAGCACGACGGTAATGATTTTAGTAAAATCATGTTCTTTTGCGATATCGATGGTAGCAAATCCAGCGGTTCTCGGGCTGATCGACTGAAACAGGGATGCATTCAGTTTTGTGCCAAGGTTCATGCCACGCAGGGTATTGTCATTCTCACAGATGAAAAATAATATCGTTCCTAAAACAATTAAAATGGCAGACATACCCAAAGCAAGTGTGGAGTGAAAGTTTAAATGAAGCGGTTTGAGCTTATGAAAGCGTGTATGCAAGCGGGCGTAATAAATGTCACTGATGACCACGAAGCCAATTCCGCCGATGACAATCAATCCTCCCACGACAAGACACACTAACGGGTCGCTGACATAGGGGATCAGCCCGCCGTTTTTCATCACGAACCCTAAGATGTCGAAACCGGCGTTGCAGTAAGCGGAAATTGCTGTAAATGCACCGACCCAGATGCCTCTAACACCGAATTGAGGAACGAAACGGATCATTAGTAACATTGCTCCCGTCAATTCACAGAAGAATGTAAAGGTTATAATAATTTTAACCAGACGAACAATATCCATTGTGTCGCCGCTTGTGTTTTCGGTTGCAAGCTGTAAATCACGCAAACCGAGTTTACGGCGCAAAAGCAGCGAAAATCCGGTGGTCAGGGTAACAACACCCAGACCGCCAATCTGAATCAACACAAGAATAATAGCCTGTCCTAACACGTTCCAATGCGTCCAGGTATCGAATATAACAAGGCCGGTAACGCAGGTCGCCGAGGTTGCGGTGAACAGCGAATCAATGAAGGCAGTCGGCATCCCATTACGTGAGCAAATTGGCAGCATAAGCAGAAACGTGCCAACCAGAATAACGATGGCAAAGCTGACTACAATCAGTCTTACCGGTGGTATGTTTTTAAATCGTTTCTTTATCAGAAGTTGTTCTTCGCCCATTATAATCCCTCAATATCTAAGTAATTTGCTTACTGCTCCTGTTTTTTGCAATGTTGCGGCAAGCGGAAGTCCGAGTGCGAAGCATACGACCAGTTCTCCTAATCCGACGGAAAGGGCTGCACTCCAAAAGCCTGCCCAGACGAAACCGCCCGGGGACAGAAGTGCAATTTCGAGTCCGACAATGACCCCGTTAAACAATACAGGGGGCAGCGGAGCTAAAACGGGTATGCTTTTAATGCGAATATTTCGCACCATTCTCGTTGCAATTGCAGCCAAAAGAGTTGCCAATGTGCCGAAAACCATATCTGGTATGCCGTATCCGCTCCATAGGTTGGACAGCAAGCATCCAATTGCCAGTCCGGGAACGGCCGCGGGTGTAAATACCGGAAGAATTGTGAGTGCTTCGGAAAAGCGAAACTGAATGGGCCCGTAAGCCAGGTTAATCGCTGCTGCTGCAAGGGTTAGCACGGTGTAAATAGCGGCAATGACGGCACCCTGCGCCAAGTATTGTACGCGATGAGACTCTGATTTCATGATGAGATCCTCCGTAGTTTTATTTAAGGTCAGGAGTTTGCGACTGACCATACCAATTGGTTACACGAATACTACTCTCCAATTGAAATATATATTTCAATTGGAGAACGCCCGGCTGCGCCGTGCTTGTTTTGCGCTTAAAATAAGCGCAAAACCCGTCTCATGCTAAATCCAACGCGCTTCGCGCTATAAAAACGAGGTTTCACGTTTTTAATGGATTGTAGTATAACATACTACAAAATTTGAATAAAATCAACTTGTTTCGTCCAATATAATTCATGCCAAAACCCTCGGAAAGGGGATTCACCGCCGCAGCAGAGAATCCCCTTTCCATAACATGGAATCATATATCAACCGGAGCCCGGGTTACGTTTCGGCTTCGTCGGTCTCAGGTTGTTTTTCAATCAGTATTTTTGCGATTCGTCGGTCCTCAACTTTCTGGACGGTCAGTGTGAGGTTTTCAATAGTGACGCTTGGTTTTTCGTTCGGCTTTGGAATCCTCCCAAGCATTTCAACAACGAGGCCGGCAATCGTATCATAGTCACCCTCGGGCAGATCAACGCCAACCAGGTCGGAAATTTCATCAATGGAGGTGCCGCCGTCAACGGTAAATTTGTTGTCAGCCTCCTTATGTATTTCCTCTTCCTCATTGTCATATTCATCCTGTATATTTCCTACAATGGATTCAAGAAGATCTTCCATTGTAATAATACCTTCGGTACCGCCGTACTCATCAACAACGACGGCGAACTGTATTCTAAACTCTGTCATTTCGGTAAAAAGCGAACTGCAGCGCTTGCTCTCGGGTACAAAATATGCAAGTCGCATCAAATCAGTCATTTTAATATCCTGATTTACCTCATTACCGACATACTTGAGCAAATCCTTGACATAGATAACGCCAAGAACATTGTCAAAATCCTCGTGGTAAACAGGAATCCTCGAGTACCCCGTTGCTATGGAAAGATTCACCACATCCTGAATACTTGCGTTGTCCTCAACCGCACGCACTTCTATGCGGTGGGTCATGATTTCACTGGCAGTGATGTCATTGAAATCGAAAATATTGGAGATCATATCTTTGGCAGTTTCGCCAAAAACGCCCTTCTCTTCTCCGGCATCGACCATCATGAGGATTTCTTCCTCCGTCACGGTGTCTTCGGAGGAGTTCGGGTCAAAACCCAACATTTTTAAAACGACATTGGTCGAGAAAGTCAAAAAGGAAATAAATGGTTTAAATATGGCGGAGGTTGCGTTTAAAACACCGATAAATTTAAATGAAAGCTCTTCAGCGCGTTGCATGGCAATCTTTTTCGGCACCAGCTCGCCAAATACGAGTGAAAAGTAAGACAGGAGCAAGGTGATGATTACGGTAGATGCGCCGTAGCGAAGGTTTTGGGAAAAGGGCAGAAACGAAAGAGCCTGCGCCAATTTTCCGGCAAAACTCTGAGAAGCTGATGCGGAAGTTAAAAATCCGCTCAGTGTAATGCCAACCTGTATGGTTGCAAGGAAACGGCTCGAATTTGAAGTCAGCTTTAAAACCTTGACGGCCCTCTTATTGCCGTCTTCAGCCATCTTCTTGATTTTGTTGTCGTTCAGTGTAATAATTGCGATTTCACTCGCGGCGAAAAACGCGTTGACTAAAACCAAAGCGATTAATAGCACAATGGAAAAAAATGAATTGGGTTCGCTCTGCGCAGTTGTAACAGGCAGTGCGCTCAGCATATGAAAAAATGAGCCATCAGGTTCGGGAGGCATTTGGTTTTCCCCTTTCGGAATCAAAATAGATTACTATTATTGTATATTATTATCTATATAGCTGTCAATCAGCTTATGTCGTATCTGCGCTTTTATGCGCGTGCGCAAGGCGGCGGCTTAGTGACATGGCAGGGCCAAGCTGCCGCACAGCGTGTTATCACAGCCAAAACGGTCAAATTCAGAACAAATTTTTAAATCAAATAAACAAACTGTAAATAATCCTCCATTTTGTGCAAATTGCCTTTACAACGCTTGTAAAAGATGATAAAATTTAGATTGGTACAACCTAAGTCGTGCTGTACCGGAAGAAATAGATTATCCTTAAAGGAGGAAAATAATTATATGGATTCACGAAAAATGAAAACCATGGATGGTAATA
>DAMDEB010000192.1:0-551 GCA_032090075.1 Caproiciproducens sp.
GGAGACATGCCGCTCATCAAATAAAATACACTGAAGATAATCAGCAAGGGGCAATGGATGCAGAAATCTGTTGCCCTTTGCGATTTTTGTTTTAAAAGCGACAAATTTTGTCGCCATTCTTTAGTGCTTATTTTCAATTTGCTCTCTTCGCTTATTATTTTTACGTGATATAATAAAAATAATAAGAAAGAAAATTAAGAAGGATAAGTAAAAAATAAATAAGGGGGCTTTTGAAATGATGCCTGTAACTTTTATAGGACACGGTTCGCCGATGAATGCAATTGAAGAAAATGAATTTACCGCCGGTTGGAGAGAAATTGCAGGAGTGATACCAAAGCCGGCCGCCATTTTGGCTGTTTCCGCGCACTGGTTTACTGACCATACCCGGATGATGACGCAGGAAAATCCAAAAACAATCCACGATTTTTATGGCTTTCCCAAAGAATTATACGACGCGCAGTACTCTGCTCCGGGCGCACCGCAGCTTGCGGCGCAGACAATGAAACGATTGGGCGGCGACTGCATGGAAGACCAGACATGGGGAATTGACC
>DAMDEB010000192.1:561-6256 GCA_032090075.1 Caproiciproducens sp.
CACGTGGAGCGTGCTGAGGAAGATGTACCCCGACGCCGATATTCCGGTATACCAAATGAGTATTAACAGGCGAATGAGCCCGAGGGAACTGTTTGAAACGGGGGAAAAGCTGAAGCCGCTGCGCGAGCAGAATGTTCTGATTCTTGGAAGCGGAAACATTGTGCACAACCTTGGCCAAGTCGATTTTTCCGCTGCCGGCGGTTATGGGTGGGCGGACGAGTTTGACGGATACATTCGCGACAATATCAACGCAGGGGATTTTGACGCGGTAATTGATTACAAAAGGGCGGGCAACAGCGCCAAATATGCTTTTCCGACGCCGGAGCATTTTGACCCGCTCCTGTATGTACTTGGCGCCGCGGACAAAAAAGACAGGGTTCATGTGTACAACGACGCGCGGACGGCTGGCAGTCTTTCCATGACGTCCTATGTGTTTTCCGAGTGAGAAACCGCGCGCTGAACGTAAACATAAAATGAAGGAGGCAGAATGAATATGACCATGAGAAAAGTTCAAAAAACAGTTGGGGGCGCAGTCCAGTACGACGGAGCGGGCGTGAAGCTTGTTCGTGTGATTGGATATGCGGATGTAAAAGATTTTGATCCGTTTTTAATGCTGGACGCATTTGATTCCACCGACCCGGCGGACTACGTGAAAGGGTTTCCGTGGCATCCGCACAGAGGAATCGAAACCGTCACGTATCTGATTGAGGGCGACATTGAGCACGGCGACAGTCTGGGTACCATGATATCAGGGCCGAACAGGTACCTGTTATCACGGAGGAAGGCAGTACTGTCCGCGTGATTGCGGGAAACTATAAGGGAATTGCCGGGGCGGAGCAGGGCGACCATGTAAAAATGACATTTCTTGATGTGGAGATGAAGGCCGGAGCAAAATGGAACCTTTCAACAGAACAGGATGCAACGCTTTTTATCTATATTGTGGAAGGGAGCGGCCGGTTCGGCGGTGAGAATGAAAGCTTGAGCCAAAGCAAACGAGGGCTGCTTTTTCAAAACGGGGATGAATTTATGGCGCAGGCTTCGGAAGACGGACTTCGGTTCCTGCTGTTTGCAGGGAAACCGCTCAAAGAGCCCATTGCGTGGGGCGGCCCGATTGTGATGAACACGGAACGGGAATTACAGCAGGCGTTTCAGGAAATCCGCGACGGTACTTTTGTGCGCCGGGGATAATCTGAAAATTTAAAAATTTGAAAAAAGGAACCGTCTCAAGCGAGGCGGTTCCTTTTTTAATTGTTTTAAAATGGATTTTTAATCAGTTTAAATTCCTTGCAATGTATATCATTGCCATATTCGGCGAAACTAAAATCGAGGTGAAAAACGTGGAGTATCTATGGTCTTTTTTAATTGGCGGCGCGATTTGTGCGGTCGGCCAAATCTTAATTGATTTCACAAAGCTGACGCCGGCAAGAATTCTCGTGCTTTTTGTTACACTCGGCGTGGCGTTGACCGGATTCGGGCTGTACGAACCGCTTGTAAAATTCGCGGGCGCGGGTGCAACGGTGCCGCTGACCGGGTTTGGCTATCTCATGGCGAAAGGAACGCTGGAAGCCGTTAAGGCACACGGCCTGGTCGGGGTTTTCTCGGGCGGTGTAGCGGCAAGTGCTGCGGGAATTGCGGCAGCCGTGTTTTTCGGCTATGTAGCCGCCCTGTTTTCAAAGCCGGGAGATAAGAGCTAGCCGCGCACTGCGTTGGGGAAGAATCGCTTACCGAATCTTCAAACTGATCACCGGAAATATTCTGATCACCATTCTTTGGCAGTTGTGCGGTTTTTATTATCGTACGTATTTCAAAAGCTATATCAATGGTTATCTCAAAAAGTTACGGAAAATCGATGTTCGCCGGCTTAACCGGTGGTATAGCAAAAAGCCGTAAATTTTTTTATGAACCGCGGCACAACAAAAAAACGGGCAGGTAAACCCTGCCCGTGATGATGCACCCGCCGACAGCTCCTACTGAATGGAGCAATCAAGGTAGTGCTCAAGTTCCTCTTCATCCTTTTTTTTCTTTTCAAAGAAGAGAACAACGGCGACAACAGCGGCAGCCATTGCAGCTGCGGCAGAAACGACCGTAATAAAGACAGCTAATTTATTACATTTTTTCAAAACGAGCACCTCCGTTTTTCGGTATTATATGTTATTTATATGATAACCATTTATTCTTAAAAAGTCAATCATCACAAAAGGATTGTAAGAAAGTTCACATTCCTGAAAGATAGTAAAAAGTAAAAAAGCAGGGCACAAGGCTCTGCTTTTGCTTTTAAACGGCGTATTGAGGGTTATGCGTTTGCCGCGTTCAGCTTGCGTGCAAGAGCTGACTTTTTCCTTGCGGCTGTATTCTTGTGCAGAATTCCTTTTGAAACAGCTTGGTCAATTTTCTTAATCGCAACCTTAACAGAATCCGCTTTGTTGGCGTCTCCGGCTTCAACGGAAAGGTTCGCTTTTTTTATATCTGTTTTAAGTCCGGAATTAAAGGACTTGTTATTTAGAGTTTTTGTAGCAATAACCTTCACGCGTTTTTTTGCTGATTTAATGTTTGGCATATTTACACCTCCTTTGGTATTGTCACGTATCAATAATAATATCATCTGCAAGCGAAAATTGCAAGTATTTTTAAAAAAAATATGATTGGGGCTGATTATTTGATTTTTCGTACAGATTTAGCACTCGAAAACACCGAACCGAGCCGGCACGTTAAGACAGAACAGGACGGTAGTACGCTTACCCGCATTGAGGAAGACGGCAACACGTACATCACACTGGAAGTAAAATCAATTTCGGATCATCTTGACAGCAGCAACACTTTGCTGAAGCTGACGGCACAGGAACTAAGCGCGCTGCTGCCCGAAAGCGGAGAGGTGCTTGTGGCGGGACTTGGCAACCGCGCGATTACGCCGGACGCGCTTGGGCCGCTTACCGCGGAGAAAATTTTAGCGACGCGGCACATCAAGGGCGAACTGGCGCGGGTAACGGGACTGGACAAGCTGCGGCCCGTGGCGGTGGTGAGCCCCGGGGTACTCGGCTGCACAGGGCTGGAAGCCTTTGAACTGTTAAAGGCGCTTGTAAAGGAATTTCACCCCGCCGCGGTGGTTGCGATTGATGCATTGGCTGCGCGCAGCCCTTCCCGGCTCGGCTGTACCATTCAGCTTTGCTCGGCAGGAATTTCGCCCGGCGCGGGAGTCGGCAATTCGCGGCCGCGCATCGACGAAAGTACCCTTGGGACGCCGGTCATCAGCATGGGGATTCCAACCGTGGTGGACGCCGCAACCCTTGCAGCCGACCTGCTTGGCGGCGAATCGCAGGATGCAAAGGAAACAGTAGAGCCGCGCGGGGCCGCCATGATGGTGACGCCGCGTGAGATAGACCTGATTATTTCAAGGGGAGCGCGGCTTTTGGGGATGGGAATCAATGTCGCGCTCAACCCGTCCCTCAGCATTGAAGAATTTGAAGAATTGACTTAATAAAACAGGAATTCGCACAAGCCATCATTAAATTTGTCTGTCCCGCATAAGAATGAATATCATTTAATGGGGGCAGGATATGAAAAACTGGACACAAAAGGCAGCAGGAATATGCTCTGCTGCGCTGGCGTTTGCAGCTGTGGCATGCGTTGTGGGACGTTTACCGGCAATACAGGCTCAGGACGCAGCGTTTGCCGCAGCTGGCTTTATTATGCCCAAAGGCGCGGCCGAAGTGATTAAATCAGATTATCTGGAAGAGGACGAGGAAGACGGATCAACCTCGTCCGATGCACCAAACTCAAATTCTTCGGCTCCGGCATCGTCATCTGAAGAGGTTCAAAGCAAAGCAAGCTCCGATATTACGTCAAGTACCCCTGCTTCGAGTGCCGCGACCAGTTCAGGGCTCGCCACAACATCACTGGCGGGCAAAATTAAGGAAATGAGTATTGTGAATACCGGCACGCAGTACAATAATATGTGGGTAAAAAACATTAATAAAAATCACAGTATTGATGTGGCTGCGGAGCTTGCAAAACAGCCTGCCGTTAAAATCATAAAAAATTCCACCCCGCAGGTGCTGATTTATCATACGCATACCACAGAAGCCTTTTTGGGCGATACACGCACCCGCGACCCGTCTAAAAGTGTGGTTGCCGTGGGTGACCAGATTACGGCACAGCTGAAGGCGGCCGGAATCAATACCGTGCATGATACGACAATCCACGATGATCCGATGTACAACGGTTCATATGACCGTTCAAAAGTTACGATACAGAACAACCTGAAAAAATATCCCGGATTACAGGTCACGATCGACCTTCACCGCGACGCCATGGGAACCTCCGACGGAACGCGAATTAAACCGACCGCAATGGTGAACGGAAAAAAGGCCGCGCAAATCATGATTATCTCCGGCTGTGACGATGACGGAACCCTCGGCTTCCCAAACTGGGAGTATAACCTGAGGCTTGCCGTCAGAATACAAAAGTCGCTTTCCGACCTGTACCCCGGTCTTGCCCGTCCGCTGAATTTTTGCGCACGCAAGTACAATGAAAATATGACAAGAGGCTCTTTGTTGATTGAAATCGGTACAGAAGTCAATACTCTGGAGGAAGCAAAGTATTCGGGCGAACTTCTGGGAAAGGCTTTGGCCGCTACACTGAATCAGCTCACCTAATTATTAATCTTCAAATAAATCCAATGCGCTTCGCGCTATAAAAAGGTTGATCAGCCTTTTTTATGGATTTTAGTATAAGAAAAGAAGTGTAAAATGAATGAAGAGAAAAAACAGAAGAACTTTTTTTGCCTCGTTTTTCGGCACATTGTGCGTTTTGGCGCTGCTGTTCGGCATTCTGGAAGTAGATGCAAATTCACGCAGAATCGGTTTTGGCGACAACAAGACGCTAATTTACCAAATGACGGGTAAAACTTGGCAGGAATCTTGCAATATCGCAAAAATATGGTATAATAACGTCGTATTATCTTTAACCGAAAGTGCTGTGGAGGAATCTAATCATGAATCAACATAAAAAAGTATGGCTGCTTCTCTTCATATTGACCTTTATGTTTTCATGTGTTTCTGTTACTGCGCTTGCGACTGAGATCACACCGGAACAGGTACAGAAGATTATTGACCAACAGGCCGCGGCCAGCAGAGCCGCAATGTCGGCGGCAAGCAGTACGGCACCGGTAGTCAGCTCGAAAAAACCGGCAGTCAGCCGGGTGTATCATTCATCCCAGGTTTCATCCGGGGATTCCAGCCAGCAATCAAGCGGTGTTTCGAGCGAAATCAGCAGCAGCAGCGACAACAGCAGTGAGCAGTCCAGTGAAATTGTGCTTCCCAGTGTGGCCAGCGTGGAGGAAAACAATCCGCTCAGTTCGGTGATGGTCGATTCCACGGCCAACAGAAATATGAAATGGATCGGTATCCTTTCATGGGCATGTATTGCACTTGGGGTAATCGTCATTGTTATTGTTGTGCTCAGCAACCGCCGCCCGCCAAGGGGAGGTCCGGGGCGCAAGCGTTACCGCCGCCCGGGCAAGACAAACAAAAAACGTCTGCTCAATGAAAAGTATTACCGGCATACCAAATATTGATATTGATGGGCGCGGCTTCGGCCGCGCCTTTATTTTTCCCGCCGCGCGGATATCTGTTTACCGGCGGCAGCAAGATTTATTCTTCATACGAATCTTCAATTAAAAAGTTGACGTTTTTAATTG
>DAMDEB010000193.1:0-6237 GCA_032090075.1 Caproiciproducens sp.
CCTTCTATTAAATTTCGTTCAAGTTGTTAAAACGGATGCTCATGAAAATGATGATGCCCGTCACCTTCGTGCCGGTGATAGTATTCATCAACCAAATTGACTTTTTTGAGCAATTCGATATCTTCCAGCAGCTTCTCTGTTTCGGTATCGGCGACAATTGAATGGCTTTCATCAAACAAAATCGCTCTGTTTGAAATTTCCTGTATCATTTCGAGATTATGCGTGGATGAAATCAACGTTTTCCCCGCCTTGTTCAGGTTCATTAGAAACTGAACAAGCCACCGCTGAGTTCTTGGGTCAAGTCCGTTCATTGGCTCATCAAGAACAAGGACATCCGGATTTAAAGCCAAAACACACGCAATAGCCACCTTATGCCTTTCTCCCCCGCTAAGGTGGTAAGGAGGCCGATGTTCAAAGCCTTGTATATTTAGCAAATCAAGACAGTCGTTTACCCTGTTTTTCACATCGGTTTCATTCATGCCCATTTGTCTTGGGCCAAAAGCAATCTCATCATAAACATCAGCGCAGAACAACTGTGTATCGGGATTCTGAAATACAAACCCGATTTTTTGATGAAAGCGCTTGGAGAAATTCGCGTTTTGAAGTTTTTTGCGCGTAACTTCTTCGCCGTTAAAGCTGTAAGTACCGCTATCCGGAGATATAATGCCATTCATTAATTTCAGTAAGGTGGATTTTCCGCTTCCGTTCGGACCCATTAAGGCGACGGACTCACCCTTTTCGATATGCATACTGATATTATTCAATGCGTTCATGCCTGAATATGAGTAAGTAACGTTTTTTATATCAATCATTTTATCTCATCCTAAATACGCAAAAATTAATATCATTCCAATATTGATGGTAATATAGATATAATCTGCAAAAGTACATTTGAATTGACTGCTAACATGGTATTCGCCGGTAAAACCTCTGCACTCCATGGCAGCGTACATATCTTCAGCCATTTCTTTTGATTTCATAAACATTGTTCCCGCAATTCCTGAAAGCGACGAATATTTGCTTTTGTTTCTGCCGACCGACCTCAGTTTTAAAGAATAAAACATATTGAGCGAAAAATCACCTAACATCACAATATATTTAATCGTGATGTCCAGAACAAATATAAAAATATCAGGTACAAAAAATCTTTTTAACGCGCTTGTAATGGAACTCCATCTTGTCGAACGGGATAAAATCCCCATGGCCGTCACAGTTGCAAAAGTCTTAAAAGGTATCATGATGACACTATACCAGTTGCCCATAAACGCAGCAGGCAAAAGAATAATCAGCGAAAATATCGTTATTGCAAAACTTGCCTTCAAAATTCCAATGATCTTTTCCGCCTGCATCAAACTCAAAACTGCAAGTAAATATACGTTGATAATCACAATGAATATAAAACTTTTCGCAATGGAAACAAGTACAATCAACAAAATCGTAAATGCAAGCTTTAAGGTTGTATTTAAATAGTATTTACTTTCTTGATTACTGCCCTGCATTTTGATTCTGGAGAGGATGCCGATTAAAGACAGGATACTTTTATTAATAAAAGTATCCTTGTCAGACAGAGGAGTATAATTTTCATCTTTTAGCAGCCATTCAGGCATATCATTTTCCTCATAATTAACTGTTTTCATTTTTAGTAGACTTAAAGTTGGAAATAATTTTAAATACAATCAATAATATGGCAACTCCCGCAACAGCTGACAGAATGTATCCTACGGCCTGTGGCAAACCATTGAATGAGTAATCAGGCATGATTGCTTGCAAGCTGAACCCATTTTTCATTCCCTGCGGAACATAGCCCAATGCATTCCCGCCGGATACTACATTTTTAATTTCGTCAGTTCCCCATTCGCCCCAGGCTGTACCGGTGGCAAGAAGCCCGAGCGGCGTCAAACAGATCAATGCTACAATTAGGCCATAAACGGCTTTCGTCTTTTTCTTTGCCCCCTCATAGATTGTGCCAGGTGAAACCTTTTTAATAAAAACAAAAATTGCAACGGTAAATAAGGTTTCTACAACGCCGGCGACAAGAAGATGAGGAATCGTCATTGCCGGAATGGATATCGACAGAGGGTATGGGCTGTAAAGAGACTGCCCCGACGCATTCTTAAAAAGAAGCGGCTGTATCCCAAATTCAATAGCCGCACATAAAGCCCCGGCATTAATGCCTAAGTAAGAACCAACTGCAATCGCAATATACTCGCCCTTTTGAGTATGAACTCTGTCTTTAATGAATTTATAAACAAAGTATCCGAGGAAGGGCAAAACAAAAGCCATATTAAAGCAGTTCGCACCAAACGACAGCACACCCCCATCCCCAAAAAACAACGCTTGAATCAGAAGTGCAACCGAAACTGAAATACAGGCTGAAAAGGGCCCCAACAAAACCGCAAGCAGTGTCCCTCCTACCGCATGACCTGTTGTTCCTCCCGGAAGCGGAACATTAAACATCATCATCAAAAACGAAAAAGCGGCTCCAATCCCAAGTAAAGGCATTTTTGCCTTGGTTATTTCCTTTTTAACTTTTTTTATTGAAATTGCCCAGACAGGCAACATTGCGGCACCCATAACCGCACAGGTTGACGGACTTAAATAATTGTCTGGAATATGCACTTTCAATCATCCTCCCAAAAAAATATGAACCCAAAAAGATACTACTTCTGCAGCGTCTTTTGGATTCATCCCTAAATTCACGTATGAATCTTTTTAAAAGAGAAAGCCTTCATGGCTCTTATTCATATTAAATGTATCATATTCTGGTTGTTTTGTCAATTGAATTTAAGTATATGTCAAGCGTAGTTCGACAATTTTCATACTGTAATATGGTCTTTTAGCTTTGCAAAGGTTTTTTCGCCTATCCCATCCACATTTTTGATTGCATCAATACTTTTAAAACTGCCATTTTCCTCACGGTACGCAACAATGCGTTTTGCCATTACGTCGCCAATTCCATCCAGTCCGTCGCGAAGCTGCTGGGCTGTGGCGGTGTTGATATTGACTTTACCGCTTACGGATTTCACGGCGTTTGTACTGGATAACAACTGAGAACTTGAATTCGCTAAACTCGATGATACACTCGATTGTATTGAAGTGCGCGGCGTGTACGCCTCATCGGCATAAGAAGAAGTGTCCGTTGTAACCGTAATATTTGACATAGACGCATCCGGTACATAAAAGGCATTGTAGCCGATAATCAATGCGCACAGCACAGCAGCAATTACAATCAAATATCGTACATGTAAGGATTCCTCTTCCATATAAAAACCGCCTATCTTTGGGTTAGCACTGCTTCAATTTAGACAAAAAATCGGTAAAATAAGCAGGAAGATCACTGTTTATTTCAATGTAACGGCCGTCGCGCGGGTGATTGAATCCAATCACTCTTGCGTGCAGACACTGCCCGTTCAGATGAGGCACGGGCTTTTTCGGCCCGTAAACTGTATCACCGGCAATGGGGTGCCCAATATAGGCCATATGAACCCGGATCTGATGGGTACGACCTGTTTCAAGTTTACACTGAATATGAGTAAATCCGTTATACCGCGCAATGACGTGATAGTGTGTAGTGGCACAGCGCGCATTTTTCTCGGTAACCGCCATTTTCTTCCGATCGAGTTGCGCCCAATCGGAGCGTCAATCGTGCCATCATCCACTTTTAAATCTCCGTGAACAACCGCCTCATAGATGCGTGTAAAGCTGTGCACTTTGATTTGAGCAGCCAGATTATGATGTGCGAAATCGTTTTTGGCAACAATAAGAAGACCGCTTGTATCCTTATCGATGCGGTGAACAATCCCCGGACGGATTACCCCGTTAATACCGGAAAGCGAGTCCCCGCAATGCGCCAAAAGCGCATTTACAAGTGTGCCGCTGTAATTTCCGGGAGCTGGGTGAACAACCATACCTTTCGGCTTATTGACGACAAGCAAATCGCTGTCCTCATACATGATTTGAAGTGAGATATCTTCGGGCAAAACATCAAGCTTGACCGGCTCAGGCAGAACAACATCAATGCAGTCGCCCACTGCACCTCTATAGCTCTTGTTAAGAGCTTTCCCGTTCATGGAAACGCAGCCTTCGACAATGAGCTTTTCCGCAGCAGAGCGCGTAATCTCATCTGCTTTTACACTGATCAGCTTATCCAGCCTTGTACCGGCATCCTCCGGCTCAATGATAATCTGTATATTATTTTGCATTATCTTGACCGAATAACCTTTTCTGATTTTCCGTCTCTCTCTGCAAAAAAGAGAATGTGAATAATCAAAAAGACCGTTCCAACCGTAACGCAACAATCTGCAAAGTTAAAAATCCACGGAAAAAACGAAATGCTGATATAGTCGATCACGTAACCGCGTACGACACGGTCAATTAAGTTTCCAATGCCGCCGCCCACAATCAGGATAGATGCAGTATATGAGAAAAACTCATGATTTTCATACTTAAACAACGCAACAATAATCGCTGCTGAAATAGAAAGCGTAATTAAAACAAAAAGCCAAATTTGATTTTGCAGCATACCAAATGCCGCCCCGTTGTTTTGAATGTAAAAAATCTTAAAAAATCCTTTAATAACCGGTACCTGATCGTTCAATTTTATATTTGCGGTCACAAGCATCTTAATTACCTGATCAGCCGCAATTGCAACTGCAGACAATAATAAAGCGATAATTGCCAATGAAATTGCCTCCCTTTGTTTTGAGATTAAAAAAAGGCGAACACGAGGCCCGCCCTTTTGTATTATTGATCGGAATTCAAGAGACCATCCGGAGTACTGTTATTGTCGGAGATATCATAATCACCGCTGAATTGAATGGAACTGAACCGTGAAGCCGTTTCTTTACTGATGGGCAACTCATCGTCAAAGTTGGAAATATCCGCATTAAAAGTGACGTTTGGCTCTTTGTCCGTCGTATCGGCCTGCTTGGGCGCAACCGGTACTTCAGAAGATGCATCAAACTGCAGTGCAGGCTGTTCCTGCTCAATCGCTTTTGGCGCTTCTTTCTGTGTCGGCAAAGCGTCAATCAACGTAAGGTGCTCCTTATAGATGTTAAGGAGCTTCGAACGAAAATCAGAAACCGTCTTATGCAGGCGTTCAAGTTCATCCTGTTGTTCAATGACACTTTGTTTCGCACCAGAAATAATTCGTTCTGCCTTAATGTTGGCATCCTTTATGATAATTTCAGCCTTATGGCGTGATTCGCGAATGGAAGCATCACCAAGCTTCTGAGCGCTGACAAGGGCGTTTTTAATTTCGTCCTCCTCCACACGGTAATCTTCAACTTTAGCGGCTAAAATCTTAAGCTTTTCAAGAAGCTGGTCATTCTCACTTTTTAACTTTTCGTATTCTTCTTTTTGGTCAATCCCTTTTTTAATGAGCACATCGTAGGATTCTTTCACCTGATCGATAAACTGATCGACATCGTCAGTGCGATATCCGGAAAAACCGGATTTTCTAAAACTGGCATTAATAATATCATTCATTGATAACATATTGGAACCCCCCGTTAAATATATTTCCTGCCCGCAATGCTCAGCCTTCCCTTTTTGGTAACAGGACCAAGTCGGTCCAAAACAAAGCGGCCTTTTCCCCTAACCGATACCTTGCTGCCCTGCGTAACGGCAGCAGCAACCGATGTGTTCACCTCATGATTGAGCATAACCAAACCGGCGCGAATCATCTCGGACGACTTTTCCCTGCTTGTGCCCACGGCAGCGGCAACGATACAGTCAAGCCGTGCGGAAGCAACAACCGCGGAAAAATCTTCAAAGTGTGCGCCCTGCGGCAGCGACTGCGGAACACCTGTCGTTAATTTCACGCCGACTCTGCCTATTTTTGTCGTCTGTGATAAGATGAAATTGGTAATCTCGCTGCGCGAATACAGGACGCAAATTCCTTCATCAACTAAAATATCGCCAATCGTCTCGCGGTTGATGCCGTTGGCAAGAAGCGCACCCAAAAAGTCGCGGTGACTGAGATTGTCGCACGAACGAAAGCTCGCCGTAACCGCCGTAATGGGAAACTTCTCGCCGGCCGGCTCAACAAAGTCCGGAAACGCACCAAAAACTACACGCTCTGCGCCATCATGTCCGCCATAGAGCATATAGTTTTTATAATTCATATAAGACATTATCTGTTGTGCAGAAAGCGCCTGTCGCTCATCCAGAAAACCGACAAATCGCGGGCTGGAGCCGTTTTCCGCCAAACGAACCGCATCGCAAAGCTTCGCCTTC
>DAMDEB010000194.1:0-6206 GCA_032090075.1 Caproiciproducens sp.
ATTTTCAATTCCGGATTTTCCGGCTTTTTAACAGAGAAGGTTCCAGAGGATTACCGAGTGCTGATTATCGTCGTGGTGTGCTGTGTCTTCGTTAAGCTCATCGTGGATTTGTATTTGAAGACGAAATCCGGCCTTTTGCTTCGCGCCTCCGGTGACAATGCCCAGTATGTCACCTCGCTCGGGAAAGATCCCGGAAGGATGAAGATTATTGGCCTTGCAATCGGGAACGGCTGCACGGCGCTTGCCGGCTGTATTCTGAGCCAGCAGGCGGAGTCGGCCAATGTATCGAGCGGTGTCGGTATGGTGGTCATGGCGCTCGCGTCAGTTATCATCGGTACCAATATCTTTAAAAAAGCGAAATTTGTGAAAGCGACTACGGCGGTTGTTTTCGGTGCAATCCTCTACAAGGCGTGTCTTGTAATTGCCATGCAGTTAGGCTTGCGCACCAGCCTATTGAAGCTTTTAATGGCAGTGATTTTCACCATAGCGCTGGTGTCCAACAATCTGTTTGCAGGCAGGAGGAAAAAACAAAATGTCAACCCAACTCAAATCTGAAACAGGGGAAAGCTTTGTTGCCCTGCGGCATATCAATAAGACCTTTAACTGCGATTCTGTCAATGAGGTTGTTTTGTTTACCGATTTTAATATGGAAATTCAAAAGGGACAGTATGTTTCGGTTGTCGGCAGCAACGGTTCGGGCAAGACAACTATTTTGAATATTCTTTGCGGCAGTATTCCCATTGACAGCGGCAGCGTACTGGTAAACGGAAAAGAAATCAGCGGCCAAAAGGAATACCGGCATTCCAAATTCATTGGCCGCGTTTTTCAGGATCCGGCAAAAGGTACCTGCCCGGAGTTGACTATCCTTGAAAACATGGCTCTCGCCGACAACAAAGGCAAAAGCTTCGGCTTGAATATCGGCGTGAACAAAAGGCGGATGGATAATTACCGCACCCAGCTTGAACTTTTGAAGCTTGGGCTGGAGGATAAACTGAACTTGCCCGTTGCAAGTCTTTCCGGTGGCCAGCGGCAGGCGCTTGCACTATTGATTTCCACGATGACGCCGATTGACCTGTTAATTTTAGATGAACACACGGCGGCGCTTGACCCGCGTTCCAGCGAGAACGTGATGGAACTGACGGAGCATTTTGTCCGTGAAAAAAAGCTCACTACACTGATGGTGACGCACAATTTAAAGTTTGCCGTCGGTTATGGTGACAGGCTCGTTATGATGCACCGCGGCAATATTGTAATTGATGCGGCGGGCGAAGACAAAGCCGCCCTTCATACAAAGGATCTGACTGAAAAGTTTAACGAAATCAGTATTGAGGACGGAAACTGATTTTGCATGAGACGAGTTTTGTGCTTATTTTAAGCGCAAAATAAGCACGGCGTAGCCGGGCATTCTCCAATTGAAATATTACATTTTAATTGGAGAGCAGTATGAAACGCAAATACAGCATACTATAAGAACGAAGGCTCGTCACATTTGTGACGAGCCTTCGTTGGGTTTTGTTTATTTAATTGATTTATATTAGCAAGCTCATCGCAAGGCGCTTCAAAGACCGGAACAGTCGTTGGACAAACACTGGGTTTTAATTTCTTCCATTACGTCCTTCAATGTGGTGCCGGTTAAAACTTTGTTCACATTTTGATCAATTACCTCCCAAACATTGCGGTTCAAAAAGCTGCGGATTTTTGTTTCGTCGCCGACACTGTCATAAACAGACATATCACCCTCAAGCACGGATAGAATATTCAGCAGGCTTATTTCGTCAGCGGGTCTTGACAGAACATAACCGCCCTGCGCGCCGGCAATACCGGTCACAAGCCCTGCACGCTTTAAATACGCAAAAATACTCTCAAGATAGTTGAGTGACAAATCCTGCCGTTCGGAAATGCTCGCCAGCGGCACATACCCTTCATCGCAATGAATCGCTAAATCAATCATGGCACGCAGTCCGTATCTGCCTTTAGTTGATATTTTCATACTTCACATCTCCGTTTTCTGCAATAAACCGGTTCTTCAGCATCGTTAGCGTCAGATGATCGGCCGTGTCTGAAATCGCTGACGCAATTCGTATCCAAACCCCGCGGCTCACACAGCTCGACCGAGCCTTGCTTGTGCAGGCGGAAAGGTTTTCCACGCACCCAACCGGCACCAGGTTGCCGTCAATCGCGCGGATAATCGAACCGACAGTGATCTCATTTTCCGGGTGACCGAAGACGAATCCGCCTTTTGCGCCGCGCACCGGTGAAAGAAGCCCGGCCTTTTTTAACTTGAAAAATATTTGTTCCATATATGCCGCCGAAACAGAAATACCCGCGGCGGTTTCTTTTACACTTATCGGCCTGTCCGTGCCGTTAACCGCCATATAGAGCAGTCCTTCAAGCGCGTAGCGGCTTTTTGTTGAAAGTTTCATCCTTGTACTCCTTCTGCTGCCAATCCATATTTTATCTAAATAATATCATACTATGTTTAAAAAAATCTTGCAATATAAATATTACTTTTCCTATTGACTTTGTAATATATAAGGAATATAATAGCATCAATTCAAATACATTACTAAATAGATAGGAATTATATGAATTGAGGAGGCGCTTTCATGGATACATTATTTTTTCTTAGAGCGGAGCGTAATGTTTATTGTCCAAGTTTACAGATGAGGCGTTGTTGTGCTTAGATAAAACGATTATTATAAAATTATTTTTAAGGAGAGATTGTAATGACAATTGCAAAAACTTTAACAGAATTAATTGGAAACACACCCCTCTTGGAGCTTTCAAATTATGAAAAGGCTCAGGAACTTGAAGCGACCGTGGTAGGTAAGTTGGAATATTTTAACCCGCTTTCTTCGGTAAAGGACAGGATTGGTTACGCGCTCATTAAGGACGCGGAGGATAAAGGCTTAATCAACAAGGACACTACTATTATTGAGCCAACAAGCGGGAACACCGGCGTTGGCCTTGCGTTTGTCGCGGCTGCAAGAGGCTATCGGATTATTCTGACAATGCCCGAGACTATGAGCATTGAGCGCCGCAGGCTTGTTGCCGCTTTGGGCGCAGAGCTTGTTTTGACCGAAGGTGCCAAGGGCATGAAGGGTGCAATTGCCAAAGCGGATGAATTGGCAAAGGAAATTCCGAATTCGTTTATTCCCGGCCAGTTCGTCAATCCGGCAAATCCGGCGATTCACCGTGAAACGACCGGGCCCGAAATCTGGAGGGATACAGACGGCAAGGTCGACATTTTTGTCGCCGGTATCGGAACAGGCGGCACAGTTACCGGTGTGGGTGAGGCTTTGAAAGCAAAAAATCCCAATATTAAGATTGTCGGTGTTGAACCGGCGGCTTCCCCGGTCATCAGTGAAGGCAAATCGGGGCCGCATAAAATTCAGGGCATCGGCGCTGGGTTTATTCCGGATACCCTCAATACCTCTATTTTGGATGAAGTGATTACAGTAGCGAATGAAGACGCTTTCGCCACAACCAAAACGCTTGCCGGCAGTGACGGACTATTGGTCGGTATTTCTTCGGGGGCGGCCGTGTTTGCGGCAACGGAGCTTGCAAAACGTCCGGAAAATAAGGGGAAATTGATTGTTGCCCTTCTCCCTGATACCGGTGAGCGCTACCTTTCAACCGGTGTGTTTGATTGATTTTTTCACTTCCATATAATATACACAGAAAACCGCGACAGATTTCATTCGTCTGTCGCGGTTTTCTGCGTTTGTTTCTCTAATACTAATCTTCAATTAAAAAGTTGACGTTTTTAATTGAAGAACGCCCGGTTGAGCCGAGCTTTGTTTAGCGCCAATAAGCGCAAAACCCGTCTCATGCAAAATCCAACGCGCTTCACGCTATAAAAAGGTTGATCAACCTTTTTAATGGATTTTAGTATAAATTAGAATTATCAGAAAAAATCACGAATCCATCACATTCGTACTATAAAATACAGTATAATAAGACAATAGAGTTCAATAAGCGGGAGGGTAATCGTATGTACAATATTTTAGTGGTTGATGACGAGGAGAAAATCAGGGAACTGATTAAAAAATATGCTATATTTGAGGGGCACACAATTGCGGAGGCGGGCGATGGAATGGAAGCGGTTGCGCTTTGCCGCAGCCATCCCAATGATTTTGATATTATTTTGATGGATGTGATGATGCCGGAACTGGATGGATTTTCCGCGGTAAAGGAAATACGCAAGTATACTGCAACGCCCGTTCTGATGCTGAGCGCGCGCGGTGAGGAGTACGACAGGATACATGGATTTGAATTAGGGATTGATGACTATGTGGTCAAACCGTTTTCGCCCAAGGAACTTATGATGCGTATTCACGCGATTATCAAACGTTCCAATCCCGGAAATGGAGAAGCGGTGAAGGATATTCAGCGCTTTGAGGGACTTATTATTGATTTTACAGGTCGCATTGTAACGGTGGACGGTGAAAAAGTTGACCTTTCGCCCAAGGAATATGATTTGCTTTTTTATCTTGCAAACAATAAAAATATTGCATTGACACGAGAAAAATTAATTACCAATGTGTGGGGTTATGATTTTTACGGCGATGACCGCACACTGGACACGCACATCAAGCTTCTTCGCAAAAGTTTAAAAGATTACAGCAAATTCATTGTGACATTAAGAGGGGTGGGATACCGCTTTGAAGTTGAAAGAACGATTTAAGCGCATTAGCATAAAGTGGCGTATTTTTGCCTATTTTGCCGCTTTTACCGTGGCGATTCTGATTTTGCTTTGGGTGTTTCAAGTCGTTCTTCTTGACTATTTTTATAAGGCAATTAAAATTAATGAAATCAAAAGTTCATCCCAGACCATTATTCAGAATATTGATTCAGAAAATTTAGATACCATACTTCAGAATATCTCTCAAAACGGGCAGCTGAGTATTATCATTTGCACGGAACAAGGGAGGATAACCAACAATGAAAGCGCTTCACCTTACAATATTATCAGGCTGAATGCCTATGACCTTGCGCACAATTTTTCCGTAACCGAGGCATCCGGCGGTACGTATTTTAAGCAATTTTCACGCAGTGAATTATTGACACTGCAACCGCAGGAAACAGCTCCGAACAGGCAGCGCTCGGAACCGCGGGACGGCGAGATGGACATCATTATCTACGCGCGCACTGCGGCCAAATCGGATGGAACAAAAGTAATGGTTTTGCTCAACTCCACCATTTCCCCTGTTGATGCCACTGTCAATACGCTGCGCGTACAGTTGGTGTGCATTACGGTCGTTATGCTGATTTTGTCCTTGCTGCTGGCGCTGTTCCTTTCCAAACGAATTTCCAAACCGATTATCAAAATCAACTCCTCAGCAAAAATTCTCGGCACCGGGAATTACAACGTGATGTTTGATGAATCGGGATACAAGGAAATTTCGGAGCTTGGCCAAACATTGAATTATGCGGCGAAGGAATTGTCCAAAACTGAAGCGCTGCAACGTGATTTAATTGCCAATATTTCGCATGACCTGCGTACCCCACTCACGATGATTACGGGTTACAGCGAGGTTATGCGTGACCTGCCGGGTGAAAATACGCCTGAGAATGTGCAGATTATCATTGATGAAGCAACTCGGCTGACTACGCTTGTCAACGATGTTCTTGACATTTCCAAATTGCAGTCGGGCACGCAGCCGATGAACAGAACGGATTTTAATTTGACGGAAAGCGTCCGTGTTATTTTAGAGCGCTATACAAAGCTGACGGATTACAACATTACGCTTGAAGCCGATGAAGATATAATGGTCAACGCCGACGAACTGAAAATATCACAGGTTTTTTATAATCTGGTCAACAATGCGATTACCTATACCGGCGCCGACAAGAGGGTAGAAATTACGCAGCTTGTCACCGACGGCAAAGTGAAAATTTCCGTGCGCGACACCGGAGAGGGAATCGCGCAGGATAAGTTGAACGATATTTGGGATCGCTACTATAAGGTGGACAAGGCGCACAAACGAGCGCAAATTGGAACCGGACTCGGCCTTTCTATCGTGAAATCCATCCTTGATATGCATGGCGGCGCCTATGGTGTGCAAAGCCAGGAAGGCAGCGGAAGTATATTTTGGTTTGAGTTAAGCATTCTATAATTTGGGAGCGGAGAAATCCGCTCCTTTTGCACATCCATTTTCTGTGGTATAATAAAAATAATAGGAGGCGATTGGATGAATATTACG
>DAMDEB010000195.1:0-5035 GCA_032090075.1 Caproiciproducens sp.
GCACCTGTTATCACCATCTTTCAAAATTTCTTTACATTCTGCGGCTTGTCGTATTACAAATTATTCTGTCGAAAGCAAAAAAACAGATGGCCCTTCATCAATTTCTACTGATGAAAGGCCATCTGCTTAAAATATGCTGTATAAATTTATATGTACATCGAAATCCTCTGGGGTGAAATATTTTTCGCTTCATACAGCCGGTTTAAAACCCGTTTACAAGGCACCAACGGAAGAAGTCGCCCTTGCAGCACTGGATGAATTTGAGACTCAATGGGGCAAAAAATATCCTTTGGCCGTAAAATTATGGCGTGTCAACTGGAATGAACTTTCCACCATGTTCAAGTATCCGCCTGAAATTCGGAAACCTTTGGATTCTAAATTCGGAATAGCCCGACTATCATCCATGCTTTTGTCTCCAACGATGAGCTTCACTCCACCCAGGCCGCGCTCTTTCAACCATTTGAAAAATTCTGTCCAGCTGGCTTTGTCTTCTTTCATGCATCCTCTGGCACCAATGACTTCACGATATCCATCCTCATTGACAGCAATAGCCACAAGAATGGCCACATTCTCATATTCACCGCCCCAGTTGCGTTTCAGATAGATTCCATCCGCATAAACATATGGATATTTACCGCCCTCTAGGGGGCGGTTACGCCAATGTACGTAGGCTTTCTTATTCAGTTCGCTGATGGTACCCGGAGACACTTTGGTTCCCCAGAGGGATTCGGTAATATCTTCAACCCGGCGGACAGAAACACCAGCTAGATACATTTCAATTAGTGCTTCTTCTACCGAGCTTTCCCGGCGGCGGTAACGCTCAATGATTGCTGTTTCAAATGGCACACCTTTTAGCTTCGGAACTTTTAGGTTCACCTCTCCGGATGTCGTTTGAAGATTCCGTGTGTAATGACCGGAACGGTAGCCCTGTCGGCTCTCTGTGCGCTCATATTTGGCTGCATTCGTTAAATCTGCTGCTTCTTTGTCCAGCAGTCCATTCAGCGTTTCTTCCACACTGTTCCTAACCAAATCTTTCAGTTCTTCCTTGATGATTCCTTCGTTTAGCTGTATAATTTTCTCGGACATATTTGCAGTCTCCTTTTGGTGAATTTTGTGTGGTAACTTTATTCTTCCAAACGACTGCTTCTATGTCTCCTTTTTTATCCTTTTTTAATTTGCGAAACTTATTATACCTTATCAACAAAGGAGCTTCCAATCATGATATGAATATACAGTCTTGTAAATCGTCGTCTAACCAACACAACAATCCGATGCAGTGGCACCAAATAATTTAGACATGTTATAACAAATTACAAACAAACTTTTATTGCCTCAAAATAGGTGAAAAATATTCAAATGTAATTAGTTGCAAATGTCCTGGATTCTCTAAATTAGTCATTGCAACATTTTAAAAACTTCTTAAAAAGAAGGCCTATATTTTGAAAATAGGAATTCAAGTGCTGCTGAATTGAAACAAGCGATTATTTGCCTCAAAATTTGTCTGGTACTTTTATTCAAAAAACGCATTAGTGAGGTTAATATGTATGATTATCCACCATATTCTCGGAATTATCCGGTACTACGATAAAGGTCATTGTACAACTGTAGTATAAAACCTCAATATATGTACCATCGCAGTTCGGCAATCGAAATTCTAATTCCAGTTTTTCCCTCTTAGTAATATCAAAAAAGCTCTATATGACAATCATCTTCTTCGCTCCTTAATGTTAAAACAAAACATTCCTTCGCTTTAAACAGCGCCTTTGGTGTGTAGAAGACAAGATTAGTCAGCAAGCTTGAGATGGCTGCAATACCTATCAACGTTATCTTTGCGACAGGCTTAAGAGAAACAGTCTTACTCCTTTACCACTTTTACTGCGATTCCGGGAACGCCTTTCCTTTGATCTAATTGTTTTCTGAAAGTAAATGCATCAAAACCAGTACATCCAAATACTTCGTGCTTTCCATCACAATCTTCCACTTTTCCTGTAACCTAACTGCTCTTAGAGAGGCATCGGCAATTAGAATTTATAATCGGGATTTATTGCCGCTAACTAATTTTGTCCGTCTTTTCGTCAGCAGCGACTGGTATCCTAATTGTTACAGTTGTTCCTTGTCCCAACTTGCTGTCGATTTGGAGGCCATAACAAGGCCCATAATGTAAACGAATCCGCTGATGAACATTGTTTAAGCCAAATCCAAGACCGACATTTTCGGTCTCTTCCCCTTCCAGCCTTCTTCGGATTTGTTGCAATTTCTCCTCACTGATACCGACGCCATCGTCAACAATGGTAAATACAATCTCTTCATTGTCACGAAAGCCCCGAATTTGAACCTCTCCCGGAGTTGCTCGTTTTCTGATCCCATGGTTAATGGCATTTTCGACACATGGTTGCAGAATAAACTTAATAATTTTCAAATCTAAAATGTCTTCATCTATGTCTGTTTTCCAAACCAACTGATCTTCAAAACGGATCCCTTGAATATTCAAATAATAGGAAACATGCATAACCTCGTCTCTAACAGGAACAATTTCTTGTCCTTGGTGCAAACCCAGCCGAAATAGCCGGGACAAGGATGTTACAATTTCCGCTACCAAGACGTCATTATTGTTTCTTGCCAGAATATTAATAGAGTCCAGTGTATTATATAAAAAGTGAGGATTGATTTGGTATTCCAGTGTTTGAAGTTGAATCTTCCGGCGTTGCTTTTCCTCTCTACTCACATTTTCAAACAGAAATTGAATGCGCTCCGCCATACTATTCAAAGTTTGTGCAAGTCCGCCAATTTCATCATCATGCATCACCGGAACACGAGCTAAAAAATCACCGGAACTAAACTTGTGGATCGTGTCCTTCATGATGGAAATTGGTTTCGTAATACGATCTGACATAATCCATACTAGAAGAACAGCAACCAACAATGTTCCAATCAATGTACCCCCCAATATAATGAACAGATCTTTTGTTGGAGCCAATGCCACGGATTTATCCGTCCAAGTGCTCAAGTCCCAGTCATCGAAAGCAATGTCTGTATGCAGCAGGTTTAAATAATTGTCATAATAGTCGTAAAAAAAGCCTCGCTCGCTTACCTCAAAACCGTTTCCTATTCCTTTCAGGGAAAAACGTTGTGTAGGATCCAGCCTATAATCGTCAAATAAATTTAAAAGTTCCTCTTTGCTAATCGCCAGAAAGAAATATCCTAAATTTTGATTCACATTAAATTTTTCGTCGTTAATCTTCCGATAAAGTATAACATAATTTGCGTCGTACCCGCTGTCCCATACCGAACCTCCCATATTGCGTTCCGCAGTGCTAATTCGATCAAAAATATAATTTTGTATGCTATCTGTAACATCTGTTCCCACTAAGCGATAATTTTTGTCCAAGATAAAAGCTTTCTCCACCGGGCTTCCCTGCCCCGTATATTCCTCAAGGTACCTACGCAACTCACTGTCACGCAGTTCTTCAGGCATAGAACCGCCATCCCGTAGTAATTCCTGAACGTGGTCGTCCGATATGATTTGAAAAGATTTTTCTTCATATCCATTTTTCCATTGTTTAATTGTTTTACAAAGTGCTTCAGCCGTCTGAGTCTGATGTTCCAATTGGTTTTGCATGAGATGACTGCTTAGCGCATAATAGATACTTGCACTCACCAATACGTAAATTGATAGAATCAAAATGGTGAAATATACCACCATTTGCCCTTTAATGGTTCTGAGCATCATCACTCACCACCATTTTTTTATATTCACCAGGCGCACAACCTGTATTTTTTTTAAACTGCGTGCTGAAATAGTAAGCATTGGAGTACCCAACTGCGCCGGCAATTTGGGATTGTTTCATATTGCTGTTCTTCAAAAGTTTTTTTGCTTCATCAATGCGCATCTCCGTAATATAGTCCATACAGCTTTTCCCTGTATATTTGTGAAAAACACGGGATAGGTAACTAGGGCTAATATGCAGTTCCTGTACTACATCATTCACTGAAAAAGTATCTCTGTAAAAATTTTGTTCAATAATAGAAATCGCCTGGGTTACAAGCTTTTCCGTATCGTTTCGATAAACCTTATTTTTTTCATGCATCAGTTTATCAATCCACTCAACAAAATATTTTTCAATCTGATCTAGTCTGCTAAGGGAATTCAAAACGATATACTTAACATAGTATGGCTCTAATGTTATCTCTCTGATATCATCCGCCGCACGATAAATCGAGGACATTAACTGCAATGCCATCTTTTGAAATCCGCTCTCCGTTGCACTGCTTGTCACAAGAGCAAAGAGAACCTCATGGATCAGTTTGATGTCCAAATTGTTCTTATAGCGAATCATATCAATCAGTCGTTTCTCCTGCTCTTTTGGATATTCTGCATCAGGCTTAACAAATTCTATATCGTGATAAGAAGCAACCACTTCGTTTGAAACCAAATCGAAAAGAAGTTCCGCTTTTTGGGCCGTTTGCTCAGAATAGGAAATATCAGTCAATTTTTTTACGGGACTTCCCATTGCGAAACCAACCTGAATCCTATTGGTTTCAAAAATATACTCTGACAAATCGCTCAAAGCTGTTTCCTGTGGTTCACTGCGCAAAACCAGCGTGACTCTTCTCGTCCCGAGATCAATACACTGTACCGGCAGAAGGACTTCCTTAATATGTTCGAATGCTTTTATCCAGCAAGCATCGCCGTCTGTTTTATCGTTTTTCCGATCAAAAACATGCATGCACAATAACAGCCCATCCTCCAATTTAACACCTGCCAATTGTGCGCGCCGTTCTATTTCCGTACAATCCTTGAATGCATCATTTATAAGGTCACGCCAAAAGGTTTCTGCAACAATCGGCTGATAAACGCTCATTATTTTCGCAGATTCCGCCGCGCGGCTTTGAGAATTCTTCTGTTTTTGTATTTCTTTGTGCGCTTCCTGTATAGCCTCCTGCATTTCCTCGGGAAAAACCGGCTTTAAAAGATATTTTAACACTCCCGCTTCAATTGCCTCCCGCGCGTAATTAAAACTTTCATATCCGGAAA
>DAMDEB010000195.1:5045-6134 GCA_032090075.1 Caproiciproducens sp.
CTTGATCTCAGGATGCGTCTCTTTAATCTGTTTTGCAAACTCAATACCCGTTACCTCTTGCATATAAATATCCGTTATCACTAAATCGGGCCGATATTCATCCAACATTTGCGTCGCATCCCTGACGGTCGCGGCTGTCCTCAGTTCTTCACATCCATTGGCCTTCCAGTCTATCAAACTACCAATACCATCCCTTATAATTCTTTCATCATCGACAAATAAAACTTTCATGAATACTCACCTGTCTGCATCGCCTGAACGAATCGTCTGGCTACTCCGGTTAAATCATATTCATTCATTAACAGTTTCTCCAATTGATTTTGTAAATCATCTTTGGTTTTCGGATTCAACAATCTGCTGCGTAAAGTTTCTTTGCGATTCGTCGATTCTGTATTTCCGTCTTCCTGCTCTATCAAATATTGTAAAAAATCAAGAACCGCCGATTTCTTTGTTTCGTCTTTTTGTATTGCAGCCGCCCAGCCTTTTGTGGCATCGCACAAAACATTTTTATCCGCAGTTTGTATTTCTTTGATTCCAATATCCGATCTGCTTTTCAATCCTTCCTGCAGGCTGGAAGAGCCTATCAGCATCGCTGTTTTTCCCTGTTCCCAATGATCTAATTCTGTTGAAAGGCTGTAATCCACCCCGTCCCCCGCAACCGGAGCCACGCAAAGTTTCCAAAGCTGAAGACAGTGCACCCAATCTGCTTCTTTTTTAAAATCAAAATCAGGCAAAGTTTGAGCAATCATAAACAGCAAATCCAGCGGCATTTCACTTGCTTTGGATGTGACCATAGCCAGCGCCGTACTATCTTGCTTACTCAGTTTTCCGCATAAGTCTAAAAAACTTGGCCAATTTTCTGGTATCGATTCATATCCTGCTTGCTTCAAAAGTCTTTTATTGTAATAAAGGATTATCTTAGGCTGTTCAAACCAGATACCGGTTTTTTGCAAAATTCCCTGCGCATTATTTTTAAAAACAAAATACGACGAAAAGTCCATCAACTTGCCGGAAAGTTGAATGGACAAATCATTTGGGTTCTGTTTGACAATAAATACATCAGGAAGCTGATTTGCCGCAACCATGGAT
>DAMDEB010000196.1:0-3899 GCA_032090075.1 Caproiciproducens sp.
GTTTTAAGGAGGACGCCGTATTATTATGAAAAGGATTCTGAAATCAAAACGGGGCGAAGGATACTTAGACATAGCAATCGGCGTTCTCTGCCTGTTGCTGGTAGTATCCTTCGCGGTAAACCTGTTCCCGGTTTTTACCGCCAAACAGCAGCTTGACACCTTTGCGACGGAAATTGTACGGGAAGCGGAAATCAAGGGCAGCACCAGTGTGGATTCCCGGATTGCCGATATGCGGGAGCAGACGGGGCTTGACCCGATAATCCGTTGGAACTGCAATTATTACAACGGGAACAAGATTCAGCTAAACGGCGATATTGAAGCAGTGCTGACGGATACGGTGGACATTGGATTTTTCATCTTCGGCCCCTTTCCTGTTGAAATTCAGGCCAAGGCAACCGGAAAATCCGAAGTCTATTACAAATAAGGGGGTAGTATGATGCGATTGCGAAAAACCATAAAAGACAAACGCGGCGCTTCCACGCCCCTGACGGTCGCCCTGATTTTAGGGCTGCTGCTCCTGATCTGCGCCATCTCGGAGTTTTTCCGGCTCGGCATTATCGTGGTCGGCGTCCGCGACGGACTCCAGCAAGCGGCGGTCATGGTGGCAACTACGAATTACGACGATACCTACAACGGCTTGCGAGAGGGATACTCAGGAGGCTATACCTTGTCCGGCGCAAACTGGCAGGAAAAGCTCGATTACGACGACGTGTATGCCCGCCTTGACAAGCTGCTGGGCACCACAGCGTCGAATGGGTATCACATCAAGCCGGAAGAAAACGGCTACGAATACCGCTTGTCGGGGCTTGCCGTGGACATTGCGAACGCCCCCCTGACGCCGGGGAACGCAGACAAAAATCTTGAAGTGGACGCCCGCGTTACCATTGAAATACCGTTATCTTTCGGCTGGGATCGACTCCCGCCGCTTACGATGCAGATCCGTACAAGGTCGGCCTATGCACCCAAATTCTGATATTTCACAGGAAGGCAATCAGATTCATAAAAATGTCTGGACGCGCAGGAAGATTCAGGATATAATGAAGTCGGGTAAAGAATAATACGGGTAAATAGGGCTGACCATTCATTTTGAAATGAAAGTGAGGTCCATAGCATGAAGAAGGATTACAACACCAAGAAAAAAGTGCTAATCGGCGGACTGTCTCTTGTGGCAGTGTGCCTTATTGTCGGTTTGTTTTATTTCAGCAGCGCCGCAGGCAGCCAAGAGAAAACGCCAGCCACAACGAGTTCTACTCCCTCAGAGTCGGAAGTTGTGGTGCCGGAAACCCCGCAGCCAGAAGCGACACTTCCGGAGGAAAGCGGAACAACCAGCCAAAATACCGTTTCTTCCACGCGGCCGGAAACATCCTCTGCGCCTGCCAGCAGTGCAGCACAGAGCAAGCCTTCCGATGGGAAGCCAAAGACACGTTCTGAGGCGACCCCTCCTGCCACAGCGCCTGACAAATCCAGCGAAAAATCCTCGAAAGGCAGTACGAAGCAGAGCCAGCCGCAAGGCGGCGAAAAAAAGGACGGTAAAGTTTACGTGCCGGGGTTTGGTTGGATTGAGGACGAAGGTGGAGGGTCCAACGTGCATGAGGCCCCAAATGCAGGAACAGGAGATTCGGTTGGAGACATGTAAAAGAGAATAGCCTATCTTAAAGGATACAGTCATTATGGCTGTATCCTTTTTTTGTTGGAGGTGAACCTTGAAAAGACTGATTTGTGCATTGCTGTCATTGGCAATGCTTTTTTCTTTGACTTCCACCGCCTTTGCCGCCGATGGGAACATGGATGGTGGCGGCGGCGACATGGGACAAGGCACGGGCGAAAACTCCTGGACACCGGGACGTGACGGTGTACGCGTGACCATTATCCGTGACAGTGACAATACTCCGGTATCTACCCCTATTGATTTCTCAAATAGTACCAATGGTGATATCGCGGTTCATTTTGGCAAGGTGAGTAAAATATCCTATCGAAGTACAGGATTGCATCCCAGCACCACTAAATACGATTGCTATAAACCTTCGAACGCGATGCCAACCATCATCAGTGACGATGGGGGCAACAATATTGCGGCGATCCGAAGCTATTTTTGCCGTACAGGGACGATCCACGACATTGCTGACGCAACGGGGTTTGACTATAATACCCTGATCAGCGGTAATTATAAGATTTTAGTGGAACCGATAGCCTATTTTAAATACGGCGGCGTTATGTTTGCCATGACTGCTACCGAGGCCGCCCTTTACAACAGGCAGACCGGAAACGGCCTGCGGAGCAAAATGGTATCACTGAGTCACAAAAATCTGCCGCTTTCCATATTCCTTCAGACACCCGATTTGGGGTTTCCCGCATGGAACGGCTCCACCACACAGGCGCAGAGCGACGATACCATTATCGCGGAGCTGGGCCTTGGGATCGTCCGCTTTTCCGAAGCTGATCCTGCACCGGCGCCGGAAAGCAGCGTGACCTATCGCTGCGACACCGACGTAATAACGGCGGTCACGCTTACAACCGGCTCTGAAAAAACACCGGAAAACCCCGCTTATGCCCAATTCAGCATCAACGGGAAAACATATACCCACAGCGATATTTACATTCCCGAAGGAGATTCGCAGTTGGCCTGGGTCAAATGGCGGACGCCGGAGGAACCCGGAACTGTGACAATCACAGTCACAAGCAACTGCTCCGTCAGCAGCAGTAAGATTGTGGCGCATATTGTTGACCTAAATCAGAACCAGCCACCCGATCCGCAGGCCAACGACCGCAATGATAAATTTACAATCCCCTCTGTACCGAATCAGGCGAGCACCACAACGCGAACCTGGGGCGAATGGGATTGCTGGTGGCATGAGGATTGGGTGTGGCACAGTAGCGGTGAGAATAAGGACGGGAATGAGGACGGCTGGTGGGAAGACAAAGGGTGGTATGAATACGCCTGGCTTTCCTATTCAGCCAGCCTCTCTGCCACGTTGCAGACTACGCCGGATGCAAAGTCCCCCACGGCTTCCGGGAAAACGATGAAAAGCGGATACGGGCTGGATGCTTATGTCTCTGCGCGGATTCAATCATCCGCACCCAGCAGCCAGATCACGGGAGCGCAGAATGTGGTTGCCTATTTTCCGGAGTTCAACTATTCGACGTACTGGCGGTTATTGCAGCGGCTGACGACCGGCTTTTCCAGCACCTTTGAGTTTCAAAAAAACAAGTACAGCACCTACGGGCAGCCCTGCCATTTTTCACCTGTGTGGTTCCCTGACGGACAGTACAAAACCTATGCGGAGTGTATTGACGCATGGACACCTGCCGGGATGCTGCAAATCAATCTGACGGATAGCTTAACCATTCGCGGATCGTTATTTGACGACTGGACTATCCGTCCCGTGGAATGAGGTGATTTCATGCCGAAAATGGATAAATACCTTGTGATTCTGCAAAAGACCAATGACGGTAATGACCTTTCCCCCCAACACTTGAAGCTTTTGGAGCTGGGCATCAACGGCCGTTTGAATGAGGCCGGTTTAGCGGCTGTTGACAAGCTGTATGAAAGTGTTGCTGCCGGAACCTATACGAAGCCCTATCATCTTGGCGTGGAGTTTATGACATATGACCATGAGGGATATATCTACTTCAAGGATCAGCAGGTGGAGCATTATTCCCGCCCATGGGCGTATTCCCTGGACGCAAAGAAAGACCTGACGAAGCTACAGCATCAGTGCCTTTACTTGGAGAGCATTGGCGAGTTGAACAGCTTTCCGTATATGCTCTGCGAATACAGGATGAAAGGAAAATTCGGGGAGCAGTTTTGCGAAAGCGAAAGGCAGGGGCTTGACCGGCTGCGCGGGGATCGCGGTGTCCTGTACTCTCAGGTCAGCTTTTCGCGTGACGGTGTACAGGAA
>DAMDEB010000196.1:3909-6094 GCA_032090075.1 Caproiciproducens sp.
CCGGGACATGTCAATCGGCTGGACATTCAAAGTTCTGAAAAATATCGGTACCTGATGGAATTCCGCAATGTGGAGCCATACGATCCGGCTGCCGTGACTTCTTTTGCATACGGCGCCGGTCCTTTTAGAAACGCCACGGAGCAGGAACTGGACTATCTGAACTGCTGCACGGATTATCTGAACGATAAGGATTTGCTGAATGTGCTATCGAAAGAAGTCTGTGAGATGGCAGTGGAGCAATCGCAGGAGGATAGCGAGGATTATGAGCAATGAAAGGTGAGCGCGATGAGTAACCCGGCGATCTATATCATTCGGGAAAACGGAGAAAATCATTTCTTTTCCGTTTATTACGGGGCGAACGCCCTTTCACCGTTTCTGCGGCTGTCGCAGGCCAAGGCGGTTCAGGAAGCCCTGACGGAACATCCACCAATCAGCCAGGTCTTTGAACATCTGGACTATGCCGGGAATTACCGGAATCCCCGGCTTGATGACGCGGATATGTTCTGTAAGCGAATTCCACCGGATGAAACGCCGCAGTACAACAAGGACTTTGCAGAGCACGGCAACTTTCAAATGCGGATGATGTTCGACCTGGATCGAAACAGCTTCACGATGGAGTACAACCCGAACTGCCCATGGTATCGCACTATGGGCAGTTTTTCTATTGATCTTGACGCAGGGCTTGAAAATGTCCGTAAACTTTTAGAGTACGCGGAGAAAAAAGGCATTTCCGATTTTGGTAGTCTGCTTACCGTTTACCAACGCAGCACCGGCCTTGAGGATAAGCTGGAATATGCCCGCGGATATATGCGCTTTGAGGAATACCTGGACTCTCCGCAGGCAGAGGAAGATCGGCGGCGTTACCGGGACCTGGTAGACCGTCAGGCGCAGCCTGATGGAGAAGAAATGGAGGAACGATAAATGCAGGGATTGTTATTCCCGATTATCATGCTGACCGTCACCCTTGTGGGTGGCGGTCTTTTGCTTTTGGTATTGAAGCACACCAAGAAACGTCCTGCTTCAGATGATACAACAATGGCAATTCAAACCGCGCAGCAGTTTATCAACGTGCGGGATGTGAAAGACCGGCATTTGTATACCAGAGATGGGCTGGTACTTTGCTTTCTGCGGATTCATGCCATCAGCATCGACCTGTACAGCAAGGGTGAGAAAAACAATCTGATCCGTCAGCTCACTGCCGAATTGTCGGATATTCAGTACCCCTTTAAGTTTATGGCGGTCAGCAGGCCCGTGGATATTACTCCCCTCATTTCCGACATGCAGGGGATGTTGAAAACTGCCGGCGACAGACGAAAAGAGCTTTTGAGGCAGGAGATTTTGCAGATGAGCAGTTATGCCCTGTCCGGCGATATTGTGGAGCGCCAGTTTTATATCTCGGTTTGGGAGCGTTATGAGGATGGAGTAGAAAAGGATTTGTATAAACGGGCGTCACTGCTGGCAGAGAAGTTTACCACCAATGGGATCGGCTGTGACGTGCTGACGGAAAAGGAGATCGTGCGGCTTTTGAATCTCGTAAACAATCCGTCCTATACCCATTTGGAGGATACGGAATATGAGGCCAGCATCCCTACTATTAACATGTAGGGATGACAGAAAGTATACCCGAGAATACCGAAATGGAGGTGTACAAGCAGAATGACGAAAAAACAATCCGTACAAGAGCAGAGCGTGACCAATCACGCCCTGCTCAATGTTATTACCCCCGTGGGGCTGGAATTTACTAAGAACAGCCTTTCCGTGGGGGAAAATATCGGCAAAATATACGGCCTGATCCGGTATCCCCAAAAGGTGGAGAAGGAATGGCTGTCCAAGATCACCAATATCCCCTCCACCATCGTATCCATCGGCTTCAAGCCGGTGGACAACGCTGCGCTGATTAACGCGATCTCCCGCAGCGTCGTTCAACAGCGTGGACTTGCGGAAGGAGCGAAAGACCCCCTAGCCCGCCAGCGAGCGGAGAAGGCCGCTGAGGACGGCGAGAAAATCATGCTGCAGATTGACCGTGAAGGGGAAACGGTCGGCCTGATGAGTGTGTCGATTATGCCGATTGCTAAAGATGAACGCACTTTTCGAAAGGTCTGCCGCCGCACGGAAAGCATGATCAGCGTCTTGAAATGTAAAATGCGGGTAATCCCGAATCTGCAAAAGGAGTGCTTCCAGCATA
>DAMDEB010000197.1:0-2086 GCA_032090075.1 Caproiciproducens sp.
TACAATACTGTGACGGCGTCTGCATGGGAACTGCTTTCAAAAAGAACGGCGTATTTGACGGCCGTGTTGATGAAGAGAGAGTACGAAGCTTCATGCAGATCGTACAGGATATCAGACAGGAAAAGTAAGGCGAAGTTATGAAAAGGTATTTCATGGGGATTGACATCGGAACATTTGAATCAAGAGGAATGCTTCTTGATGAAACGTTTCAAGTCATCGCGGATTATTCAGTCCCTCACTCAATGATGAATCCGAAACCCGGATGGTTCGAGCATGATGCGGAGAAGGACTGGTGGGGAGATTTCTGTAAAATTTCCAGAAAACTTATTTCAAAAAGCGAAATCAGCCCGGAACAGATCGCCTGCGTTGGTGCAAGTGCACTCGGAACAGACTGTCTGCCAGTGGATGAAAACTGCAAACCCCTGCGCCCGGCTATTCTGTACGGGATAGATGCAAGGGCGTCGGAAGAAATTGAGTGGCTTACAGCATACTATGGCAAAGAGAAAGCACACCAGTTATTCGGCCACCCGATCTGCACGGGTGATACGGCCACAAAAATCCTCTGGGTCAGAAGACATGAGCCGGAAGTATATGAGAAGACGGCGAAGTTCCTGACAGGAAGCTCCTATATAACAGCAAAATTGACAGGAAGATACGTAATCGATCAATTTCTCGCAAAAGGATCATTCCGGCCGCTTTATAAAGCAGACGGAAGCGTGAATGAGGATGAGATCAGTGTGTACTGCCGACCCAACCAGGTAGCTGAGGCTGTATATTCCACGGAAATTGCAGGACATGTTATAGCAGCTGCCGCGGAGGAAACAGGGCTGGCGGCAGGAACCCCGGTTATTACAGGAACAGGAGATTCCACCTCAGAGTCGATCAGCGTTGGACTGGTTGAGCCCGGAACAGCGTTCTTCCAATTCGGATCATCCATGTTTTTCTATTATCTGACCGACCACTTCATGGGAGATTATCATTCTGCTAAAGGAAATGGTTTCATAAAGGGCGGAAAGGTTTTTACCGTTCCCGGGACATTCTGTCTCGGCGATGGAACGAACGCCGCAGGTACACTAACCCGATGGGTGAGAGATGTCTTTTACCAGAAGGAATCGGTTGATGAGAAAAACGGCGGTGAGAATGCGTACGCTGTAATGGCGAGAGAGGCCGGTGAGGTGAAAGCCGGATCCGACGGACTGATCATGCTGCCCTATATTTATGGGGAAAGAAGTCCGGTTCAGGACCCATTGGCGCAGGGAATTCTCTTTGGATTAAAAGGTTCCCACGGCAGAAAAGAGATTAACCGGGCGGCACTTGAAGCGGTTAGTTATTCCGTTTACCAGCATCTTCTGCTTTTCAGCGAAATGGGGGTTCCGCCGGAAAAGATTATAACCGCAGGCGGCGGAACCAGAAACAGTACATGGATGCATATGATCTGTGATATGGCTGGAATGCCGATCCATATACCGGAGACGTACCAGTGTTCCTCATTCGGCGACGCTATGATGGCTGCAATTGGGGTCGGCGTTCTGAAGAATTTCAATGAACTGAGGGAAGCGCTCCCGGAAGGAAGGGTGCTTCAGCCTGATACGGAAAACCATAAATATTATCAGCAACATTTTGAAATTTACAAACAGCTTTATCTTAAAAATAAAGATCTGATGCATCTGAACCGGAATTGACAGTCAGGTAAGAACAGATTTTCGGGAGGAAAAAAATAGTGATTGATACACATATCAGACCGGCGCTGTTTGCGCCAATTTGTGAAAACAGTGAAGACTTTGAAAAAAGATGCAACAATATGAACTATCATCTGATGAAACCAACAAACATGGACCTGCTGAAGAAGCAGTTCGGTCTTGCCGATATTCAGAAGGCTTTTCTACTGCCGTCTGACTGTTCCTATGATACTGGCACAGCGGATATCTCAAATAATGATATCGCAAAGCTGGTTAAGCTTAATCCGGAAATGTTCATCGGATTCGCATCCGTTGACCCGCGTAATGCAAATGCTGCATCTGAACTGGAAAAGGCCTTTACCGAGATAGGACTTTCGGGACTGTATATCAATACCGCAAGGCTGAAA
>DAMDEB010000197.1:2096-6091 GCA_032090075.1 Caproiciproducens sp.
CGGAAGATAAAAGGCTGTACATTTTATATGATTTATGCCGTAAATACAGCAAACCCGTCATTTTTCATGCAGGTTTATCTCTGGAAACAGATGCACTGGCAAGATATGCGAGACCTATGGACTTTGAAAAGGTGCTGCATGATTACCCGGAAATCAATATCTGCCTCACGCATGTGGGATGGCCGTGGGTACAGGAGACAGCCGCGCTGCTGCTGAAATATTCGAATGCATACACTGATACGGCACTAATGAATTTTGATGGTCCTTATCAGATCTTCCATAAGGTTTTCAGGGAAGATATGGGTGAACTCTGGGTAGAACACAATATTTCGGACAAGATTATGTTCGGATCGGATTCACCGAGAATCCGTCCGGTAAGAAGCAAGCGGGGACTGGACAGCCTGAATTTTACCGAAGAGACCAAAGAAAAAATACATTACAGAAATGCGCTGCGTTTTCTGCGACTGGAGGGTTAATATGCAGTTCAGATTAAAAGAAAACAGTGTATGTGCGGAGAAGGAGGTTGAGCTGATAAAGATCACTTCTGAAGTCCGTGATTTTATAAAGGAAACGGAAATACAAAACGGAATCTGTTACATTATTTCAGAACACACAACAACGGGCATTACGGTAAATGAGAGTCTTCCTTGTGTTGAAAAAGATCTTCTGGAATGTCTGGACAGAATGGCTCCGGAAAACTACCCTTACAATCATAATCATTATCTGCCGACGTACGGGACGATTGGGGGCAACGCTCCGGGACATCTGAAATCTCTGCTGACCGGTATCTACAGCGTTTTTCCGGTTGTAAACGGAAAACTGATGCTGGGACATGCGGCAGATATCTACTTCTGTGAATTTGACGGCATAAAAAACAGGCACTACATGATCTATGTCATGGGTGAATGATCAGGCGGGGATAAAAAATGAAACGTACAATAGCGATGGCGGATAACTGTATTGATGTATATTATAAGCTTGACCGCTATTATCTGACGGGTAACAGCATTGATTTCGCTCTGAATTATAAGGATATGGGCGGCGACGTTACGGAAATGACCATTCTGGGCAATGATGTTTTTGCAATGGCACTGGAGGAGCGGCTGAAGGAACGCCGGATTGCGCTGCGGGTCCTCAAAAGAGTTGACCGCCCAACCGGAATCGCAACGATGGATATTGTTAACGGTGACAAGCAGCATCTGCATTTCGAGGGAAATGCCATGAAGGAAATTGAGCTTACGGCTGAGGACGAGGAGTTCGTAAAGACTTTCGATATTGTTTATGCGGAACGTTGGGCGAAAATAGATCGCTATGTGAAGGAATTAAAGCAGCCTGGGCAGGTCTGGGTTTATGATTTTTCGAAGCGTCTAGACCAGGAAAGCAACGATGAGATTCTTCCGTACATTGATTATGTATTTTTCTCTTACGATAAAGATGATGCGTATATCAGGAATTTTATGAAGAAAACAAAAGCCAAAGGCACGGGAATCGTGATCGCCATGCTTGGTAAAGATGGCAGTCTTGCCTATGACGGTAAACAGTTCTACACAATGGGTGCTGAAAACGTTCCGGTAGTAAATACAGTCGGTGCAGGTGATTCCTATATTGCCGCATTCACATATGGTGTAAGCCTTGGGGAAGATATTCAACAGTGCATGCTGCGTGGCAAGACAAGGGCAACCAAAATCATCCAGCAGTTCAATCCGTATCTTTGACGGACGAAGACGCTGAGACGATACTGGATCGATTATGTTTTAGAAACAAAAAACAGAAGTATCAGAATAAAGGGAAGAAAAATGGAAAATTGTAAGATCATTTCAATTGGTGACAATGTGTGTGATAAGTATCTTTCACGCGGAAAGATGTATCCGGGCGGACAGTGTGTGAATACCTGCGCCTATGTAAAGATGAATGGGCTGGATGCGGCATATTTTGGAAAATTCGGCAATGATGCCGTTGCATCCTGCGTAAAGGGTGCGCTTGGCAGGCTGGATATTGATTACAGCCATTCAAGAACCTATGAAGGTGAAAACGGTTTTGCATTAGTGACCCTGAAGGGCAATGACCGTGTATTCCTCGGCTCCAACAAGGGAGGAATCGCAAAGGAGAACGCCTTTAATTTCAATGATTCAGACGTTGCCTATATTAAAAAATTTAATCTGATCTACACAAACCTCAACAGCTATATTGAAGATAATCTGGTTCAGCTCAGGGAGACCGGCGTTCCGATCGCCTATGATTTTTCCACGCGCTGGACCGATGAATATCTGGCAAAGGTAGCACCGTATGTAACGGTAGCAATCATGTCCTGTGCACATCTGACACAGGAAAAGCGCGAGGAAGAAATGAAGAAAGCCCAGTCTTTCGGGATCCCGGTTGTTCTGGGAACGATCGGCGAGGATGGGTCCTATGTACTGTATCAAGATGAATTCTTATATGCATCAGCAGTCCATGCGGATGACGTTATGGACACTATGGGTGCGGGAGATTCTTATTTTGCGGCATTCTTATGCTCACTTTTCATGTCTTCCAAAGAAGGCAAGATTGTTGAAGGTACAGATGAATCAATGAAGGACAGGCTTCAGAATGCCATGAAGAAAGGTGCAGCATTTTCAGCCAAGGTATGCGCTATGGAAGGTGCGTTCGGCTATGGAGTGCCGATTGAGGGCAGAACAGAGGTCTGAAGATATAATATTGGCAACACATATGAAAATCAAAAAATAAAGGAGATAAGAATTATGAATCCGGAAGTATATGAAAACAATGGAGAAGGAATCCGCTGCGTCTACAAGAATGCTAAATGGCTCGTATGTATTAAAAACTGGAAGCCCGACAATGACATTGCAGGGCTGGCACATCTCGAAATCCACCATTCTACAGATGAGCAGTTTATACTCTCCGCTGGAAAAGCTATTCTGGTCACTGCGGAACGGACCAATGACAAGTTTGAAAATATTGTACTCACGCTGATGGAGAACGGAAAAGTTTACAATATTCCTGAGGAAATATGGTTCTATTCCATTACTCAGAAAGACACCAAGATGATGTATGTGCAGGATGCCGGATGCTCTATGGATAACAGCGATTTGTGCGATCTTACGGCAGACGAGATCAGTTATATTCAGCAGAAGGCCAAAGCTCTTCTGGCTGACTGACTGGCGTGAGTAATATGGCGTCAGAATATCGTTATAGGTATGTGCTGTTTGATTTTGATGGAGTGATTGCCGACACAGAAGAGAGCAATGCACGTTATCTGGAGAAAGCCCTGAATTACTATCATATCAAACTGGCGGATGCTGACAGACGTAAACTCATTGGTACGAATGATCAGAGCTGTCTCATAGATTTGCTGAAGAAGGCGGATGCAGACGTGAGTTTGGAACAACTGCAGGCCAGACGGCGGCAAGTTGGAAACACGTATGAGGACGGAGACATCAATCCGTTTCCCGGAGTTGTGCATTATATTGCCCAGCTCAGAAAAAGCGGAAGAAAAACGGCTCTTGTTACATCCACCTCTACACGGTTGATTATTGCGATACTCAACCGGATGCATATGACGAATCTTTTTGATGTGATTATGTGCGGTGATATGTGCCAGACGAGTAAGCCGGATCCGACTATCTATCTGAAGGCGATGGCTTTTCTTGGGGCGAATCCTCAGGACTGCCTTGTAATTGAGGATTCCGAAGTAGGCATCCATGCGGGAAAGAACGCTGGCGCGACGGTTTTGGCCTTTCGTGGCTCGGGCGTTACTCAGGATATCCGCGAGGCGGATTACCAAGCAGATACATATGATGATGTGTGTCAATTGAATCTATAATAAAAATGCACAAGCTTGATTCGGATTTGCTTAAAATACATGCCCTGCACATTGGTTCAATGTGCAGGGCATGTAAAAAGGAGGAAATACTTTGAAATTTACATTGATGAGTTATCACTACCTGAGATATCCCATACGAAAATATCTGGACAAAATGGAGCAATCTCCGCTTGAT
>DAMDEB010000198.1:0-6087 GCA_032090075.1 Caproiciproducens sp.
GAGTACAGTTATGATGCGTGGGGTAAGCTTTTAAGTACCACAGGCTCAATGGCTGGCACAATTGGAGTACAAAATCCATTCCTTTATCGCGGGTACTATTATGATTCTGAAACCGGGTTATACTACCTCAACAGTAGGTATTATGATCCGCAGACGGGGCGTATGATAAACGCAGATCACCTTGACACCTTAACCGCAAGTCCTACCTCGACGACTGACAAAAATCTTTTCAGCTATTGTGACAATGATCCAGTAAATCGTGTAGATGATGAAGGTGGATTCTGGCATATAATTGCAGGTGCTGCCATTGGAGCACTTATCGGCGGAGTAAGTCAGATTATTTCGAATAAGGTTACCGGTAAAAATTGGGATGACGGACTGTGGACAGCAATGGGGACGGGCGCTCTTAGTGGAGCGTTAGCGGCATCGGGTGTTGGTCTGGTAGGGATCATTGCAGGAAATGCAGCAATTTCAATGGCTGGCAATGCTATTAACCAAATTAAAAGCAACAATGGTTTATCCAAGTTTGATGCCGGAGATATGGTTCTTGACGGAGCGATAGGTGGAGCCACTAGTGCACTTGGCGGTGCCGGAAAAGGTTCAAAAAACTTAATGAATCTGGGAAAGCAAACAGTAAAACGAACGGCTAATACTTTAAAACATACTGGCGTAAAAGCTGCTGTTAAAAACCTACCTAAAGTAGCTAATTATTATGCGAAAAGTTCAAACTATTTTTATGCCGATCTAAGGGCGAGTTTTAAAAAAGATCTTATCACATCGTCGATAGGCTCAATATCGACTTCTGACAAAGCAAAGCAACAATATCAATCTACGCTAGGATGGTAATTATGTTAAGCGATATACTTGTAATGCCACTTGCATTTTTGCTAGCTTTTTTTCTGCTTCGATGGTTGTACGTGAGTATAATTCATTATCAGCTAAATAGCAGTGCAAGGAAGAAAAGAAAAAGGGGGCAAACATTCAAAGAATGGCTACTATACAGTCGTTACAGAAATGAAATCCCCCCATTTTTAATTTATCTATATTTTACATTTATCATTGCAAACTTGATAGTTTATATCTTTGCCTTATCATTTTATGCTCTAAATGATGCCAACCTTGTACATATTGCATTCATAATAATGGTTTGTATTGATTACGGAGTGACATTTATCTTAGACATATGTTTTTATGGGAGACGTAAAAACGGTCAAACTTATTATAAAGTTGAAAGGTGGATAAAAAAGAAGAAGAAAAAATAGTTCCACTTAAGCTAATTATTGGCAAATAGGCTCAATGTTCATTTCATTGAGCCTATTTGTTCAGTATTTAAAATAAAATTATGGAGTTGAAACATTATGTCAAAAGCTCAAAACTGGTCATACATAATAGATAATAAATCATATCAGATTTCGTTTATTCCTAGCCAGTGGTCAGGAAAACACAAGCTAACCGTAAACGGAGAAGGAATCAAATTAGATCGTAAACCTTTCCAAAGTTTTACCGGATTAGATCAACCGATAAACCTCGGTGGCAAGGAAGTCCGATTCGTTTTAATTGGAAATAAGGCAGATATTGCGATTGATGGAAAATATCTAAGCAACGGGAAAGCATATTTGCCATTAAAAAGTATTCCAGGGTGGGTTTGGATTTTTGTTGTAGCATGTGCGCTAATCCCTATCGCTGCGCATGGTGGAGCAATACCGGCTCTTTTAGGAGTCGCAGGAGCAATAGCTGTCTTAAGAGTAGCAATATTACCTAAACTAAAATCAGGCATAAAATTGTTGATTTACTTTTGTATAACAATTGTCGATTGGGCGATATTTATCGCCTTTACAGCATTACTGTCTTAAAGAAATTCTAGTGTTTTTCCGACGATAGCATTGTCAGTGATGGCACAAGGGTTGGTTTTTCATACAACGAAGCTATATGTCATTACCTGACCAATGCTCAAGGAGATGTCATCGGCATTACCGACAGCAACTGCAACACGGTTGTGGAATACAGCTACGATAAGTAAAGTAGGCTGAATACGAAGGGAAAAAATGGTATTGCCAAAAGGTGCACTGCAGTGCATCCATATTCGCAAAAAGTGCACTGCGGATTTGCAGTGCACTTTTCGGCGTTATTGGGGTTTGCAGTGTATTTCAGCGCACCAAAAACAATGAGTGAATTTAGCCTTCACTAACGTTGAATGTATCTTCATACGAGGAAGAGCTAGATTCCAAGCCATTTTTCGCGTATAAACAACAAAGCCCCTGCATAAAGCAGAGGCTTTCATTGTATCACAATTTGAGTGATGATGTGGAGCGGGAGACGGGAATCGAACCCGCGTCAGCAGCTTGGGAAGCTGCTGTTCTACCATTGAACCACTTCCGCGTGTTTTTATATTTTAACATAAATTATTTTCACATTCAAGTAAAAATTATTTTAATATTTCATTAAACATTTTCGCTTCAGCCGAATCATTGCTGCCAACGCTAACGAGCACATATTTTCCGTTTTGAGTAACCAGACTGTTTTTCAGCAAATTGTATTGTGCTGGGTTCAGGCTCTTAAAACCGGTTGCTTTAGAATTGATATGATTCGTAATCGCAGTCTGCAGCTGAGTAAATTGGGATTTATCGGTTAACAAAAAACACGCGAGCTCCGATGCGTTGTCGGACGACTTACTCATATAAACAGAACTGTCTGCAATAACGCCATCAGGGATATTGTAATGTTTTGAAAGCTGATTCCAGCTAACCTCAGCCATATCGGTATAATTCATTTCTTTGATAATCCGGCTGGTAATTTGAGCCGGTGCAGGACGTGCCGCATTCTCTTTCGTAGTCTTAACAAGGGAAACTCCCCCTGCAAAAATGGCGAAGGCAACAATCAGTGCAATGATAGAAAAGATTGTCCATCTTTTTTTGTCCATGATTGCTTTAGCACCTCACCCGTTTTTTAAACATTATTATTGTATATTATAGTACTTCACAATCATTTTAATTACTAAATAGAATATATTAAAAATATAACTATATTTTGTGTAATCATATCAACTATTTTGTACATTTGAAGAACGAGAAATTTGGTTGCCCTTTGCTTTACATAAACTAAATATTTATTTTCAGGTACTGAACTGCAAAAGTGGTTTCTTCAACACTTTCAACAGAGTTTTCAACAAATCAACCGTACCGGAGCCAGCTGTTTTTCCGATTTTCAACATATTTATTTTGCCGCTGGTAAAAATACAGTGGAATGATTTAAGTGGAATTGTGTTTACATAACCACTATTTATATTAAATTATGAAAAGATTTAAGATACGTAATTCCAATTCACTTTAAATCGCACAGGGCCGGATAGAAAATCTATCCGGCCCTGATTAAAAGATAAAATTAGTCTTTTGATTTTTTTGCAACCTCGTCCATTGCCTTTTTAATGAAATCATCAAGGCTCATTGAGCCAATATCACCATCTTTGCGGCTGCGAACCGACACGGTGTTTCCCTCAGCCTCTTTATCACCCACAACGAGCATATACGGGATTTTCTGAAGCTGTGCCTCGCGGATTTTGTAACCGATTTTCTCACTTCTGGTGTCAACTTCGCTGCGCAGACCGGCAGCAATCAGCATATTATTCATTTTCTCCGCATATTCACGGGTATTATCGGAAATCGGAAGAACCTCAACCTGTACCGGAGCAAGCCACATCGGAAACGCACCGGCGTACTGCTCAATTAAAATTCCGATAAAGCGTTCGATGCTCCCGAATACCACACGGTGAATCATAATCGGGCGGTGCTTCGCGCCGTCCGCACCGGTATACTCCAATTCAAACCGCTCCGGCATCTGAAAATCGAGCTGAATCGTACCGCACTGCCAAGTTCTGCCGATGCAGTCGGTGAGGTGAAAATCAAGCTTCGGGCCGTAAAAAGCGCCGTCTCCCTCATTTATCTCAAAGTCATATCCAAGTTCAGTGATTGCGTCGCGCAAAGCATCCGTTGCAATATCCCAATCTTCTTTCGCACCCATGGAGTCCTCCGGTTGCGTGGAAAGTTCAATATGGTATTCAAACCCAAACGTTTTATACACTTTGTCAATGAGGCGTACTACACCTTTAATCTCGTCCTTCATCTGCTCTTTAGTCATAAAAATATGTGCATCGTCCTGTGTAAAGCAGCGAACACGCATCAATCCATGCAGCGCTCCCGAAAGTTCATGGCGGTGCACAAGGCCAAGCTCACCCATCCGCAGCGGTAAATCCTTATATGAATGCATTTTCGTCTTATAGACTAACATGCCGCCCGGGCAGTTCATTGGTTTGATTGCATAGTCTTCCTCATCAATCACTGTCGTGTACATATTATTCTTATAATGACCCCAGTGGCCGCTTCTTTCCCACAGCCTGCGGTTCAGAATGATTGGAGTGGAAATTTCCTGGTACCCTGCTTCTCGGTGAATCTGCCGCCAGTAATCAATCAGCAAATTCTTTAATATCATGCCCTTTGGCAGGAAGAATGGAAATCCGGGACCTTCTTCCATGATGGTGAATAATTCGAGATCTTTTCCGATTTTACGATGATCACGCTTTTTGGCTTCTTCCATCATGGTGACATATGCGTCAAGTTCTGCCGCCTTTGGGAAGGAAATACCATAAATACGCTGCAGCATCTTATTCTTTGAGTCGCCGCGCCAGTAAGCGCCCGTACAATTCGTCAGTTTAACAGCCTTTACGCCGCCCGTGCTCATTAAGTGAGGGCCGGCACAAAGGTCGGTATAGTCACCCTGCTTGTAGAAGCTGATTTTTTCGCCCTTGCCGGAATGTTCTTCAATCAGTTCAACCTTGTACTTCTGATTGTCTTTTTCCATGAGCTCTTTTGCATCCTTCGGGTCAAGCTCGAAGCGTTCAAGCGGAATATCTTCTTTAATGATTTTTTTCATTTCCACTTCAATTTTTGCCAAATCCTCTGGGACCAAAGTGCGGGAAAGATCAAAGTCGTAATAAAAGCCGTTTTCAATGGCCGGCCCGATTGCGAACCCTGCATCCGGGAACAACCTTTTCACAGCCTGTGCCATGATGTGCGAGGTGGTATGCCAATAGGCTTTTTTGCCGTCCACACTGTCAAAAGTCAGTATTTCAAGCTCGCAGTCCTGTGTAACAGGAGTACGAAGGTCGACGACCTTACCGTCTATTTTTCCGGCACAGGCTGCCTTGTACAAACCCGCACCGATCGACTTGGCAATTTGAGCGACCGTGGTGCCGTTCTCAAACTCTTTTTCATTACCCTTTAAACTTACTTTTACCATATCTTTCACTCCTTTAAAAATAAAAAAGCCTTGCCCCATAAAAGGGGCAAGGCTAAAAGCTTACGGTTCCACCCAATTTCAGCGGATAAAATCCGCCCTCATTGAAGCAAATAACGGTGCAAACCGGCGCGCCTTTGACAGACTGTTTTCAGCGCACACTCAGAGGCGGTAGCCATTGCAATTCAGATCACCGCGCGCGTTTCCAGCTAATACGCGCACTCTCTGCTGTGACCGCAAATGCGGCTTCCTCATCAACACTTTAAAATATTTTGATTGGTTTCATACTATCACCGGCAAACGTACTTGTCAATAGGCAGATATCAGCCGCTCACATATTCACCACTTTATTTCATATATACGCGATAATACGACAAGAAGCGGCAAAATTCACATTTGAAATTTTGTATGGAATGATCACACGGATTGTAACCAATATTTCTTGACATTAGGGTACAAAAAGTAATACAATTGTGAATAAGATGTACTAATATGCATTTATGGGCTTAACGCACCCATTCTACAATGATTTAAAACTAAAATTATGAAAAAGTAAGAAAGACAAGGAGGTACCAGCAATTGACCACTGTAAGTTTAACAACATGCATTATAATTGCGCTCGTTTGCGCAGTTATTACCGGCATCGTCGCATTTTTGGGCGGCATTGCTCATCGCAAGAAAGAAGCCGAATTCACAATCGGTTCAGCTGAGCAGGAAGCCAAAAGAATTGTCGGCGACGCAATTAAATCATCTGAAGCTAAGAAAAAAGAAGCGGTTCTGGAAGGCAAAGATGAAATT
>DAMDEB010000199.1:0-865 GCA_032090075.1 Caproiciproducens sp.
CACCTGGGTTCCGGAAAAGCGTGGGATTTGTCCCGCAAGCGCGAAGGGCTGTATATTCTTCCTCCTTTTGGCAATGAGTGCAGCCTGTCCAACAGCCGGATTGAGTCGCTTTCTTCTATCAATGTTTTTCTGTCCAATTCGAGGGAAGAATTTGTTCTGCTGACCGACTGCGATGTTGTGTGCAACATCGACTTTACGGAGGTTGTGTCCTCCCATATTAAAAACAACGCGGATATGACCGTGATTTACCGTTACGGCAAACTGCCCGAAAAGATGCATGACGCGTCGGTTTACACGATTGATCCCGACAGCCGTGTACGCGATATGCTTATTAGCCCGAACACCGACGGTGAGTGCAACTATGGACTTGGGGGAATGCTGCTCATTAAACGGGAACTGTTAATTAAGATCGTCGCAGACTGTGTAAGCCGGAATCTTTACAACTTTAAGCGTGATTTTTTACAAAGAAGTCTAAAAAATTATCGAATCTACGCATATGAGTTTAAAGGATTTACACAGATGGTTTGTTCCATGAATTCGTATTTTGACGCAAATATGGTACTTATGCTTCCTACGGTCAGGGCACAGCTTTTCAATTCCGACAGGCCGACTTATACTAAAGTACGTGACGATATGCCCGCGCTCTATGGGCTCGGTTCAAGTGTGAGCAATTCCATTATTGCAGATGGATGTGTGATTGAAGGCACAGTCGAAAACTGCGTTTTGTTCCGTGGCGTTCATGTTGGAAAAAATGCGAAAATCCAAAATTGCGTTGTAATGCAGGACAGTTCCGTGGGGACAAACTGCAAGCTGAATTATGTTGTAATTGATAAAGATGTTGTCATTAAAAACGACCGTTCGCTGC
>DAMDEB010000199.1:875-6047 GCA_032090075.1 Caproiciproducens sp.
TCCTATCCGGTGTTTATCAGCAAGGGCAGCGTTGTATAAAAATTTAATCTAAAAATGATCATTTCAGCTAAGGGGGTTACAAGAATGAAAGTACTCTATTGCACCAGTGAAGCAAGGCCTTTTGCCGCTACCGGCGGGTTGGGGGACGTGGCAGGTTCACTGCCGCAGGCGCTCAGGTTAAGATTAATCGGCTGCCGCGTGGTGATGCCGCTGTACGAAGATATCCCGCAGGAGCTGCGTGACAACATGAAGTTTATCACCAGCCTTTCCGTTCCGGTCGCATGGCGCCGCCAATATTGCGGCGTGTTCGAAGCAAGGTCCGGCGGCGTAATCTACTATCTGATTGACAATCAATATTACTTTAAGCGCCATGGTCTCTACGGCCATTATGATGACGCTGAGCGCTTTGCGTTTTTGTCCCGTGCAGCTCTTGAAATGCTGCCGTATATTGACTTTAAACCGGATGTGATTCACTGCAATGACTGGCAGACAGCATTGATACCCATCTATTTCAGCATTTTTTATGCAAATAATGATTGGTATCAAGGAATTAAAACGGTCTTAACGATTCATAATATTCAGTATCAGGGTAAATACGGTAAAGAACTTGTCGAAGATGTGCTTGGGATTCCGCAGTCCGATATGCCGATCTTAGAATATGACGACTGTATCAACCTGTTAAAGGGAGGAATTGAGTGCGCGAACCGCGTTACGACGGTTAGCCCAACCTACGCGAAGGAAATTCTTGACCCTTGGTTTTCCCATGATCTTGACGCTATTCTGAAGGAGCGGGAGTGGAAGCTCTCGGGTATTTTAAACGGGATCGACACCGTCAGTTACGACCCTGCAAATGACAGTGAAATTTTTGCCCCGTATTCAGCGGAGGATATGTCCGGCAAGGCGAAAAATAAACAGGGTCTGCAGGAGAGGCTGAACCTTGCTCAGGACCCGGCTGTGCCGCTGATTGGCATGGTTACCAGAATGGTGTCGCACAAAGGGCTTGACTTGGTCAAGGAAACGCTTGATCAGCTGATGCAGGAAACGAACGTACAGTTTGTCATTCTCGGCTCCGGCGATTGGGAGTACGAAAATTTCTTTAAGGATATGCAGAATAAATACCCCGGCCGCCTTTGTGCGTGCTTCGGCTTTATACCGGAGCTTTCACGCAAGATTTACGCCGGTACCGATCTTCTGCTGATGCCGAGCAAGAGCGAACCGTGCGGGCTTGCGCAAATGATTGCCCTGCGTTACGGTTCCATTCCGATTATCCGTGAAACAGGCGGGTTAAAGGATTCTATTCAGGACAGCGGTGACGGGGAGGGCAACGGCTTTACTTTTCAAACCTATAACGGCGGCGATATGCTTAATGCCATACACCGTGCGCTGGAGGGCTACTCCAAGCCGGAAGGGTGGAAAGTTTTGGTTGAACGCGCTATGAACTGTGATTTCAGCTGGGGACGTTCCGCAAATGAGTATATTCGACTCTACCGCGAACTGGTGAAAGAAAACAAATCATAATGTTTCAGCCTGCCGCTTACTGCGGCAGGTTGTTCGGGTTTATGAGGACACAAAATGAGAAAAAAAAGACGTTTGAAAAATACCACTCCATTGTTAGTTGCGGGGGGCATTGTGTTTGTCCTTGCCGCTATATTTGGCGTTTATAAAATAGCGGATGCTGCGTTGGACAGGGTTTTGCCCTCGCCCAATTCCGTGGTGAGCAGCGCGGACCCCGCAGATAGCAGCAAGGCGGTTACTTCAAGCCAGTCTATACTCGTTCCTGAAAGCGAAATACTCAGCAGCGCCGCGCAAAGCGCTGCAAGTTCCACCAATAATGCTAAATTGCCCGTCATTACCGGTATTTTCGCGAGCTATAACACCGCCGCCCAGCACAAACTGTCGGCTATGACCTTAAAAGAAAAAGTAGGACAGGTGTTTATTTTTCGCTGCCCTGAATCGGGTGCAGTCAAAACGACCGAAGAGTACCAGCCGGGCGGGTACTGCCTGATGGCTGCAAACTTTCAGAATAAGACCATTGCGCAGGTACAGAGTATGCTGAAATCCTATCAGAGCGCGAGTAAAACACACATGATTCTTTGCTGTGACGAGGAAGGCGGTACGGTAGTCCGTATCAGTAAATACTCTGCACTTGCCGCGAGTGCATTCCAGTCGCCGCAGCAGGTATTCAAGCGTTCGGGATTGGATGGAATTTACAACGATACCGTGAAAAAAGCACAGCTCTTAAAAAAACTCGGACTTAACCTGAATTTAGCGCCGGTCTGTGACGTATCCACCAATTCTGCCGCACAAACCTCGAAATTTGTCACAACATCGGTCAACGCATACAACAGCCAGAACCTTTCGTGCACGCTGAAACATTTTCCGGGGTATGGCAATAACAAGGATACACACACGGGGATTGCCTATGACAAGCGCAGTTACAGCACTTTTACAAGCTCAGACTTTCTTCCGTTTACAGCGGGAATCAATGCCGGAGCGCAGTGCGTTCTGGTTTCACACAACATTGTGAACAGCATGGACGCGAAGAATCCGGCTTCGCTTTCTCCAAAAGTACACAGTATTTTGCGCAAGGAACTTGGCTTTACAGGCGTTATCATGACGGACGATTTGTCCATGGACGCCATACCGGACTTCACAGGCGGCAAAAACCCGTCTGTGGCAGCTTTCAACACCGGAAACGATATCCTTTTGTCCTCCAACATGGCTGAAGATTTTAACGCACTGTATGCCGCCGTACAGAACGGCAGCGTCACGCAGCAACGGCTCAATGAAAGTGTTCTGCGTATCCTTGCGTGGAAATATAAAATGGGAATTATCTGATACAATTAAGAAAGAATAATAATGTTAATGGAAGACAAATGAATTGATGAAACACGATCAATATAGAATAAGGAGGAAACAATGAATTTCAATTTAACACAGGAACAAAAGACAATTTTGCATGATATGCGGCAAGCAGAGCGCTTCCCGATTGTACGGCTTGAGGTGCATAGTTCCCGCGAGGAGGAGCTTGTCAATACCGCACTCAATTATGTTTGGATTACCGATGAGAATGATTCAATGGAATTGGTAAAGGCACGTGGGGCCGCACTGCAAAGTTTAATGGAACAGGGACTTGTTTTTATCGACTACACCATTCGGGTTTGGGTGACTGGTGACTATGATGTTTACTATAAGAGTAAAATTTATGAGTTTCTCTGTCATACAGTGATGGAAAATTCAAAACAGCCGAATACGCTTTTCGATTTACCTTATCTGAGAAAAGGTTATGCGGAGCTGACACGCAAGGGCGAAACAGTCGCGGCACAGCTGTAATACAGACAAAGACAACAAACAACCGGCTCGCCGAAATTCGGCGGGCCGGTTGCATTTTATGCGTATTATGATATAATTTATTTACTTTGTTTATTTACTTTCATAAGCGCTTCAGAGTTCTGAATCAAATTAAACAGTGAACTGGAAAACAGCGGATACTCAGCAGAAATTTTTTCCGGTGAAAGAGTAGGCACTTTTTCTTTCTCCAAGCCTTCCATTTCCTCAACATCGTCGCCGCTTGCGACGCATGCGGCATTTGCAAGCGCAATTTCCTGTGCGGCGCTGGAACGGCCGTCGCTCAATTTGAGCGGAACCGAAAAAAGCCCCTGTGGGTTTTTGGAATTAGCGGAGTAGAGTAAGCGGAAACTTTTATAAATGGAAATGTTCAGGTACGAAGATATTTCGGTGGTCAGCGCTTTGCTTCCGCACTGCTGTAGAATGTTGTAAATAATATTCAGTGAGTTGGCAATCAGCTTTTTATTTAGCACAGGCAGCAAACTGCCCTTTAAAATATTTTCTTTTCCCATTGAATCCGGTTCAGGGATATCATCAACCGTAATGGTTGCACCGCTGCGATGGGGGGTTCTTCCAAGAAGATAATCACAGGAGACATCGTAAAATTCGGCTGCTTTTACCACGAAATCAAGGCCGCATTCTCGGATTCCCTTTTCGTAATGTGAAAGTAACGCTTGAGAAACATCAAGTTCCTCTGCTGCTTTTTTTTGACTTAATCCGCGTTCTTTACGCAGCAAAGTAATAATTCTTGAAAAACTATTATTCATTTGAAATATCCCCTGTCGAATAATGAAAAATTAACATCTTGTAAAGTATATAACAAATATAACGCTTTGTAAAGCCGCTATATATCGTGCTAATCCAATGGAGTTCTACATATATCCATGATTTTCGCCTTTTTTGCGGTACACAGGCAGAACATTATGACAAAGGAGCAATATTATGAAGTCATATACCATTCATTTAATTCGCCACGGTATCACCGAGGGAAATCTGCTCGGCCAGTATGTGGGTCGAACCGATCTGCCCCTTGCGAAGGAGGGCGTCGCGAACTTGGAGGAGTTGAAACACAGCAGCCCGTACCCGACGGCGCAGGTTTACTATTGCAGCCCGCTCAAGCGCTGTGTTCAGACCCTGCGTATCCTGTATCCCGAAGCACAGCCGATTGTGGTTGAAGATTTACGCGAGTGTGACTTTGGCGACTGGGAGGGTAAAACTGCAAAAGAGCTGGCCGATTCAGATGAAAACTTTGCCGAGTGGATGGAGAGCAACCGCGTGGTCACCCCTCCCAACGGTGAGAGCGGAGGCGTTTTTATGCAGCGTGTCTGTGCCGCTTTTGAAAAGATTGTGGAAGGCATGATGCGTTCCGGTACAAGCAGTGCTGTTATTGTTGCCCACGGCGGAACAATTATGTCCATTCTTTCTGCTTACGGCTTGCCACGTGCCAATTTTTATGACTGGATGACGGAAAACGGTTGCGGCTATTCGCTGCGTATTACACCGGGTCTGTGGATGCGTTCCATGGTTGCCGAGGTTTATGCGGCGATTCCGAAAAAGCCGGTGGAGGAAGAGGACGACCAGAAGCTCGTCATCAACCTTGCACGTGAGGCAGCGAACAGGGCATTTGGAAAAAAAGAAGAAGAATAAAAGATTATCCTTGACAAAGCATGTGACATAAAATATAATAATAGATAATTTAATAAACCCTAAAGGCAATGAAGGGAACAAGACATTCGTGAAGACATTGCAGAGAACCGGCGGTTGGTGCGAGCCGGTGTTTTAACGTTTGTGTATAGCTCATCCCGGAGCCGCCGTCTTTGATGT
>DAMDEB010000200.1:0-6037 GCA_032090075.1 Caproiciproducens sp.
CCATGGCAGCGCTGGTGTTCATCATCGTAATGTTCATCATCGATGCCGTATATGGAAATCTGAACATTCAGTCAAAAACGGTTGGCAACGGCCAGCACGGTAAAGCACGCTTCTCCACTAAAAAGGAAGAGAATCAGAAATTTGATGTTATTCCGTACGAGCCGGAGAGGTGGCGGCAAGGGAAGCATCTTCCGGATTATCCTGATGGCGGTAACGTCCTCGGCATATTGGACGAGAGACAGGGGGTTAAAGCCAGAATTGATTCATCAGACAGCCATACTTTGGTGCTCAGTACAACCGGCGGTCACAAGACCACCGGTTTTTTGTATCCAAATATTGAGTTTGCCTGTGCCTGCGGCTGCAGCTTCTTCACGACGGATACGAAAGGTGACGTTTTCAAGAACTATGCCGGTATCGCTCAGAAGTATTACAAATATGCTACATACGTTATTGACCTTCGCAATCCGACACGCAGCGATGGCTTCAATTTGCTGCACCTGGTTAACAAGTATACGGATCTATATAAAAAGACTGGCAGTATTTCCTATAAGGCCAGAGCGGAGCGGTATGCGAAGATTACGGCCAGAACGATAGTCCGTTCTGAGGGCTTCGACGGTGGCGGCCAAAATGCATTCTTTTATGATGCCGCAGAAGGTTTAGTAGCATCAACGATATTGCTTGTGGCAGAGTTTTGTTCGCCGAAACAGCGACATATTGTCAGCGTATTCAAGATCATTCAGGAACTTCTGCAGACGAAGACACCGGTGCCTACAAAGCAGGACAAGGCCAATAATGTGAAACTCCAAAATGAATACCAGAAATTGATTGAGCTGCTACCGGCAGAACATAAAGCAAGGTGGCTTGCAACCGCGGCACTGAATACCGCTGAATCCAGTATGCACAGTGTCATGAGCACGGCTATCAGCCGCCTCCTATCCTTCATCGACTCCGAATTGGAACAGATTTTATGCTTTGACAGCGCAGTGGACGCAGAACAGTTCTGCAGCGGCCGCACAGCCGTTTTTATTGTCTTTCCGGAGGAAGACAGCACCAAGCACTTCTTGGTATCGCTGTTTATCACGCAGCTTTACAACGAGTGTCTGACCATAGCGAATCAAAACGGAAAGAACCGTTTGGACAAGCGTGTATTCTTTTATCTGGATGAATTTGGAACAATCCCTAAGATTGGCGGCGCGGAGCAGATGTTCACCGCTGGTAAATCCAGAAATATGCTTCTGTACCCAATGATTCAATCACTGGAGCAACTCCACAAAAACTATGGACGTGAGGGCGGTGATATCATTCTGGATTGCTGCACCAATACATTGATCGGTTCGCTCAGTCCTCTGACAAAGGATGCGGAAACAATCTCCCGGGCATTGGGAAATCAGACTGTACAGTCTGGCAGCGTATCTCATAGCGGCAACAGCTTTGAGCGAGCTAACAGCTCAAAAAGCCTGAATATGATTCAAAGATCACTTATGACGGCCGATGAAATACAGAATATGCCGGAGGATCAATGGATACTCATGAAGACCAGAATGCACCCACTGCTCACTTGTCTAAAGTACTTTACAAAATGGGGCATTCGGCTGAACAGTCCGTTCGCAATGGGCGAAAACGCAACCAGGCAAGTATTTTATGCCAGCCGTGAGGAATTAACATCAGCAGTCTCAGAAAAATATCCACCGGCCAGAGAAGTGGTTGAAGCTTTTGATCTCAGCCAGCTGGAAGAACCCCCGGAGAGGGAAAATCAGCGTGTTACGATTGACGACGAATATATCTAAAATTAGGGCATGGAAAGCAGAAGCTATTTGCTTCTGCTTTTTTTATGCCTTCAGGGGGATAATATGAAAGGCTACTTTGTATCAAGTGTAATGAAAACAATCCGTAATCTTGGAATTACGGCAAAATCTGTAAATGTGTATTTTTATCTTGCCGAGTGTAGCAATCAGAGCGGAGTGACCTGGCCGTCCAAAAGAACAATAGCGCAGGCGTGCAAAGTCAGTGTTGCTACTGTGACAAGAGCGTTGCGGGAACTTGAAACCGCCGGCATGATCATTACCATACCAAGGCATGAACTGAACAATCGTCAGACTTCCAACAGCTATATGATTTTCACCGAACCACAATGTACCCAAGCACCCGATCCGGATATAGAAGATCACTCTCCGGAAGTCGGGACCATTCCAGAACTCACAGACTCGCCTATTGAGCAGCATATATATCCTAAAATGCCCTTAGAGCTGCCAATAAGCGACAAAAGCTGTAACGCGGATAGTTCAATTTCACTTGAAACCGCCCCGAAACAGGCTAATAGAAGCCAGTTCAGCGTGAATGTAATACGTAGTAGTAAAAAATCATTGATTCAACAACGGTTGCGCGGTTGGAGATGGCTTTCAAGGTTATACATTTTTTGTCAGCTTATTTGCGCCCATTCTGATATGCTCCCCCGTATCAAAATGATACCCCATGGAACTATTTCCAGAACGAAGGTTACGTTAAAGCAGAGAAAAGAACAAGTTAGTACTAAGTTAACTAAGAGTATATTTTTGAGTAGCAGTAAGAGATCGAAGTACACACTCACTGAGAATTCAGATGGTGGGTAATTGGAAAAGGTTGCCCCAAGATTCACCGGGATTCACTGGGACATGAATGGCTGTCCCTCTTTTTTCCCTGCTTTTGAAACTATAAATTTGCTATAAGGAGATTTTGAAGTGAACATTAAAAAAATTATTGGTCTACCGGCTATTGTAAGCTCTTGCTACCGTATCGTCATCGACAAAGCTATTCGCCGCCAATATGGGATTGAGGAAAACACAACTCTGACTTTGAAACAGGAAGACCACCTGCTAAAGATCAAAACAGACCTGGACGGTTCGAATTTTGAACATAAAAATATCAGCATTGGCCGATTCAATCTTCCGATTAGCTGGGCGCAGCGGAACGGAGTTCAGATCGGGGACTGTGTGTTTGTGCTACCAACCTCTTCGGGAATTATCATTTTCCCGCCAAAGACTGAATTCCTGTTTTTAGGGAGGGAGAGCTGATATGGAGATTTTAGGATGTCCGGTCAAACTTTACATAAACAGGCGCGTCTACTTTCCCCGGCTCTACACCGATTTGATGGGGATTAAATATGAAACAGATAAGCTGATCCGCGAAGACACCGGTGATTGCTTAGTTTACAGGAAGTACACAGAACGCCCGCTTTTGGCTAATGAGGCCGTTACAAAACTGCGGAAGGGGAATACCACTCTTCCAATCACCTTTATCCGAAGGAATGATCTGAAGCTTGGGGAAAGTACCCTCTACCTCATCCAAATAGATGATTCTCTAAAAATCAGTGTACATAATCCGATTACTTTATGACTAAGTAACCTAACCTAACCCGAACTATGACCGAAGTCTATCCTGTAATAAATATTTAGGAGGTCATATTGTATTATGACGTATAAGAATGAAACAGTTGGCGAATGGTTGGACGAATGGCTTGATGTTTATGTGAAGCCTCCTGTAAGAACACAGAATACATACGATTGCTACCGGTATGTAATTATCATGATGAAAAAAATCCAACCAGAGCTATTTCAGATGCAGCTGAAAGACGTTGATGAAATGACTATTCAGAAGCTGCTGAATCAATCTACTGAGCGCTACGCGAAGTCTACTCTCAAAAAAATGAAAATTGTCTTCAAAAGTTCTTATGAAATTGCTATACGCAATCATAAATGTGAATTTAATCCTGCTACGTACATCAGTGTACCAGAAGGTTCTGAAAAGGAAATCAGAGCGTTGACAATTAAAGAGGAAGAAGCAGTTATTCGCGCGGCCAGAAATGACTGTTTGGGACATATAGTGATATTTCTGCTTAATACTGGACTTCGCGCATGTGAGCTGATGAATCTTAAGTGGAGCGATTATGACCCGATTAACCGAGTCATCTATGTACGAAAAAGCAAATCAAAGGCAGGTATACGAAAAGTTCCCCTGTTGTATGAAGCAAATAAGATTATCCAGAGCCAGCCACATTACTGCGACTATATTTTCACATCAACCAAACATACACAGGCAACAAAAACAGTCATGCGAAAACTATATGAACGCATCAGAAAACAGACTGGAATTGATATTGTTACGAACCATGTTTACCGACATTCATTTGCTACGAGATTAGTAGAAAATAGCGCAGACTATAAGGCAGTCTCAAAGCTGCTTGGTCATGCAAATGTGGCCTTCACAATTCACAAATATGTGGATGCAGATGATGATTTCATACGTAGGCAGATTTCTGTGTTAGAAACCCATCATGAGAAGAATGTGATTAAAGTAAAGCATTTTCACGTCGCTCATCTGAAATAAAAGAAAGGAATTCGTATTTTACGAATTCCCTTCTCCTCTTTCAAACTCCATAATGTCACCAGGTTGACATTCAAGCACAGAACAAAGCGTGTCGATTGTGTCTGTATTTACTGGCTCATTATTCTTTAATTTTTGAAGTGTTGCTTGGCCTATAATTTTATCCTTACGAATTCTATAAGTTGACAGGCCCTTTTCTTTCATCAGTACAAAAAGTTTATCATATTTTATCGCCATATCATCACCAAGTAAAGATTAGCATAAATCATACACTATTAATAGGGCATAATTGCATAAAATTATACCCTAATATTAGTGTATAATGAATATTGATTATACACTACTTTTAGTGTATAATGTAATTATCAAATAACAGGGGTGATAGTATGAAACTGAAACTTTCCTATTGGGTCAAAATCTACTGCATTACAGGGCTTTTTATTTTGCAAATTGCAATTGTTAACACGGCAGCTGACACACCATTACGGTTTATTCTTTTTTCACTTTGCCTTCTGTCTGCGATGAAGGTATTTTGGCGCTCAGCACTGAAGGACGAAAAGAGAGTAAACAAGTTCAGAAAAAAAGCTGAACAGCATAATATACAACTTTTATCGCCTCATAGAGAAATTGCTGGAAATGTGGCAGAATATAAAAAAAGAGCCGGATAACCCGACTCCACCGCATAAGAAAAAACTTGCAAATTACCAAATTATGTATTATAATTAACCCCGTGGATAAACAAACAAGCATCCACAGGCGGCTAACTGCCTATCAAACAGTTAGCCGCCATCCGCCATAAGGGTAATCAAGACCACTTATGACTTGTGAACGCCGTTTATGCGATGCTATTTTAGCACGTATTTCGGATACATGTCAAGAGTCTGTACCTTTATGAGCATGAGGGTGCAGACTTTATTTTTTCCACAATCACTTTTCCACAATGACAAGCATTGTGTACCTCCTAATGCGGCTGCTTGCAGTCGCTGCGCGAGATTGGCGCTCCTTGACAAATAAGCCAAGTCCAACATTGAGTCACAACCTCAATGCTCGAATCTACTTACTTGACTTCATCGTTTGCGGAAGAAATTCCCGGAGTGGGGTACTTGTGGCAAATTAGTTTGCATTTGCAAATCTCTGCCAGGAGAAATACGGGGACAAGGCGGTTGCACAAACGTGGCCGCGCCTCAGGACAGCACTCTGGAAGCAAACGTTTTATTTGGTAACATAGAGCATTCTATGTTTTATGTTATCAAATACTTATGTACTTAGTTTGTCTAAATATATAAGTATTTGATAACAAGGGAAAAAGGTTTCCCTCTTCCCCTATTATCGTTTTGGTGAACCATCGGGGATTCGAACCCCGGACACCTTGATTAAAAGTCAAGTGCTCTACCGACTGAGCTAATGATTCATGACAACCAATATATTATATCAGCATTTGACGCCGATGTCAACAAATAAATGCCTGTCCATGATTTATAGCCCATGGACAGGCGTTCGACTTGGCTGGGCTGGCAGGATTTGAACCTACGGAATGACGGAGTCAAAGTCCGTTGCCTTACCGCTTGGCTACAGCCCAATATCAAGCGCGGAACAACAGCTTTGCTCCGCACCCAATTTTTATGGGGTGGAAGATGGGATTCGAACCCACGATCTCCAGTGCCACAAACTGGCGCTT
>DAMDEB010000201.1:0-3609 GCA_032090075.1 Caproiciproducens sp.
GCAACCGGAGAAGTCATTAACCCATCGCTGTACGATGTCAACCGTCATTTGATGATGAAAATTAACACTACAACGCACAGCGGAGACATCATCACCGTGACGACCGGAAACGGCGAAAAGCGGGTGAAACTCTTATCCGGCGGTATCGAAACCAACATCAACAATCAAATGGCCTACCCGCCTGTGTGGCTGCAAGCATATCAAGGTGACAACTTATATCGCTATGACGCGGAAAGCGGTATAGACAGCTTAAGCGTGTCAATCAAGCACATAGCGGCGTATTGGGGGGCATAATCTCAAACGTTTGGGATTTTCAAAGGAGGAACCAACATGGATTTATATCTTTACAATCCCGCCATTGAGCAGCAGGGAGTGATTGATTCGTACAGTTCCCTCCGTTGGCGGCGGCGGTTTTTCGAACCGGGTGAATTTGAATTGCATTGCCCGGCAACAAGTGAAAATCTGTCACTACTGACTGAGGGCAACATAATCCACCGCCTTGACCGTTCCGAAGCCGGATTAATTGAGGGAAGGGCCGCAGGAGCTTCGCGGGACGGAAGCGGTGACGAAATTACCGCGACAGGCCGCTTCTTATCCTGCAAGCTTACTGACAGAATTATTATGCCGACCATCAATTTCAGCGGTTCGGTTGAGGAGGCAATGCGTAAAACCATATCTGATAACGCGATCACAGCACGTCCAATTAATTTATTATCACTTGGCGCCCTTAACGGATTTACCCCAACGGTCAGCTTTCAGGCAACATACAAATATGTGCTGCCTGTTTTAACCGCCCTTGCGAAGTCGTCAAATATAGGCTTTAGGGTGCGCTTGGACGTGCCGAACAAAGCCTTGATTTTTGAAACTTACATGGGTGCGGACAAAACAGTAATGCAATCCGCGCGGCCTCATGTTTTGTTTTCGGACGAGTTTGAAAACATCACCGCCCCTGCCTATGCCTCAAACAGCCAAAACTATAAAAACTATGCGATTGTAGGCGGCGAGGGGGAGGGCGCGGCGCGAATAATCGTTGAGGTTGACCAAACAAACGGTGAGCCACGGCGGGAATTATGGGTTGACGCAAAAGACCTGCAGCAGGGAGATTTATCCCTTTCTGATTATCAAGCGCAGCTGAGGCAGCGTGGCCTTGAAAAACTGGCCGAAGCCGCGAGAACAGAAAGCTTCAGTGCGGACGCTGTGAACACATCAAACTTTGTTTATCTTGATAATTGGGATTTAGGCGATATCGTGAGCTTTGAGAAGTGGGGGATTTTGCTTAATCAGATGGTCACAGAGGTCGAGGAAGTTGACGAGGGCGGCGTGATTACAGTTACGCCGGTATGTGGCACGCCGCTGCCGGAAGCTTTGAATTTAGGGAGTGATACATAAATGGAAAAAAGTTTATTTTGGCCGGATGTAAACGGGGATAGGCCGTATGACGACAACGATGTCGCTGAGTTTATCGGCGGGTTTTTCACAAACGGCGTTTATAACGGAGATCTCGCCATAACCACCGCTGGGAATATGGCTGTTATCGTACCGGCCGGCCGCGCGTATGTTGGCCCAATTTGGAAAAACAAGAAGTATATCAATCCAAGCAATCTTACCCTGCCAATTGCGAACGCCGATGGAGTGCTGCACCGAAAGGACTCAATCGTTTTACGGTATGACGTCAATACTCGCGACATTACCGCCAAAGTCTTAACGGGTACATTTGCATCAAGCCCGGTTGCTCCTGCCATCGTCCGCACAGCGGAACAATACGATTTAAAACTTGCTGAAATCTACATAGCCGCCGGAACCACGCAAATCACTCAAGCTGTGATTACCGATACGCGCCTTGACAACTCGGTGTGCGGAATCGTAACCCACGTAATCGACCAAGTTGACACAACCACTTTTTACAATCAAATTCAATCTGACTTAGCGAATTTCAAGAGCGTGAATGAGGCCGATTTTACCGCGTGGGTAGCATCAATTAAGGACGTTTTGGACGCTGAAACAGCGGGGAATCTACTGAATTTAATCAATGATCACAAGGCAGATACCGCCGTACACGTCACACGGGAAAAGCAGGACATATGGAACGCAAAAGCGAATCCGTCCGATATCCCAACCACGTTACCCGCCAATGGTGGCACAGCAGCCGATACCACAAATATAACATCCGCCCTGACCTTGTCAACGGCTGCACCTACGGCAACACTCGCGGCGGGTAAGCTGTGGGGGGTGTACTAATTGGCCGGAATTTACGGATTGGACGCAGGTGTGAACCGGCTGCCTAAGAAGTGGATTGCACCTGTCGGTGGAGTAAATAAAGAGCTTAAAGAGATATACAGCGTGAGCGGTGGGGTCAACCGGAAGATATTCAGCGCAGGCCCGTCTTGGATAACTAATCAAACTTACTTCAATTCGGGAAATCCCACCCTTATTCTATTTGGTCAGCCATTTACCGGTACTACTGGGTGGCTTGACACAGTTTGGTACGAATTTGATACCCCAATATATTTAAATTATTTGACCGTTTCTGGGCATATTTCGTGCTATCCAACAACTGGAACTGGAAGTGTAAGCCAAAGATTTCTTTTTTCTGATGGAACATCAGATAGCAGTAACAATACATCAAAAGCGGTTAAAAGAGTGACAATTCTTGGCGGGTGGATGGATTCTGCAAGTAGCGGTACACTGTCTATGCAAGGTACATTACAAGTTTATTCGAGAGATTTCGGAAATTTTTATCTTAACCAAACAGGAAAAATTATTGCCTAAAATAATAGGAGGTCAATATTATGCAATTAAAACTAAATGACGGCGCCACACTTGATGCGTTGGTGGTCAATGGCAAATCAGTCTATGTTCAGGGCGCACAGCGTGACGCGCTCGAAATCCAAATGGCAAAAAGCACGATGACGGTCGATGCGCTTGATGCCCTTACAGCCGACAGAACAAAAACCGGCAAACTCACGCTGATTGACGGAGATCAGCAGTATATCCATGACAATTACTCAATTCGCGCGGAGCTGGCAATTAAGCCGGTCGTGACCACACCGGCAACATCGACTACACCGGAAGTCACCGAGGACAGGCTTTGCGTGACACTCGCGCAGTTAACCTATGCGGAGGTACAGACTGCAAATAATACCGCAGCAATCGACGCGCTTACTTTAGCAACATTGGGGGTGTAAGAATGTACGATACATTAAAAAGGCTCTTTGACGCTGGCAGACTTCCGGCGGTAAATCTCAAAAAGGCGGTTACGCTTAACTGGATTACCGCAGAGCAGTATACGGAGATTACAGGGGAGGTTTATGCATGAGTAAAACAAATTTAGGATTGGTAGAGTTTTGCAAACAAGCCCTTGGGTGCGGATATGTTTATGGCACATTCGGAGATATTTGCACAGCAGACTTGCTTAATCAGTGTGCAAAACGGTATCCGGCAAACAACTTAGCTGGCGGAGCAATGCGGACACTCGGCAATAAATGGCTTGGAAAATCCGTCACGGACTGCATCGGACTTTTAAAATGGTATATGTTTACGGACAAGTTCGGTGACAACCCGCATAAGGGGTATGATTCCAAATACGATACTTCGGCCAACGGCGCCTTT
>DAMDEB010000201.1:3619-5994 GCA_032090075.1 Caproiciproducens sp.
AGAAGGGGCCAATCAGCACCATTCCCGAAATCCCCGGCTTGTGTCTGCACATGAATGGCCATTTTGGCATCTACATAGGCCACGGTGACGTTATCGAAGCGAGGGGCACATATTACGGGGTAGTGAAAACTCGCTTGTCTGACCGCCCGTGGACGTATTGGTTTAAATCTCCGTGGATTGAATATGTCAGTGTGGTTCCAACGGCACGGTGCGACACCACAACAGATATCAAGCTTGTGCTTGGACAGGCATACACCTTTAAAGTGACCAGCGAAGAAACGCCGTCTGTCACCGTCGGCACTTCCGGGGTTGTGTCGCTCCTGCCACGGTACAACAGCGGAAATGACAGATACTTTTATCTTGTCGGCATTGGCAAGGCGGGTGATGCAGCGGGTGTGTATGTGAATGGGGCTAAACAGTTTGTTGCCCGAATGGAATAGGGGAGAAGTATGAATAAACTAAACCCAGCTCAAGCAACTTATATTTCAGTTTTAACCGTGTTCTCAGCGATCGGGTCAGCCATTGCGGCGGCTCTTGGGGGGTGGGATACTTCATTGCAAACTCTTATCATTTTTATTGCAATTGATTTTATCCTTGGTGTATTAATTGCCCTTGTGTGGAAACTGTCGCCTAAATCCTCGGACGGTTCATTTGAGAGCAATGCGAGCCTTAAAGGGCTGTTCCGTAAAGGCGGCATATTGCTAATCGTTTATATTGCGGTACGTTTAGATTTGATTACAGGCGGAGGCAAGTACATACGCACAGCGGTTATTCTATTTTTTATCGCAAATGAAGGATTTTCAATTTTTGAAAATTTAGGAATAATGGGGCTACCAATGCCAGGCATTATAAAAAATGCATTTGCAGCAATCAAAAAACAATCAGATGAAAAATAAATTGCCCCGTATATGGGGCAGAAAGAGGCATCTATGAATAATTTAGAAATCGTTACCGCAATCGTGGCATTGGTCACAGGCATAGCATTGACAACGGCGGTGTTTATCCCCATGCTTCGTAAAAAGGGTGTGGACACACAGCAGATCATTGATCAAGTGCAGGACGGACTTGCTTCAGCCAACACAATTGTTGATGGAGTGCAAGCGGCCTTGCCTAATCTTCCGGGCGTTGCGCTCATTGATAAAATTATCGACTTGGCTCAAACAGGGGTTAGCGCAGCGGAGCAGCTTAATAAGTCTGCACAGCTTGATAAAGATCAGCGCAAAGCCACAGCGGTACAGATGGTCAAAGATTGCTTAACGGCTGCCAATGTGGAGATCACACCGGAAACGGAAAAAATCATTGATGGTTGTGTTGAAGCTGCAGTGTTCGAGCTGCCGAAGACAAACGCAATCGCAGCATAAGTGAATATATAAAATTTTAGGCGCATCGGATTGATTTCCGGTGCGCCTTTTTTATTTTGTGACTATTTACCGAAATGTTTATCCAATAGCTTTTCTAAAAAATACCAAGCGATATTTAACAACAAGCCTATCAACAGGGAATAAAAAAGCGCCATTGATACCAATCCTTTCTGAATTGGCGCTCTGGGCGCTCTATCATATTTTTATTTAATTAACCTTTTGACATAAAAATATTATACCACGTCTTTAAATGTTTTCAAATTTCTTCATAAACAACCATTGCTTTATACGAACAAGTGTTCTATAATAATTCAAAGTAAAAGATTAAAAAGGATGAAGCACCATGCCAAAGTTGACTATCACGATTGATGTACCAGATAGTATTTATTGCGGGTTCCCTGGTATTCCGGGTAAAAAATGCCGCATGTGCTTGCGCAGGGGAGTTGATTATTATTGCCTTGTATATGGGGAACGGCTACAATGTGATGTATCGGGGCCATTAAAGGTAGAGGACTGCGACAGAAGAACGTCTACTCTGCATAGACTTAGATAGGTAAAGCAATGCCCGCCGGCGATTAAATCGGCGGGCTGTTTTTATATCTGACATGATTCTAAATGGTTATATAAAAGTTCATACCGTGAAGCATATCCCTATACTAATATATATACCAGAGATATATGCCTGAGAATTAATTCTATCAGGCATTATTTTTTATATAATTAAGCTACTTAAAAATTCAATTTACAGTGGCGACATTTTTCACGATAATTTACAGATTTTGTTTGATACAATTAATCTATTGCAAAAGGACAAGCTTGTTACTACGGCGTTACTACAAAAACGCTTGAAATCCGCATGAATACTGTATTGTATTTTATCGTTATAGATAAGGGATTTTTTATTGCATATAAATAGAAATCCGGTGTATAAAGTACAACTGTTTTGCCAATACTATAAGATTATACTAAAATCCATTAAAAACGTGGAATCACGTTTTTATAGCGCGAAGCGCG
>DAMDEB010000202.1:0-3174 GCA_032090075.1 Caproiciproducens sp.
TTTGACAGCAATTATTGCTTCGTTTTTCGTTTGCACTTTCGCAAAAATGATTAAGCAAATTTCTAACTACCTCAAAGTTTTCTGTTTTTAGGGAATAACGCATCCAAAGGCCGTCTTTTCTGCCTTCAACAAGACCGCATTCGGTCAAAATTTTCATATGGTAGGAAAGAGTAGGCTGAGTAATATTAAAGCTATCAAGAATATTACATGCGCAAAGCTCTCCGTCACACAGCATATCCACAATTTTTATCCGTGTTTCGTCTGACAGTGCTTTTAATACCTGCGTACAAGTTTTATAATTTCGTTCCAATTGTTCCACCGCTTTCACTTACTAATTCAACAACATTGATATCTTTCTATATAATAGCAACTATATAGAAAGTTGTCAATGTAATTTTTAAAATAAAATTTCCAAATCAATCATTTTTGGCTTAATATAGATTTAAAATTTCTTCTTCTGACTTTGATAGAAATTTGACAAAAGCTTTGATATGTTATACTATAAAAAACAAATATTACCAACTTATTCAAGCGTAGGTTTAAAGAGGACGTATGTTATTTTTACAATAGGTTAGGAGATTTCAGAAACAGTTCATGAAAGTCAAAAATAATTACGAGGCAGTAATCAATGCTCAATCCAACAAACTGCCGGTTTTACTGAAAAGTATCATTGTTGGTTTGTTAGTTGGCATGGTAGCATCTGTATACCGTTGGATTCTGGCAGGTGCGGAAGAGTTATCTTTTGCAACATATCATTACTTGAGAAACAATTTGATTCTTATACCAATTGCATTTTTAGTGCTTGGGGCGGCAGGCTTTTTCGTTGGAACACTTGTACACAAATACAGTATGATTAGCGGAAGTGGTATTCCGCAGGTCAAAGGCGTTATAATGGGGTACTTTAAAAACAATTGGTTAAGTACTTTAATTGCCAAATTTGTTGGTGGAGCTGTTTCAATATTAGGCGGGCTTTCATTGGGGCGAGAAGGGCCGTCCATTCAACTTGGCGCTTGTATTGCACAAGGCGTTGGGGATAAATTTGCAACCTCCAGAACGGAGAAAAAGATATTGATTGCCAGTGGCGCGGGTGCAGGGCTGGCTGCTGCATTTAACGCACCGTTAGCAGGCGCAATGTTTGCAATGGAGGAAATTTTTAAATATCTCTCTCCGGTAGTTTTACTGTCAACTATGGCAGCGGCAGTTGCATCTGACTTTGTTTCCAAAATTATTTTTGGAAACAGCCCGATATTTCATTTTAGTGTCGAAGGGAACATTCCGTTAAGTGGATATTGGTTGCTTTTCATTCTTGGTGCGGTTCTTGGAGCTGCCGGTGCTTTTTATAATTACATATTGATAAAAACGCAAGCACTGTATAAAAAGATTAAATTGCTTAACGCAAAAGCAAGACCGATTATTCCATTTATTCTTGCAGGTATATTGGGCCTGGTTTTTCCATTAGCATTAGGCAGTGGTCATACCGTGCTTGGAGAATTGCAATTGTCCACAAATATTACCTTTTTATTATTAATCCTTGTAATTAAATTTATGTTTTCAATGATCAGTTTTGGCTCCGGAGCACCGGGCGGCATCTTTTTTCCTCTTTTGATATTAGGGGCAACAATCGGAGCAGTCTTTGGAAATGTTGCAGTAAACTATATGGGGTTTGACTCCAACTTATTTTACAACTTTGTAATTCTTGCAATGGCTGGTTATTTTACGGCAATTGTAAGAGCGCCAATCACAGGCGTTATTTTATTAATTGAGATGACAGGTTCATTCACTCATTTGTTATCTCTGACAATTGTTTCAATCATCGCTTATGTTGTTGCGGATTTATTGAAGAGCAATCCTATATATGAATCTTTGTTAGAAGTACAAATTGCAGAGAAGAAAATTGAAATAGATAAATATGATGAGAGTAAAAAAATTACAATTGAAATGATTGTTCACTATGGCTCATTAGCAGAAAAAAAGCTTGTTAAGGAAATCGCTATACCAAAAAGTTGTTTGCTTATTTCAATTAGACGAAGGGGTGAAGATTTTATACCAAGAGGGGATACGCAAATTTTAGCGGAAGACTATTTGATATTTATCACCAGTTTGAACAATGAAGCAAAGGCAAGAGAAATATTAACGGGTATTACAACTTCTTTATAGATATCTGTTATTTATAAACGCATTATGAGATGCGCATCGGATTAACTTCCGGTGCGTTTTTTGATTGATGCCGGCCTACCGTGGATAAAGACTATTTCTATTGAAGCTGATCTTGGAAAGATTTTGAACGAAATCAAATGAATGCTTGAACTTGTCAGATGATAATCATATAATGAAATTATGAATCAAACGATTGGAAATATTTCCTAAATCATAAACGGAAAAAGATGATGCGATGTATAACTAATTAAATGCATGCGATACAAAACGCTGTATTAAAGTACCGGTGTTAAAAACCAAGCATGTTCAATTTGTTGCAGCTTGTGTGGAAAATAGAAAACGGAATGATTATAGGAGGAAAATTTTATGAATTTTAAATTGACCGCGGAACAGGAATTGCTGAAAGATACGATTCGAAAGTTCGCCGAGGAGAAAATTGAGCCTATTTCCTTTCAACTGGATACAGACAATGCCTTTCCCGAAAAGATTGTGAAAGAATTAGGGCAAATGGCTGTTATGGGACTGCCCTATCCTATAAAGTACGGTGGTGCCGGTAAGGATGTTCTAAGTTACATCATTGCTGTGGAGGAGCTGTCCCGGGTAGACGCCGGTGTGGGCGTTATTTTATCAGCACATGTTTCTTTAGGTTCGTGGCCGATCATGGAATTCGGAACAGAAGTTCAAAAAGAAAAATACCTTAAGCCATTGGCTTCCGGCGAAAAAATAGCTGCCTTTGGCCTGACGGAAGCCAACGCGGGCAGTGATGCCGGCGGAACGGAAACAACCGCCGTTTTAAATGGCGACTATTATATTTTGAATGGCTCCAAGGTATTCATTACCAACGCGGAGTATGCTGATACATATATTATATTTGCAGTTACAACACCTGGAATCGGCACAAAAGGAATCAGCGCTTTTATTGTTGAAAAAAGTTGGGAAGGTTTTACCTTTGGTACCCACTACAATAAAATGGGCATTCGTTCTTCCTCGACGGCTGAACTGCTCTTTCATGATGTA
>DAMDEB010000202.1:3184-5979 GCA_032090075.1 Caproiciproducens sp.
AAAATTGCTATGGAAACATTAGAAGGCGGGCGCATTGGCATCGCCTCACAGGCGCTGGGTATTGCCCAAGGGGCTTATGAAAAGGCCTTGAGTTATTCCAAAGAGCGAATTCAATTCGGTAAACCAATATCCAGACAGCAAAGTGTCGCATTTAAGATTGCTGATATGGCTACCAAGATTCGTGCGGCCCGGTTTATGGTGTACAGTGCCGCCGAGCTAAAGCAAAATCATGAATCATACGGAACTGAATCCGCTATGGCGAAACAGTATGCCTCCGACATTTGCTTGGAAGTCGTCAATGATGCGGTGCAAATTTATGGCGGCTCGGGTTATATAAAAGGCTTTGCCGTGGAACGGATGTATCGCGATGCAAAAATCTGTACGATTTATGAAGGTACAAATGAAATTCAAAAGTTGGTCATTTCAAACGCCCTTTTGGGTAAGGCTCCTAAAAAAGCACCGGAAAGTGTCGTTAGCAGCAGCCCCGCCACTGTAACGGAAACCAAGCCAAAATTAGAAGTTACAGGAAAGCGCAAGAAAATCTTAATAATAGAAGGTTCTCCGGAAGAAAAAGTAGCGGCTTTCCTGAAGAATTTTAATCTTGAGGATATAAGAAACGGGGGAAATCCCAAAAATTCCGATGGAAGTATCGGAGAAGCGGACAAAGTGTGCAGTATAGGCCGTGGACTGGCTTCCAAAGAGGATTTGCCCATCATAAGAGAGTTGGCTGCAGCTATGGGGGCCGAGGTCGGTTGTTCAAGACCTGTTGCCGAAGAAAAAGGATGGCTGCCGCTCGACCACTTTGTAGGTATATCCGGTCAGAAATTCAAAGGTTCATTGTATTTCGCCATTGGTATATCCGGTCAGGTTCAGCATCTTGGCGGTATCCGTGACGCCAAAACAATTGTTGCCATTAACAATGACGCTGATGCACCAATTTTCGAAAATGCTGATTATGGCATTGTTGGTGATTTATATGAGATTGTTCCCATCCTCACCAAAGCATTGAAAAAGCAGCCCTAAAGGGTTTAATTAGCACTGCCCCCGCGCCCACCATCCTGGGTCGTGGGGGCAATGTAATACACAGGTTTATGGTCGATGTATGAAAAATAGATTCCAAGTTTAAATAGAAAGCGGATGACGTCATGATAAAAAAGATTTGTTTCCTTGTACTTTATTTTATTAGCCCTGCATTACCCATTATTGCAATTTACTCCTCCAATCCCGGCTATTACGGTTCCACCGGTTTTATTCCTATGGTGCTTGGATCTATGGCGTTTACGTGGCTAAATATGCAGTTAATACTCAGCGCAAGACCGAAGCAAATCGAATCGAGTTTTGGACTTGACCGATTTTATCAGTTTCACAGTCTGATGGCTGTCATCGCGATTGTGATTGCGTTTACGCATAAGCTTCTGCAGGAACGTACTTTTTCAGAAAGTTTTCAAACGAAACTTGGGGATGCCGCAATCGTTATTTTTATCATTGCCGCTGTGCTGGCGCTTGTCTTTATGATTGATACTTTGGTCAGAATCATAAAACCGCTGCAGGCATTAAGAGTATTTGCCCAAAAGATGAATCTTGGAAAATACAATATGCATGTGATTTTACATAACCTGAATGTAGTGGCGGTTGTACTTGTTTTTATCCATGTAATGCTTTCTTATTCCGCAAGCAATCCCTTTGTTAAGGCAGTCTACATTCTGTATTCCGGCACGGCAATTGGATTTTATTTATACCACAAGGTAATTCGCAGATATTTTCTGAATCGAAAATTTGTTGTAGAGCAAGTCCACGCGGAGTCTTCTTCCATAAGTACTCTCATACTGCGGCCGGAGGTGGGGGAAGTATTTCCATATCTGCCGGGTCAGTTCGGGTTCTTAAGAATACTAAGCGATGGAATTAGCGCAGAGGAACATCCGTTTTCAATTTCTTCACAGCCTTCAGACAAAAAGCACATATCTGTGACCGTCAAAAGTCTGGGCGACTGGACTGTGGGTGTGCGAAATATTAAGGCAGGCAGTAAGGCAACTCTTGATGCGCCATACGGGAGATTCAGTCCACTTAAATACAACTGTGAAAACGGAATTGTGCTAATTGCGGGCGGTGTGGGTATTACGCCAATGCTGAGTATCATAAGATATTTTTATCAAAATGACAAGAGCCGGAAATTGATGCTATTTTGGGGTGAAAATGATCAAAAAGAGATAATTTGCGGCAGTGAATTCCAAGCATTTCAAGAAGAGATGCAAAACTTTACATTTATCCCTGTGCTCGCTAAGGATGAAAGTTATGAAGGTGAAAAAGGTTATGTTACCGAAAAAAAACTTGAAAAATACATCAATTTAAATGGGTACAATTTACAGGAACTGCAATACTTTATCTGTGGACCCGCAGTTATGCAGACAAGTATCTTAAAAAGTCTCAAATTGATGGGCGTAAATAACAAAAACATCCATTATGAAAGATTTTCACTGTAAAATCCTAAGATCGCCCAAAGATGAAAATATTTTGAGGATATAAAGGATTAATGATATGAAAAGAAAATTGACAATCATGGTAGCATGTATTATGGCTGCGGTGCTTCTTGTTCTTGCAGGATGTGCTGCAGCGGGCAGCACTGCGTCCGCTGCAGAAAGTTCCGTTACTCAAGATTCATCAGGTGCATCAACTTCCAGTTCATCGCAAAAAGTATTCACTAAAGAAGAACTGAAAAAGAACGATGGCCAAAATGGCAATCCCGCATATGTGGCTATCAATGGAACTGTTTACGACGTAACAAACGTACCACAGTG
>DAMDEB010000203.1:0-3797 GCA_032090075.1 Caproiciproducens sp.
ACAGAAGAATAAATACAACCCGCAGAAGTACATTGCAACGATTGTAGATTTTGCGCAGGAAGCAAGAAGAAAAGGTTTGCTTTCTCTTGAGGAAAAAGCCTCGCAAGAAGAGGATGCCTTTTTACGGGAAAGTATCATGTTGGTTGTTGATGCGATTGACCCGACCAAGGTGAAACAGATGTTGGAAAATGAATTAGATAATTTGGAAGACCGACATTCTCATGTGTGGCAATTTTACGAGAAATTCTCCACATTTGGACCCGCGTTTGGTATGATCGGTACACTAATCGGTTTAATTAATATGCTTGCAAACATGGATATGAGTGCTGAAGGCGGAGCGACTAAAATGGCGCAGGGTATGTCAACCGCTTTGATTACTACCTTCTATGGCTCTATGCTCTCTAACCTTGTACTTACGCCGCTTGCACATAAACTTCATATGCGCCATGACGAAGAGATGGTTTGCAAAGAAATTGTAATGGAAGGCGTAATTTCCATACAAGCTGGCGATAACCCGAAACATATTGAAGAGAGATTGAATTCGTTCCTTTGCGAAAGCAAAAGAGGAAACGAAAAGGAAAAGGAGAAGGGCGAAGCGGCTTCTTCACAAAAGAAACCAGAAAAAGGCAAGAAGGCTTCGTAAATAAAACCAATTTCTTTTATTCAATTTTTTTAATTGATGCGGATTATAAAACAGTACAGAAATTTACGTTGTAAACTATGAAGTGGGGTGAGAGATTGGCCAGAAAAAAATCAGAAGGCGGCGGCGGACCAAATTGGTTGGATACATATGCAGATATGGTGACTCTGCTGCTGACCTTTTTTGTTATGTTGTTTGCTATGTCCACCGTGGATGCCAGTAAATGGCAGACGCTTGTCAAAGCGTTTTCCACAAACAAGCCGGCGACGGCAACCATTGAACAGGCAATCACAGCAAGTTCACAGAACTCGGGCACCGGAAAGACCTTTGATGCCGAACAAAGTCAGAGTTCTTCAAGCCCAAGCACAAGTTCAGCTGCTTCAAGCGAAATTACTTCAAGTACTCCCACCGACAAAGTAACGGATTTTGACAGTTTGTATAAATACATGAATGACTATGTCAATAGAAATGGTTTGCAGAATTCCGTGCAGGTTCATAAAGGTGACAGCTATACTTTTATTACGTTTCAAAACAGTATTTTTTTTAATGGGGACAGTTCTGTTCTGCGTGACGATGGAAAAAAGATTTTGGACTTTCTATGTAATGGAATAAAGAACATTCCCGACCAAATTGGTGAAATCCGTTTTTATGGACATACGGCGCGTGCCGGGGAGTCAACAAGCATAGCAGCACAAGCCTTTGACCGTTCATTGTCATCCGACAGAGCAAAAAACGTTTTGATATACGTTCAAATTAAAAATATTATCGAGCCCGGAAAAATGGTTTCCGAAGGATACGGAGAGTACAGACCCATTGTGCCGCACAATAACACAGAGGTGAACAGGGCGAAAAACAGAAGAGTAGAAGTTTACATTTCAAAAACCGGCAAGGTAAGCTCCGTCTTGGATGATATTTACAAGGACATTAAATCATCAAGCGGCACGAGCAGCAAATAGGTCATGCTCAGGCATAAGGTGTTATTTTGGTTTCCATACAGCGTTTGACTTTTCGCACAAGATGAAAACGCTTTTGAAATATATTTGTATTTTAATCTGTAAGATGTGCGTGGGAATGGAGGTTTTATGGCAGAAGTATTATCGCAGAAGCAAATAGATGAGCTTTTGGGGAATTTGCAAAGCGGCCATGTTGACTTTAACGAGATCGAAGAACAATCTACATCATCAAAAGTAAAAGAATATGACTTTATGTCTCCCAAAAAATTTACAAGGGAGCAACTCAAGTTATTGGATACTGTTTTTGACGGTTTTGCAAGGATGTTCAGTCTTCAGTTGGCAGGGATGCTTCGCAGTTCCTGTGAAATGCAAATTCTTCAAGTCGAAGAGGAGGAATACCGTGAATTCAACAATGCTTTAAGTGATTCTGTGTTAGTCGGAATTATTGGAATGCATAATGAAGAAAACAAAATCGACGACAAGCAAATATTGATTGAATTGTCCCGACCGGTTTCTTTCGCCATGATGGACCGCCTGTTAGGCGGAAACGGGCGTGGCTATGATCTTGACAGAGATTATACCGATATTGAAATATCGGTATTGGAATACCTGTTTAAACAAATTTCGCCTCTTCTAAACAATGCCTGGAGCAATTATATGGAAATCAATCATACAATCGATATGATTGAAACAAATTCCAGATTGATTCAAATGATCCAACCGGATGAAGCGGTCGCAATTGTAGCAATTGAAATTACTCTCGAGAATTTAAAAGGTAATATGAATGTCTGTCTTCCTGCCTCCGCACTGAAAGAAATATTTCGTGTTTTTAATTCGAGATATGTTAAACTGCCTCAAAAGGAAGATCCAGAGGTTGAGCAACAGCGTAAAGTTGGTATTATGCACAGCATTAAAAGCTCACCACTAAAGGTTGCTGCGATTTTGGGAAAAACAGAAATCAGCTTAAAGGAGTTGCTCTGTTTGCAGGCAGGGGACATCATCCCGCTTGACACTCCTGTTGAGAAAAATACAGTAACTTTAGAAGTGGAGGATTCACCTTGGTTTACAGGCGTAATTGGAACAAAAAAGAAAAAGTATGCAGTAAAGATCGACAAAACTCTTCAATAAATGATGAAAGGTGATTTCTATGGAGCCGAATAGTGAGGAACTTTTCTCTGCTATGGATATTGATGCCATAGGAGAAATATTAAATATCAGTTTGGGTTCATCCGCAACCTCCGTTTCTGAATTATTGGAACAAAGGGTGAACATCACTACGCCGCAAGTTGAGGTATTGCGTTCAGCCGAGGTTAAGTTTGAATCAATGGAGCCTGCCATTGCGGTAGAAATTAATTACGTAAGCGGTTTGAGCGGAAAGAATATTTTAGTTTTAAAAGAAACAGATGTACAGGTTATCGTGGGGTTGCTGCTTCATACCGACTATACCGAAGAACAACCATTTGTAATGGATGAAATGAGTATTGGCGCAATTTGTGAAGTTATGAACCTAATGATGGGGGCTTCCGCTACAGCGCTTTCTCAGTTCCTAAACAGGGCAATTAATATTTCGCCGCCAAACTCTTTTCAAATTGAGAATGAAGAGCAGTTTAAGAGTAAGTATTACCAACCGGATCAAACGGTGGTAGCCGTAAAATTTAATTTAATGATCGGCGATTTGGTTAACAGTGAATTTATCAGTCTCATGACAGTAGATCTTGCCAAGGAATTGATTTCAACTTTTAGCTTTGACACACCGGCACAAGAGGCACCTCAGCCTCAGAAAATAGAACCACCTGTTTTACAAAAGCCTGTTCCAGTAGCTCCTCCTCAGCCAGTCAGAAGGCAGGCGCCTGCTGCAAAGCCCGCAAATGATTATGCGGTGAGGTCGGAGCCTCAAAAAAACTACAATGTGGAACGAGCATCCTATCAAAATTTTGACGAGGATGAAGTGGTGCTTTCAGATGATCAAAATAACAACTTAAACATGATCATGTCGGTTCCACTGCAAATTTCGGTTGAAATCGGCCGCACAACAAAACCAATTAAAGATATTCTGGACTTTACATCGGGTACAATTGTTGAGTTGGACAAGCAAGCCGGTTCACAGATAGATGTTTATGTAAATGGTAAGCGAATCGCAAGAGGCGACGTTGTTGTCGTGGATGATTTTTACGGAGTAAGAATCACAGAAGTATTAAGCAGCG
>DAMDEB010000203.1:3807-5973 GCA_032090075.1 Caproiciproducens sp.
CGAGATTATGAAACTGATTTAGAAAAAAGCACCTTAAGCGGTGCCTATTAGGAGGAAACAATAATAATGAGTAAAAAAATTATGTTGGTCGATGACGCAGCTTTTATGAGAATGATGATTAAAAACACACTGCAGCAGAATGGATATACGGAAATTGTTGAAGCAGAAAATGGGGAACGCGCAGTCAGTCTTTACAGCTCAGAAAAACCGGACCTCATCCTGATGGATATCACGATGCCGATTATGGATGGCTTAGAGGCACTGAAAAATTTGAAAGAGATGGACAGCACTGTTAAAGTCGTTATGTGTTCAGCAATGGGACAGGAAGCGATGGTTGTTGAAGCACTGAAATTGGGCGCAAAGGACTTTATTGTAAAACCGTTTAAACCGGACCGTATTATGAAAACTGTTCATAGCATTTTAGAGGCTTAATACTCACAGCATTCAGAGAGGGAGGAACCATATTGAATTTTGCGTTAGATATTTTGCCGCTCAGTGCTTCTTCAGATATTTTGACGTTGGTTTTCTCATTGTTTGCCATTGCTCTGGTGTTGTATCTTTGCTACCTGTTTAGTAAATTTATGGCAAACAGAGTGAACAACGTTTCAAAATTCAACAATATCAAGGTAGTGGAACGGGTGGCTTTGGCACAGGATAAAGGGCTCGTTATCATTCAGGTTTGCGGTAAATATTATCTGATTGGATTTGCAAACAACAATATTGAGATTTTGAAGGAACTGGATGGGTCAGAGTTGAATCTTCCTAAATCCGCTCTGAAAGATAGTTTTCTTGATGCCTTAAATTCAACAATAAAAAGCAGATGGGATGTGAAGATGAGTGACAAGAATAACCGAAACGCCGATAAAACTGACGATGCCAAAGATGAAGAAGAAAAGAAAAGTCAGTAAAAAGATTTTGGTTGTCATTGTAATCTCTTTAGTCTTTGTGTTTTTGCTGCCGTTAGGCGCTTCAGCGGCGTCGGTGAATGTCGATGTTAACGGCAAGGGAGTAGACACGCTTGAGATTATTGAAATGCTCACTGTGCTGGCGCTTGCACCGTCTATTCTCATCATGACAACCTGCTTTACCAGAATTATTATCGTTCTGTCATTTTTGAAAAATGCACTGGGGCTGCAGCAGACCCCGCCTAATCAGGTGCTGATTGGTATTGCTTTATTTTTGTCCCTGTTCATCATGTCTCCTGTTATTACTCAGATTAATACGGAAGCGTACCAGCCGTATAAAGAACAGAAAATCACACAGGAACAATTCCTTAAAAAAGCAGCTGTACCTATGAAAAAATTTATGCTTAAGCAAACGAAGAAAGACGATTTAAATCTATTCATTAATTTGTCAAAAGCAAAACCTGTAAAGTCTGTCGATGAACTGTCGATTACTGTGGTTATCCCTGCATTTATGACCAGCGAGTTAAAAAGAGCTTTTATGATCGGATTCTTGATTTTCATACCGTTTCTAATTATCGATATTGTTGTAGCCAGCACACTGATGTCAATGGGTATGATTATGCTTCCCCCAGCGATGATTTCATTGCCGTTTAAGCTTTTGCTATTTATCCTGGTAGATGGATGGGGGCTTTTGTTTAAGACGTTGGCCGTTAGTTTTAACATGTAATTTTCAAGTTGCCTATTCTTAAAAAATGGAGAAAGGTCAACCTATGACGACATCTGATATTAGTGAACTTTTCCATGCTGCAATGATTGCAGCGCTAAAAGTATCGGCGCCCATCTTGATTATCAGCGTTCTATTAGGACTGGTAGTGTCTATTTTTCAGGCAGCTACGCAAATTCATGAACAAACACTTACCTTTGTACCTAAGCTGATTGCGATTGGGTTGGTTTTATTAATTTTAGGTCCGTGGATGATTGAAACCATGAATGATTTTACGCTCTACATATTTGGGCTGATAATAAAATTTAATTAGCGGGTTCCTTGGATTTTTCTAAGACGGCGGAAAGGTGTGGTCATAAGTGAAATATGGAAATGGACTATGATTTTACTCTTCTGCTTTTAGTTTTCATGAGAATGTCCGGGTGTATCATGTTTAACCCCATCCTCGGCAGGAAAAATATTCCGGTGATCCTTAAAGTTGGGCTTACGCTGATGCTTTCCATCTTTTCTTACAGGTTGGTTCCGACTCAGACCATT
>DAMDEB010000204.1:0-2077 GCA_032090075.1 Caproiciproducens sp.
AAAGTTTAATTTTATCGTACTTTCCCTGGACAATGACAGCCTCTTTTACTTTAATCAAGCAATCCTCTCCCCTTCAGCGAATAATAAAAGCTGAGCAATCAGTTTTTCCATGACGATGCGGCGGTCACCACGCGCGCTTTTCAGGGCCGTGTCGGCTTGCAGAAGCGCTTGCAGGCTTTCGCGCAACATGGATGACGTCAGCTTCTTCGCGTCGCGCTCAGCGTTTGTCAGGCGGAATTCCTTGCGTGCATAATCAAAATATTTTGCAGGCTCCATAGCCCCGCGTCCGCTTTGTACGGACGTTCTCACGCGGTACATATCCACATAGGCGGAAGAAAGCACCGCGAGAACAGAAACGGGTTCCTCGTTCTGATAAAACAGTAAATCAAGCACCCCATAGGCTTTGTCGTATTCTCCCACAATAATCGCTTTAGACAAATCGTAGACCTTGGTTTCCAAATTTCTAACCACCATTTGATCAATGAGCTGCGTAGTGATTTCGCCCTCTTTCACGAATGCGCAAAGCTTTTCGAGCTCATTCAACAGTGTCTGCATGTCGTTACCGCAGTAACCAATGATACGGGCAGCACCTGCGCGCGGCAGCACACAGCCCCGCTTTGTAGCTCCGGTGCACAAAAGCTTTTCGAGGTCTGGATTGGAGCGCTTTTTCAGCTGTACGGTGCAGCCTATTTGATTAGCCGAAATAAGAAACTTCTTCCACTTTTTATCTTTTTTATAATCGATGACAACGGTAGGAAGATAAAAAATCAACACAGTAGTTTCCGGTATGTTGGCAATCAACTCATCAAGCTTAGCGGCTTCCTGCACACGCAGACTTTCCACATCAAGGTCGGAAACGGCAACGCATTTACGCTCCGCCATAAACGGCAAAGCTTCGACCGCAGCGGCAATTTCATCAATGGAAGCGGAATCATCAAAGCACTGAAGATTAAAGTCGCTGAACACGCTGCCAGCGGCCTTGGCTATCATCTTTTGGGCGTAATTTACGATCAGGTATTTTTCTTCTCCATATATTAAATACAAGTTGGAAAAGTCGGATTTTTCAAGCTGTTTTTTGAATTCTGCCTCGGTAATCTCAGGCATTTCTATTCCCTCCTTAATTTTAAGGTTCTATCATCTTTCATTTGCAGTACAACATTTCCGATACCACCTGTTGCAATCGGGTTCAATTTCTGTATTTTAACAGCATTCTTCCGGATGTCCTCTTCATCCATCGAAAGCACCAAATAAAGGGGTTCATACTGAACCACGTTTTCCGAAATGGAATCGGCTACTATGAAATCCGAGCTCATCCAGTCGTTTGGCAGAGAGGAAAGGTCAGCACCGGTCGGACAAATGAAAACGGTCACTTGATTGATCGTAATTCGCACTGCGCTGACTGAACCGGCAGACTGAACGCGAATATCGGCATTACTCCACAGGTTGGAAGCGGCAGTTGTGTCATAAACGGATACATGATTCACACTTGGAACGGACTTCTCCAAAAAGCTGTCCATGCAATCGTCGCTGTGCATTACAAGCCGTTTCGGAGCGAATTGATTAATCAGTTCGGCGGCATTTTCCGACTCTTCTTTGGTTAAAGTCAGCGGCTGAATATAATCAAGCTGAGTGATTCCCTGCGCACGCAGATAACTGCTGATTGGATTTGGCGAAAAGCCTCCGCAGCCGACAACCGCCGCATGCCCGTTGCGCGTCAGCACAATGGATTCGGCACTGCCGACATCCAAAATGGCAAGGCGCGTTACATTGTGCATCGACAGCTGATACGAAAAAATCCCTGTTAAGAGCAAAATAACCGAAAGCCACGCGCTCGCTTTGAAAAGACGGCAATTTTTCATCATCAGCAGGGTTGCCGCAAGCAACAGAATTGTTCCTGCAAGCCAGATAAGGACAAACCCGTAGGATGCCGAAATACTTGCGTACGGCAGTTGCGCAAGGCAGTGAGCACATGCCCGCATATACTTTGCCAATAATCCCGCAACAAGCGCAAACGGCATTGCCAAGAAAGATTGGGGAGCAAGCAAGTTGATAACAGCTGCGATCGCCGCGAAATTCA
>DAMDEB010000204.1:2087-5503 GCA_032090075.1 Caproiciproducens sp.
ACAAGTTCAAGTATATTGGAGATCGGCGCGGCGAGCGAAACATTCCCGAAGGTGACGATGACGATGGGCAGTGTAAACAGCACTGCACCGGCGGTCGTACCCATTATCCCGTTTATTCCGCGTACCAATGGGCTGATTCCCTTTATTTTATTAAACTTTTTATTTAAAAACCGGGAAACCGGATTGGAAAGCAAAATTAACCCGAGTGTAGCAAAAAAAGAGAGCAAGAGTCCGATATCCGCCGCGGCGTATGGATTGGAAAGACCAATAAGCAGCACCGCCGCACTAAGGGAATTGAGCGAATCGGGGCGGCGGGATAAAATAATACCCGACAGATAAAGCAGACACATCACTCCGCTGCGCACCACCGATGGCACAAAGCAAGTTATCGCCATAAAACAGAGTACTCCGCTTCCGGCAATAACAGCCGAAAGTTTTTTGGGAACCTTAAAGAACAGCAGAAGCATCATTAAAAGCTGTGCCATCGTCGCCATATGCAAACCCGACACGGAGAGAATGTGCGAAATCCCAATGGTTCGAAAATCGGAGCTTACCTGTGTGGAAAGGCTCGATTTATCACCAAAAAGTACGCCATTGATTAGGCTGGCCTCGTCCGGCGGCAGCATGGAACGTACCGATTTCAACAGCGCAGACCGCAGCTTCAAAGCGTAATAATACGGTGGCTTCTGCGTTGGCGCAGTAACCTTCACATTTTCATATTCGTACAGATACGCAAACAGGGTAATTCCCTTCGAAGCGTAGTATGAGCGCGATGAATACCCCTCCCCGCCGTTCGGCAGAAAAAAATGCACCTTACCCTTGATTTGGGAATAGGGTTCAACATTCAGTGCATTTTGTGAGGAAAGGCGTATTTTAAGCGTTTTGGGAGCGTTTGGAAGTGAAAGATCGTTTACCTCTATAACATAATAAAAGCGGTTGTACGCCTGGTATGGAAGCTCACAGACCGTTCCTGTAATAACCGCATCCTTTTCTGCAAGAGCTGCCGACGGTTCAACCGTTGCCGCACTGCCCGCATAAAAGCTGCCGAACGCCAGTGACATTGTGATGAATGCAATGGGAAACACCCCAGCGGCTCGTGTTTTTGGTAAAAACAGCGTTACCAAAAACCCAAGCAGGCAGCAGCATGCCAAAACAAGTGCCAATTGAGCCCCAAAATAAACAGCGGCCGCTAAAGTCAGCAGATAGCAAAAACCTACCAACACAAGCGGTCTCTTCATTATGATTCCTCCGAATATCGAAATTATTTAAAGAACAAAGGCAGAGGTTCCAAATAAATAATATCATCCCTGTCCTTTGCGTCACCCTCAGCCAGCACGCAGGCGCGGCCGACAATGATACCACCGAACTGCTTCACAAGGTCTTCCATTGCAGCGAGTGATTCGCCGGTACTGATCACGTCATCCACAATCAGAACCCGTTTGCCATTCAATCCCTTGTAATCGTCTTCGGCAAGATAGAGCTTCTGCACATGGTCGGTGGTGATGGACTTCACCTCAACATGAATCGGGTTGCGCATGTAAGCCTTTACGCTCTTGCGGGCGACAATGTACCGACGGCAGCCCTGACGGGCCATTTCGTAACAAAGCGGAATACCTTTTGTTTCGGCGGTGACAACAACGTCATGCTCCGGGCATTTTGCAAGAAGGGCCTCTGCGGTTTTTTCAGTTATTTCAACATCGCCCAGCATCACAAAACCTGCAATATCAAGCTTGTCGCTGATTGGACAAATGGGCAGCTCACGTTCGCAGCCCGCAATTGTCATTTTATAGTACTCTCCCATAATAAATCGACCTTTCAGTTTTAAATAGTTCGCAACGATATCAGCCCGGAGGCCACTTCATAGAACGACCGCCAAGCAGGTGAAAATGAAGATGCGGCACACTTTGGCCGCCATCCTTGCCAATATTACTGACAACACGAAAGCCGTCTGTCAATTTATTCTCCTTTGCCAGCTTTGCCGCCACTTCAAAAATGTGAGCGACAATTGCGCTGTTCTTCGGAGTAATGTCTTCCACCGACTGAATATGTTCTTTCGGTATAATCAGGATATGCACCGGCGCTTGCGGATCAAGGTCGTAAAACGCCAGAACCTTGGAATCTTCATAGGCTTTTTTGCAAGGTATTTCCCCATTCGCAATCTTACAAAATACACAATCCACGCTGATACCCCCTTTCCTCAGACCTTGTCTGTTTCGGCAAAACCGCATTCAGCCGCATCAAAAATGCTCGGAATACGGAAAGCATTTATGTGCTTTCTTCCCTGCTGGACATGATTTTATATCAAAAATCCATTGATTCTTATTTATCAGGCAAAGCCGACCAACATTGTTATTATAGTATCATTGAATCATATTAGCAACAATTTTTTCTACTGCTGCAAGTGCCTCGTCAAGCTTGTTGATGTCCTTTGCACCTGCCATAGCGCTGTCTGCTTTGCCACCGCCGTTGCCGCCTGCAATTTGGGCTACCTGGCGTACAATCTGACCGGCATTAACACCTTTTTGCATTGCGTCCTTCGCAACACAGGCTGCAATATTGGCTTTTCCGTCATGAGTACCCGCCAGCACTGCCACCATGTTCGGCGCATGATCGCGCACTTTGTCGCACATGGCACGCAACGCAGACGGTTCGGTACCGGAGAACAAAGCGGTAATCACCTTTACGCCGTTTACTTCTTTGGCGCCTGAGAACAGGCCGTCAATTTGCATTCCGGCCAGCTTGGAGTTGAGAATTTCAATAGTTCTGTCCTTTTCCTTTAACTCAGCAGAAAGCTGAACAGCCTTTTGCACAAGTTCGGAGGAATTATTGAGTTTTAGTGCCATCGCGGCTTCGTCGATTTCATTGATTGTCTGGTTCATGAGGGAAAGCACGCCTTCGCCTGTAACGCCCTCAATACGGCGTACACCGGCTGCAACGGAGCTTTCGGAAACAATCTTAAACAGTCCGATTTTAGCGGTATTGTCGATATGGGTGCCGCCGCAGAATTCTCTGGAGAAATCGGCCACGGTGACAACGCGCACAATCTTGCCGTATTTTTCGCCAAACAATGCCATCGCACCGAGCTTTTTTGCCTCTTCAATCGGCATTTCACGGAATTCAACGGGAACGCCGCGCAGAATAACCTGATTGACAAGCGTTTCTACCTTTTGCAGTTCTTCTTTGGTCATGGCAGAAAAATGAGTAAAGTCAAAACGGACGCGCTTTTCGTTTACCAACTGGCCGGCCTGCTCAACATGGTCACCCAAGACCTTACGCAGCGAAGCTTGCAGTAGATGAGCAACCGTGTGGTTGCGCATGGTTGCAAGGCGGTTTTCAGAATTGACGGTTGCCTTCACCTCTTCGTTCACGCTGATTTGTCCGGCGGAAACGACTGCGTGGTGCAGATAGTTTTTCGC
>DAMDEB010000204.1:5528-5964 GCA_032090075.1 Caproiciproducens sp.
ATCTTTTACATCAATAATGGCATCGTTGGATTCAATGGAACCAATATCACCGACCTGACCGCCGCTTTCCGCATAGAAAGTGGTTTTGTCAAGCACAAGAACAATTTCGTCCCCCGCAGTCGCGGACTCGACGCGCTCGCCGTCTTTAATGATTGCAAGCACCTTAGCCTCGGTTTCAAATTGCTTGTAGCCGACAAATTCAGTTTCAGCAATTCCGTCAAGAAGAGCTCGTTCACCCTCCCATGCGTCGGCTCCCGCGTTCTTTCTTGCCGCTCTTGCGCGCTCGCGCTGCTCGAGCATTAAGCGCTTAAACTCATCCTCATCAACGGTCATGCCGCGTTCAGCGACGATTTCCTTCGTTAAGTCAATCGGAAAACCGTAGGTATCATTGAGGCGGAATGCGTCAGCACCGGAGAATACGGTTTTGTCAGCACTG
>DAMDEB010000205.1:0-2998 GCA_032090075.1 Caproiciproducens sp.
TTCAAAACAAAAGAAAAGAAATTATGATATCTTTTACAATTATATTGCCGATAAACGCTATATCAGCGTTGAGAATCTTCATAAAACAGGTTCTTTGTTTGGCTTCGATTTTATATTCGGTGAACTTTTTCATGAACTTTTGCCGTTTGATTACGAAACGTTTTTTAGCTCACCGGTCAATTTAAAGGTTGGTGCCACGGATTTGAAAACGGGCCAAACCATTTATTTTGACAAGGCAAATTTGGATGAAGATTTTACGGCAGTAGCGGCATCCAGTTCACTGCCGTTTGTTTCCAATATCGTGTCTTATCAGGGGCATGAGCTGCTGGATGGCGGCTGTGCTTCACCAATCCCAATCGAACGTTCCATCTTTGACGGCAATGCGCTGAATGTGGTGGTGCTCACTCGCGACATTTCCTACCGCAAGCGCCTGCGCCCCGAATTTCCGCGTGCTGTTCTTCGTGTAAAATACGGAGATTATCCTAATTTTGTCAACGCGATGCAACTTCGCGCAGAGGTTTATAATAATCAGCTTGAAATTTGCCGCAGACAGGAAAGGGAAGGCAACGCGGTGGTGATTCGCCCCAGTCGCCCGATTGTAACCGGCCGCTATGAGAAGGACCGCGAAAGGCTGAAAGAAATTTACGACATGGGTATGCGCGACTGTGAAAAAAAACTTTCCGAAATTCATACAATTATGGCGAAAGCATAAATCGAAACTTTTTAGAGCGGATTTTACTCCGCTCTAATTTTTGCTTGACAATATGCAGGCGCAGGCATATTATTAAAGATGCGAACAATTAGCATTTAGGAGGATTATGTACAAGTGAAAAGAGCGATAGCCGTATTTTTGGCAGCTGTAATTTTGTTTTGCACAGCAGGGTGCGTGCGCAGAACAGAGCCGAATGTCCGATTTAGAGTGGTAACATCATTTTACCCTTTATATATTATGGCGTTAAACATAACCAGCGGAGTAGACGGCGTTCAAGTTGATAATATGGCTGGGCAGCAAACAGGCTGTCTGCACGACTATCAGCTTCAATCGAAAGATATGAAGAACATTGAACAGGCCAGTGTGTTTGTGATTAACGGAGCGGGAATGGAAAGCTTTATGGAAAAAGTTACGTCCCAGCTGCCGAATTTGCGTGTTGTCAATTCGAGTGACGGCGTTACTCTGCTGCGGGATGACAACGGTGAGGCGAATCCGCATATCTGGGTTTCCATTACCAATTATATCAAACAGGTCTCCAATATTGCAAAGGGGCTTGCGGCGGATGATCCTGAAAATGCTGCGGCCTATCAAAAAAACGCACAGGAATACACTGCAAAACTGAGTGTTCTGCGCGATAAAATGCACGAAGAGCTAAGCACTATCACACACAAGGATATTATCACCTTTCATGAAGCGTTTCCGTATTTTGCCGAGGAGTTTGGTCTGCACATTGCGAGGGTGGTTAACCGTGAACCGGACAGTCAGCCGAGCGCACGCGAACTTGCCGAAACGATTAAGATGATTCGGGGCAGCGGCGTAAAGGCTGTCTTTGCGGAGCCGCAGTATCCTAAGTCGGCTGCTAACATTGTGGCGAATGAAAGTGGTGCGTCGATGTATTCACTCGACCCCTCGGTTACAGGGGCGATTGATAAGGATGCATATTTAAACGCGATGGAGAATAATTTGAAAGTGCTCAAAGAAGCATTACAATAAGGAGAGCTACATGGATACTTGCAAATGCAGCACAGAAATACGTAACCTCACTGTGAAAAAGCGCGACGGGATCATTATTTATGATGTATCGTTCGATGTGCACCACGGTGAAATTTTGGCGCTGATCGGGCGTAACGGCGCGGGGAAGACCACACTTTTGAAGGCGCTGTTAGGGCGTATCCCCTACACAGGAACTATCCGGTTTTCAAACGCGCAGGGGGAACGAATTGAAAAACCACGCATCGGCTACGTGCCGCAGAACATGGTGTTTGACCGTTCCACACCGGTCACGGTGGAGGATATGCTCTGTGCCAACATGAGTGGATTCCCTGTTTGGCTTGGCCATAAAAAAGAAAAAATTGCAAAGGCCGTGCGCATGCTCGCAAGAGTGGGCGCAAGTCCTACGCTTTTAGGCAAACGAATCGGAAATCTTTCCGGCGGCGAAATGCAGCGCGTGCTGCTTGCGTTTGCGCTTGAACCCAAACCGGATTTGCTGCTTTTGGACGAACCCGTTTCGGCGGTAGACCGCAAAGGAATCGAGGTTTTTTACGACCTTGTCACCTCCATGCGTGCCGAGCACCAGATGCCTGTTATCTTGGTATCCCATGATTTGTCCCATGTTGAAAAATACGCAACCCGCGCGGCTCTGCTGGATCGGACGATTTTGGTCAGCGGGACCATTAAGGACGTCATGAAAACCCCTGAAGTACGGGAAGCCTTTGGCTTAAAGCTGACTGGAGGGGTGAAATTATGAGTTTTATTTATTCTGCGATTGATACGCTTCTGCCGTTTGAGTGGACGGAATTCAGCTACATGAAAAATGCACTGCTTGCAATTTTGCTGATCACGCCATTGTTCGGATTAGTTGGAACAATGATTGTTAATAACAAAATGTCGTTTTTTTCCGACGCTTTAGGTCATTCGGCCTTAACCGGAATCGCAATCGGCGTTTTGATGGGAATTGACAATTACTTAATTTCGATGTTAGGCTTTGCACTCCTGTTTGCACTTTGTATTTCGGCGGTTATGAACTCCGGAACATCTTCTGCGGATACCATTATCGGGGTGTTTTCCTCAACGGGACTTGCGCTCGGAATAGTGCTGCTGTCGGCCTCCGGCGGATTTGCAAAATATTCGGGCTATTTAATCGGGGATATCTTGACGGTTCAGCCAGTGGAAATTGCCATGCTTGCTTTGATTTTGGTGACGGTCGTGGTAGTTTGGTTTGCGTTCTTTAACAAATTTATGCTGACGAGTATTAACCCCGATTTGGCGGCGAGCAAGGGAATTCAT
>DAMDEB010000205.1:3008-5955 GCA_032090075.1 Caproiciproducens sp.
TTCATATACAACTTGTTGAAAAAATGTTTGTCGTTATTGTGGCTGTGATTGTCACAATTTCAATTAAATGGGTCGGTGTGCTGATTATTAATTCGCTGTTGGTGTTGCCTGCCGCGGCAGCCAGAAACATGGCGAAAAGCATGCGTTCGTACCACTTTATTGCAATCGGCATTTCTGTGTTTTCAGGCGTAAGCGGCCTGATTGCGTCGTACTACACGGGCACTGCCGCAGGCGGTACGATTGTGCTGATTGCCGCTGCTATTTTCTTTGTCAGCTTTATGGTCAACCGGGTACGCGCAAAAGCGTAAATTGGGTTGCAGGCGCGGGTGAAAATGTGGTACTATTTTAGAATAAGGGCACAGTGCCTTACTTCGTAATTGAACAGGAGAATCTGAAATGAAGTATCCATATTATAAGCCGGCGGATATTTTGCTGCCGAAAAATATATCCACGGAAAACTGGTGTGTGGTTGCGTGTGACCAGTACACCTCCCAGCCGGAGTACTGGCAGCAGGCAAAAAACATCGCTGGGGATTTCCCGTCCACCTATTATATGGTATATCCGGAATGCTACCTTGCAGACACGGACGCGGAGGAATATGCCGCGGGTATCAATAAAACGATGGAGCGCTATTTGGCGGACGGCGTTTTCCGTGAGGTAAAGAACAGCTATTTTTATGTGGAGCGTACCCTTGCTGACGGCGGATTACGCCGTGGCATTATGATGGCGCTCGATTTGGAACAGTACCGGTACGAAGCCGGCAGTAAAACGCCGATTCGCGCCACCGAAGGGACTGTGCTTGAACGGATTCCTCCCCGTGTGAAAATCCGCCGCGGCGCTCCGTTGGAGCTTCCGCACATTATGGTGCTGATCGACGACAAACAGCGCAGCGTCATTGAGAAAATAGATACGGCGGATCTGACGCTCCAATACGAGGGGAAGCTGATGCAGAACAGCGGGAGTATCCGCGGCTTCAGTATGAACCAGACGGCGGCGGAAAGGCTTGAAAACGCACTCAATAGCCTGCCGGTCAGCGACAATCTGCTTTTTGCCGTGGGCGACGGCAACCATTCGCTTGCAACCGCCAAAGCCTGTTATGAGGAACTGAAAAAAAACCTGACGCCTGAAGAGGCCGCGAACCACCCCGCACGATACGCGTTGGTCGAGGTTGTGAACCTTTACGATGACTCCCTGCAATTTGAACCGATTCACCGTGTTGTGTTTCAAACAAAGCCAGGTGAATTAATGAAGGCGTTGCATGAATTTTATGAAGTTTCGGACTCCCCCTGTGATGGGCATCGCATTACCTGCGTAATCGGCAGCCGGAAAAAGGATATCTATGTGAAGAACCCGCCGTCCAACCTTGAGGTCGGAACACTGCAGCAATTTCTTGACTCCCGTCTTGGAACAGTCGGCGGCAGCGTCGATTATATACATGGCAGTGAGGTCGTGGAGCAGCTTTGCGCCAGCGACGAAACGGCTGTTGGGTTTTTGCTTCCCAAAATGGAAAAGAGCAGTCTGTTTGAAACGGTCGCCCTCGACGGAGCGCTTCCAAGGAAGACCTTTTCCATGGGGCACGCGTGCGACAAACGCTTTTATATGGAATGCAGAAAAATTAAATAAACAGCGCTTTTTACCGGCGGGGTTAATCCTCCGCCGGTTTCAATTTTATAGCGGTATAAAAGTCATATGTTTTTCGGTTATGATGGGTTGTTGTGACATATTACATAAATTTTTATGAAAAACGTCAATGTTTACATCGACCCTTTATAACGCGATTTAATTGTGATACTATAAATGTATTATGTTATAGACGGCTGCTGTTACAGGCGGCGGAACGGGGGAAATATGTCTGACGTTATCAGAGTATTTGTAGAAAAAAAGCCCGGCTTTGACGTGGAAGCACAGCACATCAAAACAGACCTTGTTGAAAATTTGGGGATGAACGCCATCAGGGAGCTCAAACTCATTCATCGGTATGATGTTTCCGGCCTTACCGGCGAAGAATTTGCTGCCGCAAGGGGTACCATTTTTTCCGAACCGAATGTGGATGATGTTTATGACGAAGAGTATCCGCTGCCGGAGGATTTTACCGTATTTGCCATGGAGTATTTGCCCGGCCAGTACGACCAGCGCGCCGACTCCGCTGCACAGTGCGTCCAGCTTTTAACACAGGGAGAGCGTCCGCAGGTTGCCACGGCCCGCGTCGTTGCCATAAAAGGCGATTTAAGTGTTGATGAACTGAATCAAATAAAGAGTTACATGGTGAACCCCGTTGAGAGCCGCCTTGCCTCTTTAGTCAAGCCCAAAACCCTCGATACAGCGGCGGAATTGCCGCCGGATGTCGCGCGTGTTGTGGGCTTTATTCATTGGAGCGAAAAAGAGCTTCTAACCTATTATCAATCCATGGGTTTCGCCATGAGTTTTGAAGACTTAACGTTCTGCCGTGATTATTTTTGTGATCAGGAGAAGCGCGACCCGAGCGTAACCGAGCTGCGTGTGATCGACACCTATTGGAGCGACCACTGCCGCCACACCCCTTTTTCCACCCGCCTGCAAAATATCAAAATTGAAAAATCTGCTGTCAGTTCCGCAATTGAGGATGCTCTTAAAGCATATTACGCTGCGCGCGCTGAAGTTTACGGCGAAACCGACCGCCCTGTTTCTTTAATGGACATGGCGGTAATCGGTATGAAGCTTTTGCGTAAAAGGGGACAGATACCCGACCTTGATTTAAGCGAGGAAATCAACGCCTGCTCCATTGAAGTTCCGGTTACCATCGACGGCAAAGAGCAGATTTGGCTTGTACAGTTTAAGAACGAAACGCACAACCATCCGACCGAAATTGAACCGTTCGGCGGCGCGGCCACTTGCCTTGGCGGTGCAATCCGCGACCCGCTTTCCGGCAGGGCATATGTTTATCAGGCGATGCGCGTGACCGGCTCCG
>DAMDEB010000206.1:0-2760 GCA_032090075.1 Caproiciproducens sp.
GTCAATAGCGGTACCTTTGTCGCCGGTAGAATGGTCATAGAATACATGATTCCGGAATTTAACGCTGTGGTTCGCATCCCATTCCCATTCGCTGCCGCTCGGATTAGCTTTTTCACCTTTTGCATATAGGATGCTCTTGATTTCCGTGTGAGCCGCACGGTAGACTTCCTCTTCTGAAAAACGAATGAACTTTGACATAAGATTCACCCCTTACATAGATTGTTCCAGCTCTTCCTTTTGGCCGTGCGCATGTTTCAGTTCCCGCTGCTTCTGCAGCAGCTTTTTGTCTTGATGATATTTGTGCCTGGTACTGTCATTGATGTTGTTTCCCATGCTCTGCGCAAATGCACGAAATATTCCAAATACTGATTGTAGGGCTGCCTTGTTTTCTGCGGTTTCTATCTGCTGAAGACGATCTGAAGCTAATTCATTCCCTGCCAGCGCAGCTGCGGAATAAAAATACTTTGCAGTATGAATATCGCGCGAAGTGCCTAAACCGCGTTCATGCATGCTACCAATCAAATAGAGCGTATTAGATCCCGGATTAACTTTTACGGATTCCGTAAAACCACGAAGTGCGGAAACATAGAGTAGCCGGGCCTTCTGCTCGTCCTGGGGGATTCCCTTTCCTGTGTGAAGCAATCCGGCCAGCTGATATTGCGCCATAAAATTACCAGCAGAAGCACACCTCGATAACCAGTATGCAGCTGCCGAGTAATCTATTGCACAGCCCGTTCCCTTCAAAAATATTCCGGCGATGCGGTATTCCATATTGGCGTCAGGGCTTTCCTGCTCCTTTTGGAGAAATCCGGCCAACGCTGCAGCGTAATATCTTTGTGCCTTGATTTCATCTTTCGGCACTCCATTACCCTCGGAGAAAAGTACGGCCAATTGATATTCTGCGAAGTGGTTGCCTTTTTCAGCACACTTTTCAAACCAATTGAAGGCTTCCGGAATGTTCTTTGCCACACCTTCACCGGCAAGAAGTGCTTTCCCGACCGCATACTGTGCAAATTCATGTTGCAGCTCTCCAGCTGACAAAAAGTATTTGTAGGCTGTCTGTGCGTTCCCGTCAACACCGATTCCATCACGGTACATTTTGCCCAGGGCGTACGTGGCATAGGCATCACCCCCGGTGATGGCCTTTTCATACCATTTCACAGCTTCAGTATAATCCTGTTCAGCGCCAGTACCCGTATAGCAAGCCTGCGCCGCGCGATAGGCAGCATGAGCATGACCGTTTTCTGCTGCCTGCACATACCACCGGAACGCTTTTTCTGCGTCCTGATCTGTTCCATTGCCTTTAGCAAACATTCCGGCAATACGATACTCTCTGGATGCTGCCGGTGTGTTTTCCTCTTCTTTCAAAAATCCGGCCAGTGCCGCACAGTACAAACTCTGTGCTTTTTCCTCATCCTGCTGTACAAAATCCCTTTTTTGATATAGTACGGCAAGTTCAAACTGTGCCCTCGGATTTTCCTTTTCACTGCACACAGTAAGCCATTTTACTGCCTCGTCTATACTCTGTTCAACTCCGATCCCTCGCAAATACATTTCAGCAATGCGGAATTCAACAATGGCATCAGACTGCTGCTTTTCCTGCTCAATAAATTCCTTCAACGCTTTTCCGTAAAGTATTTGACTCAACTCCTGATCCGGTTCAACTCCCTGCCCGATCGCAAACATCTGCGCAAGACGGTAGTCTGCGTAAGGTACATTTTCTTGAGAAGCCCTTGTGAAATACTCTGCTGCCTTCGTATAATTCTGTTCAGTACCAATGCCGTTGTCGTACATTTTACCTAATGCATGATAAGCGTATTTATCGCGCCCTTGAGCTGCCTGCTCATAAAAGTACTTGGCCTGTTCATAGTCCTGTATCACGCCTTCGCCGCCATAATACATTTTAGCCAGGCAATAATTTGAATGAACGTGCCCGACTTGCGTTGCAAGGCCGTACCATTGGAATGCCCTTTCATAATCACGCTCCACTCCTTCACCGGCGTATTCCATACGACCCAGACAGTACATCAGGTAGCACGAATCTTCATCTCCGGAATACCCGTCTGAGATGGCCTTACCCTCGTCCACATATTTACCGATATCAAATCCGACTTTATCTGCTACCATAAACCGGAACTTCCAATACGCATCGAGGCAGTATTCTTTCCCCAGCTGCAGGTCTTTGTCGATTCCAATTCCATATTGATACATTTTGCCCAACTCACATTTTGCAAAGGCATTTCCCCCTGCAGCTGCCAGCCCATACCACATACGCGCCTGTTCATAATCCCGGTCGATGCCCTGTCCGTAAAAATACATTTTTGCAAGACGGTAACGCGCATTGGTATCTCCATCAAAAGCCTTTTGGCGGCACTCATCGAATGTTTCTTTTTCTCTTCTCCTGTGGGGAGCAGGGGATTCATAATCTGCCGGTGCTTCTGGCTCTGCTGACGTATCATGGCTGCTATAAGGTCTAAAATCTGGCGGCAACTCTGAATCGTCCGGGGGAATCCCTTCTTCCCGCTCTTCCGGAGTACTTGCAAATAAGGAGTCCTCATCAGAAAGTGGGGGAGAGGTATATTCTTCTATTTCGGCCGACGTCACATTATCATTGGATGTTTGGTATTCCACCGGCGTTTCCGCGCTCTCTGACTCTTCCGACGCCAGCTTATTTTCAGGAAGCAGGTTTCCCAGCCGCACAGCTTCCCGGATAATTTTATTTTTGATGCTCTTGAATTCCTTGTCCTTTAAAAGTGGAGT
>DAMDEB010000206.1:2770-5942 GCA_032090075.1 Caproiciproducens sp.
CTTTTGCCAGATCCGCCATAATCTCATCTACCTGATGGCGAATGCTTAAATCTTTGATCCAGCCGTATTGCTGCTTCCCGGCACGTCCTTGCAGTTCCGCCGACAAACGAAGCATTTTCTTGCTCAATGTGTTCCATTCTTCATCACTGAATTGATCTGAAATATTCCCCTGTAGGCCGGAAAGTATTTCGTCGATCTTTTGCTTAATTTCATCCCGCATTACCGTTTTATGCTCAAAGATATGACGGCGCTCATCAGCAAAGATTACGGTTGAGAATTCCGACTTGATTTTATTGATGCCGTCAACGGTGAGCTTGCCGGATTTCGGATGGTCAGAGAAAATGAAAAGATGAATGTGGGGGTGATGTGTTGTATTATGCATTCCAGCATACCAATGAAGCTCAGACACCGGTATGTTGGAAGCCTTTGCAATGACGTCAATCTTCTGCATGACCAAATCGCGCCACGGCTTTTGCGTATCGTATCCCAGCGCGTCGGCATCCTCACGTCGCAGGGAAATGACATGTGTCCATACATTGCCTTTGCAGTTTGCAATTTCCTCCTGTGCCTTTTTAATGTCCACATTCGGCACAGAAGAAAAAAGACCGTGTTCTCCAACACGGTCAACTCCTGGACGTTTTCCAACGTACCCTACTAAATTTTTTGCTTTGCCTAAATCAACCGCAAACCCTAAACCAAATTCCGCAGCATGGGAAATTAATTCGGATGCGTTTTCTATCGTAGGATTTCGTTTGAAGTCCTGATATTCCAGGCTGTTCTTTGCTTCGGGAAACTCCTTCAACAGATTGGCCAGAAGATCTATCTGTTTATGAGTGGCTGGTTTATCAGCCACTTCTTTTTTCAGCTTCAACGGATCAAGATTAAGTGAAGCAACTTCCTCTCCGTTCAGTGAAAGCTGATCGGGCATGTTCAGAATAACACTCTCCCTCGTTCCAACATAATTGACCAACCCCATAGCAGCGTCCTGCGTCATGACATGTTTTCCGTCTGCTTTTTCCCCGGCTTTCGCAACGTGAAAGTATCGGGCGTTTAATATAAGTCTTGCGCCGGGCATCGTTTGCACCTCCTGTTACTCTTTTTGAATATAAAAGCGCCCTGCGATAAATCACAAGGCGCTAAAGGATGTGTTAAGTCCTAATTTCGTTTATCTCTAAAAAATTTATCTGGATTCAATCTGTATCCGCATAAAACTAATACAGTACAAATAACCATGACCAGACCATCAAATATAAACATCTGGGCGATTGCTAATGTCCTAGATATAAAAGTAACATCAACAAAAAGGTTAATTAAACAAAGAATTAAAAAAACAATTAATGAAATAAGATTTATTAGATTGTAGAAATAAACCACAATATAAAGATGTGGGAATCGCTTAGGTCTGTTTCTATAACTGCAGAAAAACAGCCATTTTATGAAACGAATGAGCCAATCACTTTTAGACATATTTGCATTACGAAGCTGTTTTTCCTTTCGTTGTTGTTTAGTTTCTTTTTCTCGAAAAAACAAAAGGTTAACTAATGGCCCCCTAAAGAGAATAAAGTAGACACCAACAAAACAAAATAGTTCTACTATGATTGCTTCCCAATATGTTGTATGATATACAACAAAATTAAAATAGTTTAATATTAACTCCATAAAATTATCCTTTACAACCATCCCATTCTTTTGTCTTGATTATATAGTCTACGAATCAAAGAAGTAGGTGCCGAAGCGCCTACACTTTTTGCAAAAGATGGGATAATGTCTTTTGCAATACTCGTATAGACTCTTTGTACTGGCCTACTCGTTGCATATCGCTTCACTGCAGATTTTACTCCATTTTTAATACCATTACTAACAGAAGTAATAACATTTTTATTCATGAGCTTAGCCGCATCTTTTAAAGCGTAGCTTCCGCCTTTCCCCACTCCTGTTCCAGTAATACCGCCAATTGTTCCGTAAGTGATTAGTCCTAATGTACTCACTTCTTGCCCACTAGATACTTTGTCAATCGCATATGAGCCCATTCCTAAAGCTACATTTGCGGCTACTTGACCAAGCAATCCGACCCCCGTCGCTGCCAGAGCTCCACTTGCAGCACCTGTCACGAACGCTATGCCTAGGCCGTTATTTAATGCTTTTCCTTCCATTTTATTTGCGATGACTTGGGAAGCGATAGAAACGACTCCACCTATAACCGCGCCTGCAATTATGTGCCAGAATCCGCCTTCATCATCTGTTCGATTGACGGGATCGTTGTCACAATAGCTGAAAAGATTTTTATCAGTTGTTGAGGTAGGGCTTGCTGTTAGTGTTTCAAGGCGATCTGCGTTTATCATGCGGCCTGTTATTGCATCATAATACCTGCTGTTGAGGTAGTACAGTCCGCTTTCGGAATCATAGTAATACCCGCGATAAAGGAACGGGTTCAGCTTGCCGATTGTGCTGGCTAGCGAGCCGGTGGTGCTTAACAGCTTACCCCATGCGTCATAGCCGTATTGTACAACCGTGTTGTAGTCGCTGTCAACAATGCCGGTCACATCGCCCTGAGCATTCTTAGTGTAGTAGTAGGCTATGCCGTTGTAGGTAAATCCTACCCTTGTTCCGTCGCTTTCATACAGGAACCATAGCACGTCGCTACCGGTTTGCTGGGCAAGAATGGTACTACCGTCAAGAAAATACTCTGTTGTCACGCCGTCAACAGTTTTGCCGGTGCGTATTCCATCACTGTTGTAAGTATAGCTTATGTTTTTGCCGTTTACAACTGCGGTTTTTAACTGGCGGCCTTCCCATGTGAAATTCATGCCGTTGCGGTAGGAGAGGGGGTTGCCAATTGCGTCATAGGAAATATTTTGTCCATTATAACTGGTCAGCAGGTCTTTCCAGTTTCCGTCGCCGTACACGTAGTCGGCCGCACTGTACCCAACGCCAAGTTCGCCCGCAGTGTAGGCGTAAGTTCCTACGGAAGTGATATTCCCTCCAACGTCATAACCGTAAGTAGTTGAAACGTCGGATTTCGCATCATCAACACGAACGAGCTGGTTTAATCCATCATAAGTGTAGGTTGTTACTTTCCCGTCCTTGTCGGTGGTGGTTAGAATGTTGCCATTGTCATCATATGTATAGTGATATTGTGACAGCATGGTAGTTGTTCCATCTATCGGTGCGT
>DAMDEB010000207.1:0-4286 GCA_032090075.1 Caproiciproducens sp.
AAAACTGTGCCGCTCTGGTTTTAGCACCGTAAGCTGCCGTTATAACCTTTACCTGCGTGGCTAAGATAGATTTCTTCATAGAAAATCCTCCTTGAAAATATTGAGTGTATGAAACTAAGCTGCCATTGGCAGTTCAGTCAGAAAAAGCGGCGTTTCAAACGCCGCCTTGACTGTAAAGTATTGGGCTGAAAATTAATGGTAATAGCCGAGAATAAGGTTTAGGGTCGCGGAGCCGAGTATGGCGCCGATACAGGAAACAATCGCAACCACAATGCGGTTGTTCCATTTTTTCTGGTCTATTTCATCAGCCGCACTCCTGCGGATGCAAAAATAAATGATGAGAAGTCCCGCCACGACCGGAGCAAGTACCATCAGCCATGTGGTCACGTCGTTTATCAGCTTTTGCGTTCCCTTGACGATTTGACTGTCATTCACACTGGAGGCATAGGCGGGAGTTGTCGTCATAACAGAAACGGCAAGTTCAGCCATCATTGCACCTGCCGTTTTCATAAGCTTTTTGCATTTTCCTTTTACACTTTTAAGCTTCATCAAAAGACCTTCCTTCTTAGTCGTCCGCTTCGGCAGATGCACCACCGCCCGTTGCAGCCTTTTGCTGCTGAAGCTTCCGCATAATATCTTTTTGGTAGTAAATCCAGATGTTCCATAGGGCGATTTCCTGTGATGTGTCAGTAATGACAGGACGTTTTCGTTCCCGTTCCTCCCGCAGTTTCCGGTTGTGTTCCTCATCCCCCATGCCAAGCATTTCATTAAATTTCCACTCCGAAAGGTCGGGGGCGTACATCAGCGCCGGGTGCGTCCGACTTGTCACAATCTGATATGGGCGTTTGACGCGCCGCACCTCGTCGGTATTGAGTAGCTTCCGCTCGGTCAGGCTGATGCTTTGGGAACTTGACGGCGTGGTATACTTCGCGTGATTTGCCGAAAGCTGATAGCTTGACGTGGTATAAGTGCCAAGCTTTTCGGATATTTCCTTAAGCGTATCAGGATCGTCCGCTTGCAGATATACCCATGTCTGACAGTTGGCCTTAATGGTGTTGGAAACATTTTCATCGTACTTTTCTTTAAGCTGTGAAAACGACTGAATAAAGAGGTTAAATCTCATTCCCCGTCCGGCCCCAACCGTGAGTTTATTGGACATGTCATTGATAGGAGCAAAATTGCCAAACTCATCCAGCAGGAAGTTGACACGCTGTTCAAGCCTGCCGCCCCTTGTGTCTGCCAGGTTCGCCAATTGTTCGTATTGCTGTGATACGACAAGCGAAGCAACTGGATAGAATGTTGTTTTTTCGTCAGGGAGAATGATAAACAATGCTTGCTTTTTCTGGCCGATATCCGAAAGTTGAAAATCACTTGTATGGGTAATGGAATAAATGGATTTTGTAGTAAATAACCGGAGTGTGGTAAGGGCGCTTGTATAAAAGCTGCCCCTTGTCCGGCTCGGCGCAACATCAGAAATGGAAAGCAGCGCCTTTGCCGGATGCGCGCACGGCAGCTTTTTTACATACTCCAAAAGCGGCATTTTATTTCCGATGGTTTTCACCATTTCGGCGATAAACCAATATACGTTGGTCATGTTCTGATAGTCGGGGCGGTTCCGATTGTCACACACCACACATAAAATGGCGGCGGCGATGATGGAACATTCGCCGTTGGTCCAGATTTTTTCGCCCTCCGGCTTACCCACAAGGTTGTTGGTGAGATCCCACGCCAGCATTTCAGCCTTGTCGTTATCACCATCGTTCACGGCGTTGATGATGGGCTGCAAGAGGTTGTATCTCATACTTTTCTGCGGATTTTTAAAATCCAACACAAGTACCTCATAACCGATCTTTTTCAGAAATTCAGCGGTATAGTCGAAAAGCTCCGCTTTTGGATCACTGATAACAATGGACTCTCCCGCCAAGCCGAGGACGCAGATGGACTGAATCACAAGGCAACGTGATTTACCGCTTCGGGTAGCGCCGATACACAGCAGATGACTATCTTCACCGACAAAGTAAATTTTCTCCTTCCCATTTTCTTTTTTCATACCAATAACAACGCCGCCCTTGTTTAAAGCAAAGGCGGCGGCATCATCGGTATTCGGTTTTTCTTTGGGGATCAGCTTTGGATGGTGGAATGAGTATTTGAGTTTTTGCATGGGGATTGATTCCTTTCTTTATTTATAAACTTTCAATTGAGGTAGATTTGTATATCTGAAAGCCAGCGAGTGGGGCTGGCAGATTGACACGAAGGGGTTGCGCTAGGTTTTGAACCATGTTTATGATCGCTACCGCATCCCGATTATGGTTGTGGAAAATGGTCTTGGCTCAACCGACACCGTGGAGAAGAACGGCAGTGTTCACGCCCCATATCGAATGGAATATTTGCGTCGGCATTGAGCAAATGGGCGAAGCAATCTGGGACGGCGTAGATTTGAGGGGTTACATCATATGGGGTTTGATCGGCCTGGTGAGCGCATCAACCGGAGAAATGGCAACGCGTTAGATGTGTATGAAATGCTAAAAGATGCAAGCATTGACAAATTCTATCTCTTGTAACTCACTCTATTGGAAATGCCATATCATGGTGCTTTTTTGAATTGTCCGGCCAGGATCGAGTGCTGAGATACATTCTGGAAGATAAATCACCTTGCTTGATTTGTGCACGATAAAACAGTAGCATATTGCAATACACTGCAATATGCTACTGCTAATATTTAACGACTGTAATAAACGAACAAATGATTTGGATTTACCAATTGTCACTCAGTCTGCACAGAAACGCACATTAAAATGTAGGAGAAACCTCTGTAACGGCACCACCTGTCCCAACAAAGTTGTTGCCGGTTGACCATGTTTTATCATTTTTCAGTATTTTAAATTCAAACTTCTGGCCCGCGGGAATTCTTTCAAACTCGATTTCCCACGTGTTGGAATTCACATTGAATGCAGATCGGCCTGCGTCCCAAGTAAGCGGATAACTGCTGCCACGGACATATGCCGTGTTCCCCAAGCCAACATCTGCATGGATAACAATTTTGGTGACATTTTTGACAGGGGGAGCATAGCTTGAAGCTGCGTCAGATGTGAAAACGAACGCTTCCTTTGCAGGCATAGAAAGAACAACTTGCTTGCCAGTTGTACCACCGCTAACAACTTTTGCAGTCTTGGAAGTGTCCAGCAAATTGGTCAATGTAGTACCAATTGAGAGGGAGCTCTCTGCACGAAGAGGAATACTTCTGGTTTCATTGCTTGTACCATTGTTGATAGCAGTAATAATTTCCTCTCCCGTTGAATCGTTTCTTCTAGAATATGCGTAAATATTAGCTTCACTCCACATTTCACGCTGTTTTCCGGTGCGCAGCGCCGAATAATCTTTACGTATCTGTGTGAGTCTCTGTATATATTTATACATATTCCCATCTTCAGAGAAAGAGGGCATCTTTTCACGGTTTTCTTTGTTGGCAATCCCAGCCCACTCCGTTGGCTTTCCGCCGCCGTAGCAGTCCTGTTCAGTCCCATAGTACACATCCGGCATACCGCGCACAGTAAACAGAAATGTCATTGCCAGACGAAGCTTCTGATAGTTGTCGTCTGCGAGGCAGAGAAATCTGTCCCTGTCATGATTGTCGATGAACGTTACCAGTTTGTTTGGATCCACATATTTGCTGTCCTGATCAAAGATTTTCTTAACGGTTTCAAAGCTTGCGTCGTGTGCAAACACTTCGCGTGCCTGGAAAAAGAGTGGAAAATCAAGTTCGCCCCACTGGTATTTCTGGAAGGCACTCACATAATCAACATCGCCCACAAAGACTTCTCCAAAGGACGGCACACCTAGATTCTGTTCGAATTCTTTCAAAAAGTCCTTCGGTAAGGAACGGGCCGCATCAACACGCACACCATCTGCTCCGGTGTCATCAACCCATTTCTTATAAGCCGTTTTAATTGCTGTACGGGCATCTGAATTATCAACATTCAGATCATCCAGCCCGCCGATGTCGCAATTGAGCACCTGCCACTCATTACTCCAGTCTTTGATGTCCCCATTATGATGGAACCATGCCGGATTGTTAAATGGAGCGGCCGGCTGGTAGTCTGTGGAGGAATACGTAGAGGAATCAGCCGTAAAATAATCAGCGGTGTGGTTTGGCACCACGTCTAAAATCACTTTCAGCCCTTTGCTATGTGCCGCATTCACAAGGTCGATTAAATCCTGTTTTGTTCCGAAATGCGGATCCGCAGAATTGTAATCTTTTGTGAAATAGCCATGGTAACCGGACTCCG
>DAMDEB010000207.1:4296-5912 GCA_032090075.1 Caproiciproducens sp.
TCCGTCCCGTCCCTGCTGAGCAGTTCATTTTTCGAGGGAGGAGAAATCCAAATTGCCGTTACACCCAAATCTTTAATATAATCCAGCTTTTGCTGTAGACCTTTCCAGTCTCCGCCCTGGGTATATTTTAGCTGACCGGGGCGATACTCAATGCCCAGTGTACCGTTGTTTGAAGAATCCCCGTCATAAAACCGATCCGTTAATACCATATAAACAATATCGTTTTCATTCAGTACGGACTTTGAATCAGTTGAAAGGGAAGTACTCTGTTGCTGCTGCGCAGCCAATGCCGAAGTAGATGCCGGTGAGAAAAACATTGCCGACAAAACGATTGCCAATGTTAAGCATATGCTAACAGAACGTTTGCAAAACAATTTCTTTTTCATAACCTTGCTCCTTCCAAATTGACTATCCTTTTACTCCTCCTGTCGTCAATCCTGTTACAAAATATTTTTGAAAGCAAATAAACAAAATCAACACAGGAATTAAACTTGCTACAGACATGGCAAACACATATCCCCACTGTGTAAACTGGTGTTGACCAAAAAATCCTGCGATTGCAATTGGTAAAGTTCGTTTCATATTGTCGTTAATTACAGTCAGGGCCCACGGGTACTCTTCCCACGCGGTAAGAAAATTAAAAATGCTGACAGAAGCAAGTGCCGGGCTTGCCAAAGGAATTGCTATTTTAAAAAAGACAGTAAATACACTACCGCCATCAATATAAATGGCCTCGTCAAAGTCCTTTGGAATATTTTCAATAAATCCTTTTATCATAAATGTAGAGAAGGGAATGACCCAGGCGACATAAAAAGGAATCAAGCCAAGCAGCTTATTAATCAGTTTTAGGTATGTAGCCAATTCATATTGCGTGATAATAAGTGTCGTACCTGGAATAATCATGGTTCCTATTACCAGAGCAAACAGAAAAGTTCTCCCCGGAAATTTGAATCGTGCAATGCAAAATGCCAAAGCAGCGGATATAAACGCTGCGATAGCAACAGTTAATAGAGATACCACAAGGCTGTTTAAAAAATTAACATAAAATTTTTCCTGTTTAAAGATGTAGATATAATTCTCAATCGTAATATTACTTGCATTTGGAAAAAAATGCGGCGGATATTCGTATAGCGCCCCATTTGGCTTTAAAGAGGTGCTGATCATGTAGAGCATGGGAAAAACCGACACGCACCCACCGATTACCAATAGTGCATACATCACAATTTTTGAAATATAAGAGTTTTTAGTAGAAGCCAATTTTTCTCACCTCACATTGCTTCGTCTTTGTTTTTCATAGCTTTAAACTGCAAAATTGCAAGGAATGCTAAGGTAAGCGCCACGATGAAAGACAGCGCCGCCGCATACCCGAATTTTCCGGATGTGAAAGCCTTGTAGTACATCCAAGTAAGAACGGTTTCCGTTTGATGCATGGGTTTTCCCTCCGTTATCATTTTTACGGAAGTGAAAACATTAAATCCACCAATGGTAAGCATAATCAGTGCGAAAAGCACTGTGCTTTTAATAGAAGGAATCGTAACGTAAAGAAATTTTTGGATTCTGCCGCAGCCGTCCAAGTCTGCAACTTCGTAAAGCTCCTGTGGAACACTTTGCAGCGC
>DAMDEB010000208.1:0-1184 GCA_032090075.1 Caproiciproducens sp.
CCCTCAAAACCATCTGCCGGATTTGGCACAGGCTCGTTTCCTTGTAAAAGGCGGTCAGTTTGATGTTGTAGAGATGCTTTATGACTCCGTCCCGTTGGTACTGTCCGAACTTATCCGTACTGCCTTTATCCCCAAGGATGGCTGTCGTTTTTACATCGCTGACTTTTCCGCGATTGAGGCCCGTGTCATCGCCTGGCTTGCGGGCGAAAAATGGCGGCAGGACGTATTTGCTTCACACGGTAAGATTTATGAAGCATCAGCGGCACAGATGTTCCATGTGCCGATTGAGGAAATTACGAAAGGTTCGCCGCTCCGGCAGAAAGGTAAGATATCAGAATTGGCTCTGGGTTATGGCGGCTCAGTCGGTGCGTTGACCGCCATGGGAGCCTTGGCAATGGGCGTGCCGGAGGGGGAACTGATGCCGCTGGTGAAAGCGTGGCGCAATGCAAATCCACATATTGTACAGCTTTGGTGGGATGTCGACCGCGAGGTGCAGGATGCAGTCAAAAAGCGCACCACCACTTGGCTCGGCGGTTTGTCTTTTTCCTACCAAAGCGGCATTCTGTTTATTGAGCTTCCGAGCGGTCGGCGGCTTGCCTATGTGAAACCCCGCATTGAAAAGAACCGCTTTGACCGTGACGAAGTGACCTATGAGGGAGTCGGTGAATCAAAAAAGTGGCAGCGTATCGAAAGCTATGGCCCAAAATTTGTGGAGAACATTGTTCAGGCAATCGCAAGAGATATCCTTGCTGAAGCCATGCTCCGCTTGGATAAAGTGGGTTATAACATTGTAATGCATGTTCATGACGAGGTGGTCATTGAAGCACCGCAGGACACCGACCTTGATGAAGTCTGCCGTGTTATGGCAGAAACGCCAGTCTGGGCAAACGGTTTGCTGCTTCGAGCAGACGGATATGTATGTGATTTTTATAAAAAAGATTGAGGTGACAAATGAACATTAATAAATATAATTCTGAGGGTTATGTCGATCAAACAGCATATGAAGCTATTTCCAACATTGTACAGGAAGAAAAGAAAGTTCTGTGTGGTCGGCGGCAAGTTTACATATGCTCCCCGTATGCTGGTGATACAGAACACAATATTGCCAACGCTCTGCGCTTTTGCAGATTCGCCATCGATAGGGGTTATGATCCGATTGCTCCTCATGTGTATTACACCCGGTT
>DAMDEB010000208.1:1194-5863 GCA_032090075.1 Caproiciproducens sp.
AACGGACAGAGAACTGGGACTGCATTTAGGACTGCGTCATCTTAAACACTGCAAAGAGATGTGGGTTTTTGGCTGCAGAATTTCTGCCGGTATGGCAATTGAAATAGGCAAAGCTAAGCAATATAAAATACCGATTCATTACTATACGGAACAATGTAAGGAGGTTCGATCAACATGAAAATCGCAGTCGGCGACAGCCGTATGGATAAAAAGTGGAAAAACAAAGACCTCCCATGGAGCGAATTTTTGGAAAAGGTCAGTCATACCACCCGAACCACGGAAACGGTATTTGAGTATAAAAAATACAGCAAAGCCAAGCAGGATGAGCTGAAAGATGTGGGCGGTTTTGTTGGCGGGCATCTGAAAGAGGGAAGACGTAAAAATGGCTGTGTCCTTGATCGATCCATGCTTACCCTCGACATGGACTATGCTACACCTGACGTATGGGACGAAATCACCATGCTCACGGATTTTCGCTGCTGTATCTATTCCACCCATAAGCACATGGCGGAAAATCCACGTCTGCGCCTCATCATCCCTTTGTCCCGCGACGTGTCAGAAGAGGAATATCCGGCACTGGGGCGCATGGTGGCAAAAGATATTGGTCTAAATCTGTTTGATGATACGACCTACGAACCGGCAAGGCTCATGTTCTGGCCGTCTACTTCTGCTGATGGAGAGTTCATTTTTGAACAAAGAGATGGACATTTGCTGAATCCCGATGTGTACCTTTATCGCTATAAAGATTGGCGGGACACATCCCAGTGGCCGATGTCATCCCGTCAGTCCGAAGTGGTGCGCCGGAGTATGGAACATCAAGCAGACCCGATTTCCAAGGAAGGTGTAGTTGGTGCGTTCTGTCGTGCTTATTCCATTGAGGGTGCTCTGGACACATTCCTTTCCGATATATATGAGCCGAGCGCCATGGATGGCCGCTATGATTACATACCGGCAGATTCCGCCGCTGGGTTGGTAACGTATGACGGCAAATTTGCTTTTTCTCACCATGCCACAGACCCCGCCTGCGGTAGGTTACTCAACGCTTTTGACCTTGTGCGGTTTCATAAGTTCGGTGCGCTGGATGACAAATGCAAAGAAGATACACCCGCCGGAAAGCTGCCATCCTTTGCGGCAATGCAGGACTTTGCTCTGAATGACGAGCGTATCAAGCTGCAGCTTGCCGAGGAGCGCCGTGCGCAGGCAGAAACGGAATTCTCTGATACCGATGATTGGCAGACACAGCTTGAGTTCGACAAAAAGGGTGAGGTCAAAAATACCCTTCGTAATTTGATTCTGATCCTCGAAAATGATGAAAATCTCAAATCTGTTGTATTCAATCAGCTCAGTGACGGCATGGAAATCAAAGACAAAGTACCTTGGAACCATCCGTCCAAGTTCTGGCGCGACGCGGATGACGCGCAGCTGATCAGTTATATTGATCAACGCTATGGCGCTTTCTCAGCCCGAAATTATGATATTGGGGTGGCGAAGGTTACCGATGACCGCTCCTATCATCCCATCCGTGAGTTTATTGATTCTCTACCGGAATGGGATGAAGTAAAACGTGCAGATACACTGCTCGTTGATTACCTGAGTGCGGAGGATAGCGAGTATGTTCGTGCCGTAACCAGAAAAACGCTGTGTGCTGCCATAGTGCGTGTTTTGCATCCTGGCTGCAAGTTTGACTCGATGCTCGTCCTGAATGGCCCGCAGGGTGTTGGCAAAAGTACGCTGATTGCAAAATTGGGCGGCGAGTGGTTTTCAGACAGTTTGAGTCTTAGCGACACCAAGGACAAGACAGCCGCCGAAAAACTGCAAGGCTACTGGATTCTGGAAATCGGGGAACTTGCCGGTCTGAAAAAGGCAGAGGTGGAAACTCTGCGCAGCTTTCTATCTCGGCAGAATGACATCTACCGCGCCAGCTTCGGCAAACGCGCCACGCCGCATCTTCGGCAGTGCGTCTTCTTCGGGACTACCAATGCCGAAAAAGGCTATTTGCGGGATACTACCGGCAATCGCCGTTTCTGGCCTGTCAAGACGCCGGGCGGCGGCATGAAAATGTCGTGGCAGCTTACAAAGGAAGATGCTCTGCAGATTTGGGCGGAGGTTTTGACTTACGTAAATGCCGGTGAACGTCTGTATCTGGACGCCAATATGGAAGTTGCCGCCAAGGCTGAGCAGCGTGAAGCTATGGAAAGCGACGAGCGTGAAGGTCTGGTTCGGGACTATTTGGATACCCTGCTCCCACTCGAGTGGCCCAAGATGGATTTATTTGAACGCCGAAATTTCCTCAACGGCAGTGAATTCGGCGAAACGAAGCGTGTCGGCACTGTGAAGCGCATGTCAGTATCCAATATGGAAATCTGGTGCGAGTGTCTTGGTAGGGACAAAACTGCCCTCAAGCGCATCGACAGCGCCGAGTTGTCTGCTATCGTCGCCCGAATCGGCGGCTGGAGTGCACTTGTAAAAAAAGAGCGTATTCCGCTCTATGGTCCCCAATGGCTGTATGTTCCTATCCAGTGAGACAACGGCCTAATTTCGTTACAGTTTGCGCTTTGGTACGGTCTGTACGCCGTTCCCACATTCCAAACTTGCATATTCGGTACACTTCATCGGAACGGCGGCGGCCCCAGTAGCAGCAAAGTATGTCAGTATTCGTGTTCCTTTGTAACTTATCTTATTTATATATTAAATTTTATAGATATATAGAAAGAATAGGTGCATATACGCACAAATGCGCGCGCATAAGGACTTTTTGGTTCTGGGGAACACTTTGATACAGGAGAAAAACACATGAGAGAAATGAAAATTGAGCGAGCGCTCGTAAAACAAATAAAACACTTTGGCGGTCTCGCGCTGAAGTTCACGTCGCCTGGTTTTGATGGAGTGCCCGACCGACTGGTGCTTTTGCCCGGAGGTAAAATAGCCTTTGTTGAATTAAAAGCACCGGGCAAAAAAATGCGCCCGCTGCAAGTAAAACGAAAAAGCCAACTGGAAGCGTTAGGATTTTTAGTGTACTGCATTGATAGCTTAGAGCAGATTGGAGGGATTCTTGATGAAATACGAGTCACATGAATATCAGACCTATGCCACTAACTTTATACTCGATCATCCTGTGGCGGCGATTTTTCTGGAAATGGGACTTGGTAAGAGTGTCATCACGTTAACCGCTATCAACGACCTTCTGTTTGACAGCTTTGAAATTCATAAAGTGCTGGTTATCGCTCCGTTGCGTGTTGCAAGGGACGCATGGCCCGCGGAATTTGAAAAATGGGATCACTTGAAAGATATTCGGTATTCGGTCGTTATTGGAACAGAAAAACAACGCAAAACTGCACTGATGCAAAAAGCCGACGTTTATCTCATCAACCGTGAAAATGTGGAATGGCTCATTTATAAGAGCAAATTGCCTTTTGACTATGACATGGTGGTCATTGATGAGCTGTCCTCTTTCAAATCCCATTCGGCGCAGCGATTCAAAGCACTCCGAAAAGTACGCCCGAGCGTCAAACGCATCGTTGGCTTGACCGGAACGCCTTCGCCGAACGGACTAATGGATTTGTGGGCTGAAATTGGTATTCTTGATATGGGTGAGCGCCTTGGAAGATATATCGGTGGCTTTCGTGACCGCTATTTTCTGCCGGACAAGCGCAATCAGCAGATTGTCTTTTCCTACAAACCTCGTGAGGAAGCAGAAAACTCTATCTATGAGAAGATTTCTGACATTTGCATCAGCATGAGAAGTATGGACTACCTGAAAATGCCCGAATGTGTGATGAACAAGGTGGAAATCAATCTGTCCGATTCAGAAATGACGATGTACCAAAAGCTAAAAAAAGATTTGGTGCTGGCCTTTGAGGATGGAGATATTGATGCCGCCAGTGCGGTGGGACTTTCGAACAAACTGCTGCAAATGGCAAACGGCGCGGTTTATGATGAAAACGGCAATGCGAAGAACATTCATGAACGGAAACTGGACGCGCTGGAAGATTTAATTGAAGCCGCCAATGGTAAACCGGTGTTGGTTGCCTATTGGTTCAAGCATGATCTGGAACGCATCAGTAAACGCTTCAAAGTCAAAAAATTGGATACTTCGCAAGATATCAAAAGTTGGAATGCTGGAAAAATTTCTGTTGCAGTGGTTCATCCGGCTTCAGCTGGGCATGGCCTCAACCTTCAATCGGGAGGCTCCACCCTCATTTGGTTTGGATTCACATGGAGTTTGGAACTGTATCAACAAACCAATGCCAGGCTTTGGCGGCAGGGGCAGAAAGAAACAGTGGTCATTCATCATATTGTTTCCAAGAGTACGATTGATGAAGATGTTTTAAATGCTCTTAAAAATAAAAACAACACGCAGGCTGCTTTAATTGATGCGGTCAAAGCAAATCTACATCGAGAGGAGGCGGTAACGTGACTAAAAAAGAGCTTTCACAGTTATATTATCTTAACCGTGAAATAGAGGAACAGCAGCGCAGATTGCAGGAACTGGAAGAATCGGCAACTTCCTGTACTGCACATATTACCGGTATGCCACATGGGTCAGGTGTAGCAGATAAGATTGGAAAATATGCCGCCGAAATAGCGGATCTGCGAGGTCTGCTGGACCTCAATCTCAAGAAGTGTTTTTACGAACTGAATCGGCTGAACCGTTACATTGCCAGTATCG
>DAMDEB010000209.1:0-1224 GCA_032090075.1 Caproiciproducens sp.
ACTCCATCACCGGGCAAATTTTCGTGTCGATTGTAATATTGAGCGTGGCTGTTTTATTCTGGGCATCCACCTCTGTTGAAGCGCGCTCAACCGCATAATTTACACGATCGTGAATATCTGCATTCACTGTTTCTTTATCGCGAACGCGGGTGCGCCGAACATCGCCCTTGTCGGAAAGAATCAATGCGGCGGCAATCGGGTTAACCGCGGCGGCAGTGCCTTCATCGTGATTGCCGATGGCGGCTACAATCAGCGCAACCTCAACGGGTGACATACCAAGCCTGTTGAGTATCTGAAACGCCATCAGCGCACCGCTCTGCGCATGGTCGACACGGTTTACCACATTTCCAATATCGTGCATATAGCCCGCAATAGCGGCGAGTTCGCAGGTGCGGTCGTCATATTGAAGACACCGTAAAATATAACTCGCATAATTTGAAGAGCGCTTTGCGTGGGCAAAGCCATGCTCTGTATATCCGATTACGCCTAAATTTTCGTTTCCCTTGGTAATATAAGCGTTAATTTCTTCATTTTTCAGAATATTTTCCAGTGTAACAAGATTATATTTTTCCATTACTACCCCCGTTTATTCTGAAAGCATACGATACATTGCCTCAAGGCAAACCTGTGCGTGGAGCATAAAGCGGTCAATATCAATGCTCTCGTTGGTATTGTGCAAACGGCGGTCCGGTTCGTCGGGGAAAAACGGACCAAATGCAACTGCGTGACCATCGAATGCCCGCGCGTAGGTGCCGCCTCCGGTAGCGTATATACTTGCTGATTCGCCGGTAACTGCGGCATATGCTCCCTGCAAAAGTGAAATGAACGGACTGCTCTCCGGCAGGAAGAGGGGCTTCACGTCGGAGTTAAGCGATGTTTCAAGCCCACCTGCCGCCGTAGCCCTTGTTATAACGGTGAGAATCTTCTCCCCGTTCGCTGTGACCGGATAACGAATATCAACGCCGATGGACGCTCCGTCACTGTCGATACGGACAAGGCCAAGGTTCAGCGTGAGCGGACCGGATTCCTCGTCGCTTGTATTAACTCCAAGCGATTCACCGTGAAGCTCCGTGCCAATGCTATTATTAATAAAGCTGACCAAAGTGCCAAGTTCGTTTGCCGAAAAGACCTTCCCCAACAGCTTCATCAAATACGTCGCGGCATTAAAGCCCTCCTGCGGCTGCATAGCATGGGAAGCCTTGCCAATGGAAGTAACTTCAAAGC
>DAMDEB010000209.1:1234-4297 GCA_032090075.1 Caproiciproducens sp.
AGCCATCGTCCGTCTTTATAAAGTTGAAATTCCCTTCAGCCGTCTTCGCTGCGCTTTCAAGCGCGGTGCACGCAGCGTCATTGCATTTAATAAAAGCCGTTGCCTTTGAAGGAACTGCATTGACCACTGTTCCGGAAATAAATTTTCGAATAACGCTTGAATCATTTCCCTTTGCTAAAATATTTAGACGCAGAAGACCTTTTTCACGGTTGCAGATACCATATTCGGAATCCGGCGTAAAGGCCATGGCAGGCATCTGCTCGGACTTCAAGTACATCTCAAGATCGTTGCTTCCGGTTTCTTCGCCCGCGCCGAAAATTACACGAAGACGACGTTTCGGCTTGATCGCTTCATCCTTTAAAACCTTTAGACAGTAAAGCGCAACAATAGCGGCGCCTTTATCATCGGCAGCACCGCGGCCAAAATAAAGATTGCCTTTGCGCGTCAGGGTAAACGGATCGGTATCCCAGCCTTCGCCTGCGGGAACTATATCAACATGGGCAACCACCGCAGCGACTTCATCGCCATCGCCATATTCAGCGTGACCGGCGTAATTCCCAATATTTTTTGTGACAAAGCCCATGTGATCCGCCATGTCGAGAATGCGATTCAAGGCCTTTGCGGGTTTTTTTCCAAAAGGCATTCCTTCTTCCGCTTCACTGCGCACAGAAGGAATCGTAATCAGCTCCGCCAAATCTTTCAAAATATCTTCACGATAGTTTAATATTTTACTTCCAAAACTCATTTGGATACTTCCTTTCATAACTGATATTGGATTTATTATATCACAAATAAAGTAAAAAAATAAGAGCGAACCGAAGTCCGCTCTGTTAAATTTGAGTTAAATCAGCCAATCGCACTTGGAACTTTTTCACGAATAACCGCGAGCGCCGCTTCGTCTGCCACGATGGTCACATCATTGTGCAGCTGCAGAATAGAAGCCGGAACCGCGGGTGTAATTGGGCCAAACAGCGAACGATAGAGAATTTCCGCTTTTCCCTCACCATTGGCTACCAGCAAAAGCTTTTTCGCCTGCATAATCGCCTTGATTCCCATGGTAATAGCGTATTTGGGTACTTCGCCGGCATTTTCAAAAAAGCGTGCATTTGCATCAATAGTCTGCTGCTTTAGCTTCACGCAGTGTGTGGTTTTATCAAAATCTTCGTCAGGTTCGTTAAAACCGATATGGCCGGTGTGACCGATACCCAGAAGTTGTAAGTCAATTCCGCCCAAGCTACTGATTACATTGTCGTACCGATTGCACTCCGCGTCAATGTCCTTTGCAAGACCGTTTGGAACGTTTGTGTTTTCCATCGGAATATTAACATGGTGGAAAAAATTGGTGTTCATATAATTGCGGTAGCTTTGTTCGTGTTCAACCGGCAGATTACAGTATTCATCGAGGTTGACACTGTGAACTCTTGAAAAATCAATATCGCCTTTTTTATACCACTCAATCAACTGGCTGTAAACACCAAGCGGTGTTGAACCGGTTGCAAGTCCCAAAACAGAATTTGGAAATAAGATAACCTGAGCCGAAATAATATTTGCCGCTTTTCTGCTCATACTTTGATACTCCGGTGCGCTGATGATCTTCATATGAATCTCCCTTTCATGATGTAACTCGTCTTAAATGGGTATGTCTCAATCGGAAAATATTTTCAATTCATCGACTAATAATTGAAAAAGTCTTTCTTTTATTAAATTATATCACAGAACAGGAAAAAAACTACGGGGCAGAATCAATCAATTTCGCACTATGATGTCATCATTATTTATGCAGTACATCCAACAGCAGCTTTGCCTGCTCAGGGGGAACCGGTTTGCTGATGTAGTATCCCTGAATGATGTTGCAGCCGCAATTGGAAACGCACTGAATTTGCTGTGCGGTTTCCACTCCTTCCGCAATCACCTCAAGGTTTAATTTTTGCGCCAAAAGTACAATCATGTCCACGATATCTCTCCCGGTTTTATCAGTTACGATTTCATCAATAAAGCTTTTATCAATTTTCACAGAAAAAATCGGTAGATTTTTCAGATAGGTCAACGAAGAAAAACCGGTGCCAAAATCATCAAGATAAACCATAATACCGTGGTCACTCAAAATTTGCAGCTTTTCAGCCACCTCCTGAAAAGATTCAATCAAACAGGATTCAGTTACCTCGATTGCTACACTCCCCGGGGCTAATCCATAATAGTTAAAGCGGCCAATCACATAGTCGGTAAAGTCCATCTGCAGCAGCTCAGTTGGCGAGGTATTAAACGAAACCCGAAGATTTCTTCCCTCTAAACTCTTTGCAAAAGCAAAAGTCTGTTCCACCACGCATCTGCCGAGCTCAATAATAAATCCGTTCTTTTCGGCCATTTCAATAAACTGCAGCGGAGAAATCATGCCGAATGTGGCGCTGTTCCAGCGAACAAGTGCTTCAAAACCCACAATGGTTTTCGTCTTACTATTGTACTGCGGCTGAAAATAACAAATCAATTCATTATTTTCAATCGACTGTTTCAGTTCACTATCCATTTTATGCTGACGGTCAATCGTTCCCCCAAAGTCATCATTAAATAACGCATAGCTTCCTTTAGATAAGCGCTTTGCCTCACTGAGCACAAATTCGCCGCGGCCGATAATCTCATCGAACTCACTTTCGCTTTTTTTCTCATTACAATTAAACAAAATTGCGCCGACGCTCACGGTAAGCTGAATAATATTCCCATGAATTAAAAACGGCTCTTTAAAAACTTCCAAGATATGCTTTGCATATCTTTCAAGATCCTCAACAGTATTAACATTTAAAATAAGCAAAGCGAATTCATCTCCGCCAATTCTTCCGATAATATTTTCTTTGCCCTCTATTTTTGTTAGCCGTACTGCTGCCTCAGCAAGAAATTCATCGCCGACATCGTGCCCAAACGTATTATTAACGGACTGAAAATTGTCCACATCAAGAAAAAATGCGCCTCCGTTTTGGCAGTTCGTGCGGCACTGGTTAAGCCAACCGGCCGTTTGCTTTTTGATTCCATTCCGATTTGGCAGCTTTGTCAGTGTGTCGGTATAAGTAA
>DAMDEB010000209.1:4307-5772 GCA_032090075.1 Caproiciproducens sp.
ATATTTGATTTCCTGTTCTCTTCGCACCTGTACTTCGTAGCTATTTTTTTTGAGCTTAAAAAAGTAAATTGATATCACAATAAATTCTATAATCAGTATTCCGAATAAAATACCGCTCATGAAAAGAATTTGATTAGCCTGTGCCATAATTTTACTTTTTTCAACCGCAACCATGAACATCCAACCGTCGGTGCCCTTAATATAGCTGTACCCAACAAGCTTTTCTGTCTTGTTTATGGAGTAGGAACCTTTTCCGGATTTGTTTTGAAGAAAGTCCTGCTGAATATTAGCGACGTCCTGCTTACTGGATTCCGAACTGATATATTGAAAGAAATCATTCATATCCTCTTGCCCCGTCCTGTTGGAAATGACATTGCCGTTACGCGACAGAACATAGATTGCATTGTCCGAACTGACAGCAACATTATCCATAATGTTGAGATGGCCGTCACTGTGGGCTGTCGCAATCAATACGCCGACTACTTTCCCCCTGCGTGAGACCGGAACGGCATAGGCAACAATTTTACTCCCGTTGCCAAACATATCACTCAATTCACTTGATATATTAGGTTGCCCTTTTAATGCTTTTTTAAAGTATTCCCTTCCGCTCACCGAAGCGGTTTGACCGTCATTGGTAATCGCATCTCCATTTGCATCCGCATAGGCTACGCGCACAAAATCCTTGCGACTGGCTTCCACTTCAAGAATTTTAATTTTTTCGTTGTTGCTGTGTTTGTCCGTTAGCGCGCTTTGTTCGGAAAGTGCGCTAAGTGCGTCAAGATGGCCAATAATAGCTGTCTGTACCGCATTTGCGCCCTGCTCTGATATTTTTTGCAGTGAGGTCTGCGTATCTGTAATCAGGATATTACGTACTCCAGAAACAAAATAAGTTCCAATAATAACTAAAATCACTACAACCGCAACTATCGTCAAAACGATTTTGTGTCTTTTAAAATCCACACAATCACCCGTTTCATATTGATTTGCATTCCTGACAATGTTCCGAAATTAGCTGTTGAGATGAAAATTTAGACGAATTAATAAAGCAAATGTCGTTTTAAAAAAGAATTAATATAAGTACTTTAATTATCGGATGATACTTTTAAAAATTTATAGGTCAACGCATAATTTTTCATGCCCTGCAAACAATTCTTATGAAAGCCAAGTGGGGGTGAAAAGGGATGAAAAAATACGCATTTTTATTTTTGACAGGTGGAACAATTTATCCGTTGCTTGAAATTACCTGTCGTGGGAAAACAGATATATCCATGGCCGCAGCGGGTGGAGTGTGCCTTTGTTTGATTGACCGTGTATGTAATCACAACATGAAAAGCGCACCGCTGAGCATGAAATGCTTTGCCGGGTCAAGCATTATCACAGCGGTAGAATTCGCAACCGGACTGCTTGTCAACGTGGCATTGAAGCTGAATGTATGGGATTATTCCGCGATGCCGATGAACATCAT
>DAMDEB010000210.1:0-1573 GCA_032090075.1 Caproiciproducens sp.
ACGGCGTTGACAGCGGCCCCGTAATGGATATTGTTGAGATAGACGCCGCCAGCAACAACGGCGTGGACAATATCCGGTCTTTGCGTGAAGAAGCCAACTTTACTCCTGTGGCAGCGAAATACAGGGTATATATTATTGATGAGGTGCACATGCTCTCGACCGGCGCGTTCAATGCATTGCTGAAAACGCTCGAAGAGCCACCCGCTCACGTTATCTTTATCCTTGCCACAACAGAAGTGCATAAGCTTCCCGCCACAATTTTGTCGCGCTGTCAGCGCTTCGACTTCCGCCGCATTCCGCCAAAGGAAATTGCTGACCGGCTCACTTATGTTACAGAACATGAAGATGCTGTCATTGACCCGCAGGCGGCGCTCTTGATTGCGCGCCTTGCGGACGGCGCACTGCGTGACGCACTCTCTTTGCTGGATCAGTGCCTCGGGCGAAGCAAAAATGTGACGGTCGAAGTCGTGAATGAAACGGCGGGGCTGGTTGGCAGGGAACATCTCTTTGAGCTGACCGATGCAATTCAGAAACATGATTCCGGTTCGGCGCTTGAAATTATCGACCGACTGCACAATTCCTCAAAGGATATGGCAAGGCTCTGCGAGGAGCTTTCATCGCACTTTCGGAATTTAATGCTGATAAAAACCATGAAGGATGCGCACAACATGATTGTAGTGTCCGACGCGGAATATGAAAATATAACAAAGCAGGCGCTTTCCATTCCATTGCCCGCTATTTTGCACGGACTTGATACCATTCAGTCCGCGCTGGAAAAAATGTATCGCGGCGGCGACCGGCGCATTGAGTTTGAAATGGCAATAATCCGCCTATGTTCGCCGGAACTGGACTCCACAACCGACGCTTTGGTTCGCCGTTTGGAAGCATTGGAGCGTGGGGGAGTGAGGCCGCAGCCTGCAAAGGCCGCACCTCTCAGCCGTGAACCTGTCAAGGAACAACCCGCAAGCGGAGCCACGGTCAGCCACGCACCGCCCCTCTCTGAAGAAGACGAGCCTTCTCCTGAGCCGGCGAGAAATTCAGGTGAGGCGATATCGCATCAAGAAGTGCAGAGCCTTGAAAGCGGCGCCGAACGTCTTACTGAATGGCCTGAAATTCTCCAAATTTTAAAAAGTTATTCCCATGTCATCGCATCCGCGTTTAACGGTTCAACCGCTTATATCAGCGGACCTTATGTGTTGGTTGATGCGCCGAATGAAATCGCGTTCCGGCTGCTCCGGGAGCCGGCACAGCGCGAAAATATGCGTCGTGCCATTCAGCAGGTGACAGGAAAGACTTATAAATTAGGCCCCTATAAGAGCCAAAAGGAACAAGAAAAATCAAATAACCCGCTCGCCGAGCTGGCAGGGTTGGCCGAAAATCAAGGCATTCAAGTGATTAAAAAATAAAAATTAGGAGGAAGTTTATATGAAAGCAAGATTACCACAGGGATACGGCGGAGGCGGCAACGCTAATTTACAGCAGCTTGCACGCCAGGCACAAAAGATTCAAGAGGACATGGACGGGGTAACCGCTGAGCTTGAGGCAAAGGAATACACAGCAACTGCGGGCGGCG
>DAMDEB010000210.1:1583-2049 GCA_032090075.1 Caproiciproducens sp.
GAAACGTTAAAGAATGCAGTGTTGAAAATTATGACAGGAAAAATGGAACTGAAAGCAATTGATATTAAGCCGGAAGTCGTTGACCCGGAGGACGTTGAAATGCTTTCCGATTTAGTCATCGCCGCAGTAAACGAAGCCCTCCGCACCGCTGTTGCGGATAAGAGCGAGAGAATGGAGAAAATTTCCGGCGGCATCAATATGCCGGGGATGTTTTAATTATGCCGTCTTATAATGTGGCACCGTTATCGCGCTTGATTGAGCAGTTTGAGCGTCTTCCGGGCATTGGGCATAAAAGTGCACAGCGCCTGGCTTATTATGTGCTTGGCCTTTCAAAAGAGAGTGCTGAGAATTTCGCTAATGCGATTACAGATGCTCACGATAAAATTCATTATTGTAAAATATGCTGTAACCTGACGGATCAGGAACTGTGCCCCGTGTGCCGCAACGATGCCCGCGATAAATCGAT
>DAMDEB010000210.1:2059-5759 GCA_032090075.1 Caproiciproducens sp.
GTTGTCGAAGACCCCCGAGATGTGATTGCACTTGAGCGCACCCATGAGTTTAACGCAACCTATCATGTACTTCATGGTGCGATTTCCCCGCTCGGCGGTGTCGGACCCGATCAGCTTACCATCAAGGAACTGCTGGCACGGATCAATAATGATGTTGTCAAAGAAGTCATCATGGCCACCAACCCGACTGTTGAAGGCGAAGCAACTGCTATGTATATTTCGCGTTTGCTAAAGCCGCTCGGGGTCAAAGTAACGCGCCTTGCCTACGGAATACCTGTCGGCGGAGATTTGGAATATGCAGACGAGGTAACGCTTTCCCGCGCGATTGAAGGCCGTAGCGAAATTTAGTTTACATAACACTTGACATTTTTCATTTGTTATGCTATGCTCAAATACCGATATAAATAGTAAGGGGGGCTTTTTTATATGGCTAAAGATAACTTAAAAACATTGGCGCAAAATAAAAAAGCCTTCCATGAATATTTTGTTGAGGAAAGCATGGAAGCCGGCATAGAGCTTTGCGGTACCGAGGTCAAGTCGCTTCGCAAATCGCAAGCGAATCTTAAGGATGCTTGGTGCTCCATTGTGAAGGGTGAACTTCTGATTAATGGGATGCACATCAGCCCGTATGATCACGGAAATATCTTTAATCAGGATCCTATGCGTGTTCGCCGCCTTTTGATGCACAAGAGGGAAATCACGCGTCTGTTTGCTTTAGTGAAACAGGATGGTTATTCTTTAATCCCGATTTCAGTTTACCTCAAAGGTTCAATGGTAAAAGTGCAGGTTGGGTTGTGCAAGGGTAAAAAACTGTACGATAAGCGTGCCGATATGGCCGCCAAATCAGCCAAGCGCGATATTGACCGCGCAATGAAGGAAAAGAACCGCTGATTCAAATATTATTCATATGTTTATCATATAATAATAGCAATGTGATTTTTCATTTTTACATGGGGATGTAAAGGTTTCGACGGGGATTGTGAGCCTTAGCAAGCGAGTAGCGAAGCGGAACGCTATAATTCTGCAAGCATAATTTAAATGACAAAAATCAAAACAAAAACGTTAACTATAATAACAATTATGGGATGGCGTTTGCAGCCTAATTAGACTGCCGTCTTTACCGGGAGTACCGCGGCTCGGATAAGGGCGTCACTTAGCGGTGAACGTGAATCGGAGAACGCCTTTACTCTGATCATGACTTAAAGGCTACTGAACCGCAGAGCCTGCCTTTGGGCGCTGTGCAAAGGGAATGTAAAATCATCGGCTACACTCGTAGAAAACTCTGGTAAGCAATTTTCGGACACGAGTTCGACTCTCGTCATCTCCACCAAACATATCGGCCAAAAACTCAGCATTTGTGCGGGTTTTTGGCCGATTATTTTTGCTTCGATCTTCATTGCGGTTCTTATTTGGTTCTTACACCCTTAAAAACCTGTCCGAAACCAACTTTTTTGTTATGCTTTTTTGAAGTCCAGTGCATCCGCCACAGCGTCAGAAGCTTTAGCTTGAGCAACCTGAAAACTATGAGCATAAATGTTTAAAGTGGTGGATGTTTCTGAATGTCCCAAGGATGAAGAGACGGTTCTGACATCGACACCTGCATTGATCAGCAGGGATGCATTCAGATGACGGAAACTGTGAACGGTGGCTTTTCTTAATCCGTTCTTTTCAGTAAAGTTGTTCAACCATTTTAAAGGCGTAGAGGTTCCCATTGGCTCACCGTTCCAGGAGGTAAATAGTCGATCGGTATTTATCCATCGGTCACCGAGCTTTAACCGCTCCTGAGCCTGTTCCGCTTTTAGTTCAAGAAGTAAATCAAATATCTCTTTTGGTAGTTTCAGAGAACGCTGGGATTTCTCTGTCTTGGTGGTATCAGTAAAAGTTCCACCTTTTTCCTTCGAATACAGCGATGTGCGTTGGATGCTTATCACACAGTTTTCAAAATCGAGGTCCTTCCATTCAAGACCAAGAATTTCAGCCTTACGGAATCCACCGTAAATAGCCAGAGTAAAGAACGCCCGAAACTGTAGCGGTTCTGTTTCGAGCAATTTTAAAAAGGTCTGAGCTTCCTCCAGCGTATAACAGTCATGTTCTTTTCGGTTCAGTGCTGGCAATATAACACGCCGGCAAGGATTGTCCTTTAGCATATCCATTTTAAGAGCATAATCAAAAACTGTTGAAATAAAGGAAAGGTATCCGCGGACAGTTTTCGGCGCTAAGGCACCGCCTCCATCCTTGATATCCGGCTCCTGAAGATTGTTTATAAAAGCCTGAATATGTCTTGGAGCAATTTTATCCATGTGAAGGCTGCCGATCGCCGTATAGGCTCGGCCTGTATATTGTTTGTAACGGTCAACAGTACGAATACGCAGCTTTGGTTCAGCATATTTCTGAAACCACTGTTCCGCGAATGTTTGAAACTTGATATTTGCACTTTGGGCCAATCCATGGCATTTTTCCTCGAAGAACAGCTTCTGCCGTTCAAGTTCTTTTTCGATTTGCTTTTCTGTCATGCCCGGTGTAGGTACCCAGGTGTTTGTTTGAATGATCTGCTTTCCGTTCGAAGTATAGCCGTTAGATACCCGGATTTGGTATCCTTTTCCACGCTTTACTATTCGTGCCATGCAATTACCTCCAATGATAAAACTGGTCCCCACGCCAATGCGACGTGGGGAGTTTTTTATCTACAGCTATTATTGTTTTTACCTCAATCGGGGTACACGGCTGTTTTAAATACTTTCTTTGTTTTTTGATCCTGAAATTTAATGGTAGTTTTGATTGATTCAGATTTGACACCATTTATTACTTGATAAAAATAAGTTTGCATACCAACATTAAAAGTAAGGACATCGCTTAAACTATCATCATAAGTTGATTTATCAATTATAAGCGTTACTTCAGTAAAATTATTATTATAGGTAATATCTTTAATATACGAAGAATCCGTACTGTTTTTCATTTTATTGAAAGCGCCTACGGTGGTTTGCTTAGTATCATCTATCATTTTTTGATGGGTTGCTTTTGACATCTTGTAAGTAACGGACCCATCTTTGTTTTTCGTTACATCGGTTACACCGCTTTTTGCAGCGTCTGCTTTGATTGCATCTATGCTCTGACCCTCAAACAAAGAGGAAGGAAATGTAATTGTGTCACTAAGTACACCGTTATCAACTTTAATTTCCGCTTGAGATGAAACGCTGCTGGATGTTGGCGCCGATGATGATACAGGTGCTGATGATGGGTTTGCCGTGTTCGATACCAAGCTGGTTGACGGTGTAGAAGAGCACCCAACTGAAGACAACGCCAAAACCGCGCAAAGCAATAAAGGAATAATTACTTTCATATTTATACCGTCCATTTATTTCCACATTTTTGACAAATTGCAACAGTCTGACTTTCAAATTTAGTCTTTCCGGTTCCCTTGTGCCTACCTATTAAAAGCCATAATCCAAACGTACAAACTATCAATAACAATCTCCCTAATCCCCACAAGCAGCCATTTCCCTTTTTAGATGTTTTCGCACTAATTTGCTCAGTGGTAACAGTAACATTCTCTGAACCGCATTTAGGACATACCATTTCTACCTCTCCTTAATTCCGCTATTGACATATTTCGACAACAGCATATAATGTTATTAGAGAAGTGTATGCTTTTCACATGACTTTGGCCGTTCACTATTGTGAAATGACCCCAAAAAGT
>DAMDEB010000211.1:0-5393 GCA_032090075.1 Caproiciproducens sp.
CTCAAGGGGGGCGCAGGAGAACGGTTCCGGGTTAAAGCCCTGCCCAATGAGGGAAGCCATGAGACTTGAGTTGTATTCTCCGCTGACAATCCCGTTTTTATTTACCGTGTAGCCGCCAACTTCGTATCCAAAACCCGGCGCGCCAAGATATTTCTGTGGTATGTTCAAAATCTCGCTGATTACGCCGACCAGTCTTTTGCGCTCCGTGCCTGATACATTAAACTTAAATTCCATTTTCGTTTCCTCCGTAAATTCGTGATTTGTGCGTTTCCGCAGTACCATTAATCACTCTTTCGGGGGTAAACATCAAGTTGAAATACATGGAGAATCCCATCAGAACTGGCATTACACCTCAATTTCGTTGTATGCCAGCTTGTTTTTATCACGGAGAAGATACACATCGGCATCGTTTTTTTGGAATTCGATATATCGCTTCACAATCACATCACAGTATTTCGGATCAAGCTCCATGGAGCAATTGAGCCGGTCGGATTGTTCCGCTGCCAGAAGCGTCGTGCCGGAACCGCCAAACAGGTCAAGAACCACATCACCCGGACGTGAGGAATTGTTGATCGCTTTTCCCGCCAATGCGATTGGCTTCATGGTCGGGTGTTCCTCGCTCCTTTTTGGGCGGTCAATCTGCCACAGATCACTTTGCTTGCGGTCTTGAAGGGGACACAGCCGTTTTTCGCCATCCAGCCAGCCGTACCAGATCGGCTCATATTGCGTGTGATAGTCCTTCCGCGATAAAACAAGCGTATCTTTTGCCCAGATAATTGTGGACGACCAGTGAAATCCAGCTTCTTTCATTGTTCCCATCGAGCTGCCCCATTCCTGCGCAGACATCACCATATAGGTCATCGCGCCCGGCTCGCAAACGGAAGCCATCGCCTTAAACGCTGCCAGCAGGAATGCGTAGAAATCCTCGGTGCTCATTTTGTCGTTCAGAATCTGGCGGGATTTCCAAGAGGGGTGCTTGCTGTCTGCGCCATAATCCACATTCCATGGCGGGTCTGTAAAAATCATATGTACCCGTTTTCCGTCCATCAGCCGTGCTACCGCACCGATATCCGTGCTGTCGCCGCACATGAGCCGGTGTCTGCCGAGCAGCCAGATGTCGCCGAGCTTTGTAACCGGCTCGGTGATTTTGGCAGCTTCCGCCTCCGCGTCAAAATCATCTTCCTCAATTTGCCCCTGCATTCGCGCCCGGGACTGAAACAAACGGTCAATTTCTTCGAGGTCAAACCCAGTCAGGCTTACGTCGAAGCCGTCGCTGTTCAGTTCATACAGCAAATCACTGAGCAGTGGCAAGTCAAATTCACCGGAAATCTTGTTCAGAGCCACATTTAAGGCTTTTTCCCGCTGCTCGTCAAGGTTGATAATCACACATGGAATCTCGGTATTTCCTAACTGTTTCAGTATTTTGAACCGTTGGTGACCGCCTACAATGTTCCCTGTTCGCTCATTCCAGATGATCGGCTCCACATAACCGAATTCCTCAATGGAGCGCAGCAGTTTTTCGTACTCCGCATCGCCGGGCTGTAAATCCTTGCGGGGATTATATTTTGCGGGATTCAGCATTTCTACGGGAATCGGTTTAATATTGAGTTCCATCATCAGTCACCTCGCTTTCAATCATGCTTTCTAGGGTTAAAATTTAAAAGTCCCATAATCAAATCATCGCCGAGATCACCTCCATAGGGCTGTTCGCTGTTTGCCGCAACGATACTCCAGATGCGGTTCCACGCGATATCCACCTGTTTGAAATAGATTGCAGAGGCGGCAATAAACGGGTTGAGTTCCGTTTTATCCTTTTCGGTTTTCCGCACAAAGCCGTACCGTGCCACAAACGCCTCCGCCTCGTACCACCGCGCTTTCGCAATGGCGTAATCATTGATGATATCTGGGTTCACCAGCTGCAGACAGTTTGTGAATTTCAGCCACACCACGGTTTGTTTAAATATATCCTCGGGCTTTGGAACCTGCACGTTGCTGACATCAAGTGCCTTGATAAATTCCGGCGCTTCGATTGTCGGGAATTGTGACTCGTCAAAATTAACGACTTTGATAGGGCGTTTACCCGGATTTCCTTCCAGAAGCTTTTCCGCCAGCGGCTTTTTCGGTCGCCCCGCGCCCGGCCTCCTGCCGCCATGACCATTCGCCATATTCTCCACCTCCTGAAAAAGCGAAACTGTTATATTCTATGCGAAATTTCCGGTGCATTTTACATGACCGGGACACCATTTCTGCCTGAGCCGGACAAGCCGCCAGCGCCGCCCTGTGGATGGGGCTCGGGGGATATATATATAAACAATTGAACCCCGGCAAAAAAAGAATCATGGTAAATTATCAAGCGGTTCCATTGCAATCAAGTTCGGCTCTTAATCCACTCCGCAAAGCCTTATTTCAAGCGGCTTTTTTGAAGCTGTCCGGTCAAACGGAAATTTGCCTTTCTTGAAATCGCGGAGTTGTGCGCGTAGCCCTACCGCGTTCCGCAAAACCAAAAGTCGTAGAGATTCAGACCGCCCCCTCCCCCTGATCGGCAAGGAAACGGCAGTTTTGAACAGAACACAGGGGTGTAACCCCGTAACTCGTAACCTGAAAATTCAGAGAGCTTCGGATATACGTATATATATGTATCTATTTCTATGGAGCAGTCACCTCGTTCCGCGTAGCCCTAATATAATAAGTTACTTGGTTACATAATATAAAAAAGTTACAGTCAGCTGCCGCCATCCTCGCTTGAAGGCGCGTCTTCTGTGTGATGCGTAAACCCGGAAACATCGCATATATGCTGAAGAGCCTCAAAGTCCACCACCCAGATTTTCCTCACCTCGTCACCCATCCGCTTGGATTTGTTCTTTGCCACAAAGAACTCGCAATGCTCCAGCTGCTTGCGGAACTGGGCATAGGACAGGATTTCTCCGCCAACGGCGTAGTCCTTCCGGTACCGGGTGTATCTGTCGTAAACGCTGGAAAGGCACAGGCATAGGAACTGCCCGTTGTTTTCAAAGGCGTAGTCTTTTCCCTCGGCCAGCTTCATCCGCGCCAGAACTTCAAACGTCTGCTCGACAACCGACTTGTTATGCGCCCCGCCGTCCAGCAGATATTCTGTTGCTGAATACTCTAGCTGTTGCGCACAGGCCTCATGGTCAAATGGGAACACCTCATCCCATGGCAGCCCGACGGCGTTGCAGACCCGAGCCACAAGGCATAAACCGCAATATGCGCAGCAAAGGTTGCTGGTGATTCGCGTGGGCAGAGTGCCGGAGAAAAGTGACATGCCCTCGTCATACCAGCTTTTTATGACAGAAGGTTTCGCTTGTAGAGCGGCGTCCAGCAGACTGCGTCCAAACGAACCCAGCAATTCACCATGGGCGGATAACTGTGCGAACGCTTCTTTATGCCCCGGTGTTTTCAAATCCCTTTTTGAAAACAAAAGCTCAATGCTCCGTTCGCGAATGGCGGTTTCATCCGCGCTTTCCTCTCCGGCAACTACAATGGGGGCAAGGAGATCGTACAGCACAAAGCTTTGATCCGCCCTGCCACGAATGCCCTCGTGCCAGTCGTAGCTGTCCCTAAAGTGGTTGTAGAGCGTATTCAACCGTATTTTATCCAGCTTTGACGGCTTGAATTCATCCAGCGCCTGCGGAATAATGTTGCTGGACGCACCCTCCTTCATAATAGAAAACGGCGTTACCTGCGAGGCGGCGCAGACTTTGGTTCGGGAAAATACAGGGAGAATCACCCGTTCCAACGTGTTGCTTTTTCCACTCCCGGCTTCGCCAATCAAAAACAGGTGGGGGAATTTGATTCCAAGCCGTCGAAGGTGCGGCTTGATGAAACAGCCCGAAACCCACGCGAGGATAGGAATGGATTTCGCCGGTTCATTGTATGACATCAACCACTGACCTAATGAAAGCATTCCGTCGCGGTCGAGCAGCGGATATTTCAGTATATCGCTTTCAATTACCTGAAACCGTTCCAGCTGCAGCATATCCGTAACGGCTTTACCGCCCGGCGCAACCGCGCCCGCGGGAGATACGAAGACCAGCTGTTTTTTACGTGGATAAATCCCCAGCGCTTTCACGCCTTTTTTCATCACCCAATCAAGATCTGATATGTGGATTTTTAAGAGTTCCAGTTCACTTTCCGAGCCGAGATAGCTCAGAGATATGGTTTTCTTGTTCAGGACGTTTTTGATTTTCTGAAGATTTGAAAAGTCACTGGTCATCAGGGTTTGCCTGAAGATTTTTCCACGCGTCGTCACCAAATCGCAGGTCAACTGGGTATCTTCCTCAGCAGTAATCATCTCAATGGGCTGGATGATGAAATTTGTCAAAGGGTACACCTTATCGCCTCGGGCACGGTAATACCGTCCGTTATGTTCAAAAATCCCGGTGTCGTCCTCCTCCGGCTTGGGTGGCGGGGAATAACACTGATCGGTGGTTTCACACGCTCTGCGCACAGTGCTCTCGCCGTAGGATTCGCCGCTTGCATGATGCTGGGCATCCCACTTTTCGCGAAACAGCCCCGATTGCCGGAAAAGCCGATCTATCTGCTCGTTATTTCGTCCAGACCAAAAAGCGAGCTTACAGCAAAGAGCAAAATCTGCTTCCGACTGGCTCTTGTATTGCCCTGACCAGTCGCCCTGCCAAAGCTGCCCGAATCGATCTTTATCCTTTGATTTCTGCGCCAAATCAAGCAGTTCCTGATCGGAAAGCTTGATTGTCGGCGCATTTCTTGATTTTACAACCTTTTTTCTGCCGGTTTTGATGAAGGTTTCATGGATATATTCAAGCGCGCCGTTATCAGCGGCAATGATATCGGCACATTCGGAATACCGCCTGCCCGTTATCGTGAAATAGCGGTGGTGGGCATACATTTCCACACCGGTTTTTGAATTTTTGTTGCCGCCCGGAGGAATCGCTCCGTATAAAAAGATATGCAGTCCTGTTCCGGATGGACTGATTTCCACGTAAGTCTGTGGGATTCGAGTGAGAATAGCAGAGGCTGTTTCGTTTGGCTTTCCGTCGGCATCAAGACAATGGTCAATGTCTACGCCTACGATTCCGGATTCCGCCGTAAACACAAAGCCCACGCCGCTATAGTTATATTTATCGAAAGCAAGCTGCGCCTCGCTTAACGTCCCCCATGTTGCGGGAGTTCCGGAACTTGCCCGTTTGCCGGATAAGGGGCAATACGGCACCTTCGCGTCACGGCCAGACGAATCCGGTTCCAGCCGCCAGCATACCCACTGTCTTAACGCCGCCAGTTCCTGCGGAAAATTTGATTTCTCCAAAGCATCGCCTCCCCCGAAATATCACATAAATGGATATTCTGTCGCGGCTTGTCTGTATGCCAAAAAAGCCGGGCAAAAGCCCGACTTAAAA
>DAMDEB010000211.1:5403-5647 GCA_032090075.1 Caproiciproducens sp.
AAGAGAAGCGAATTTTCTGTTATTCAATAGGCACTGGAATAATGGGAATCATGGTATTTAAGTTGCGCCCACCGTAAAACCGCAGATGCTCGAAATCTTCTTCAAACCATTCATGCATAAACCGCATGATCTCGTCCAGCCGTTCTTCATCTGCTTCAAAAACAAGAACATCGCCGCGAAGAAGCACAGGTCGCAGAAATCTTCCTGCGAAATACAAATCCGGCATCATGCGCCCAATATCTCG
>DAMDEB010000212.1:0-433 GCA_032090075.1 Caproiciproducens sp.
TAGGATGCTTTTGAGAGTGCTGCCGCGCTCACACTTTGAGATACAACAAGCATGTTTTCAGAAAATATACCGTAACCACGCGTTGGATCATTTACAAAAACATGAGTAACTGCGCCAATGATCTTATTGTTCTGAATGATTGGACTGCCGCTCATTCCCTGCACGATTCCTCCCGTTGCATGAATCAGATTTTCGTCAGTAATACGAACTACCATATTTTTACTTTGTACGCTATCGCGATAATCAATTTTTTCAATCTCGACATCATAGTATTGCGGCTTTCCGCCGTCTATTGTGGTTAAAATTTTTGCAGCACCGGTCTTAACCTCCTGTTTCATTGCAACTTCCAGAGCGCCGCCTTTGGGGGCAAAATTAAGGGAGCCGTAAACTCCCGCGGGTACGTTTGCATCAAGGGTTCCCATCGGGGTGTCTG
>DAMDEB010000212.1:443-1834 GCA_032090075.1 Caproiciproducens sp.
CCGCGAAGCTCACCGGGATTTCCTTTTTCGCCCTTCGTAATACCGCTGATTGTAACCGGAACAATATCGCCGTTTAAAAGAGGCATTAGTTCATTGGTATCGGCATCACATACTCCATGTCCCAAACCACCGAAGGATTTTGTTGCTGGGTTGTAAAAGGTGAGTGTCCCAATGCCGGCAGTACTGTCCCTCAACCATATACCGGCTTTATAAGTGGCATCTGTTTCGGATTTTACCGGCTTTAATTTGGTTGAAAAATTTGTGTTGTTTCTATAAAAAGAAAAATTTAGTTCTTTTCCTTCGCTGTTTGTTACTGTTTCAATAATTTCCGCATTGGTATTAACTTCTTTTCCATTGATTGCAGTGATTATATCGCCGACCTTTAGTTCGGCGACTGCTGCAGGATTAATTGTTCCCGATGCAGTTTTAATATCAGCTACGCCGACTACGACAACTCCATTTGTGAGCATTTTAATTCCAAAAGGTGTACCGCATGGCACGAGCATTGTTTCTTTTACAACATCCACATTGACCGTTTTTATGGGCAGAATATGATAAAGCATTAATTGCGCTTTGTAGCTTTTATTGGGTACAGAATATACCTCAGTGGAAATATCGTTGCCGTTTTCGGTAACTGCTGTAATCGCATCAGATCCCCATTGAAGACCGGTTCCGGCAGTGATTTTATAAGAGTCAGGAGTAAAATAATTTGCCATACCTATGCTTACAAGATATAAAAGAGTAAGAGTGGCAGCGAATGCGGTTATCGTTTTTAAAATTTTTTTCAAATTTTCACCTCCCTTGTGCCGCACTATTAATCTGCCACCGGACGGTGAAAATATTATGACAATTATCTTTTTTTACGGGATTAAATGGAAAATCACACCCCACTTCCGCGTTTTTAGGGCAGAAATGACTATATTTTCAAATAACGGGATTAAATTACAAACAAGCCGCAGCGTATAATATACACTGCGGCCTGTTCAATTTTTAAATTCTTTGTAATTTGTTTTTATAAAATTTTTGTTGTTTTATAAAATAGTAATCGTAAACTCATGCTTTGCACTCTGTCCGGGCTGTAAAAGCGTCATCCCGCGCTTATGGTAGAAATCATCGTCCTCATCTTCAGCCGTAGCACAGCCCGTCCAGGGCTCAAGAGCGACAAACGGGGCGTTGTTTACAGCGGACCAGATGCCAAAATAATCAAAACCTGCGAAATCCATTTCAACTCCGTGACCGCTCTTACTGCTGTAAAGTTTTACTTTTTTTGATTTAAGCGAATCGAACACCAGCGCATCTTGGTCAAATAAGCTATGCTGCAATGAAATCGTTTTTTCGTTTTTTAAAATTGGAACACGTTTATGAAAGAAAATCATGCCGGTATGCAAATC
>DAMDEB010000212.1:1844-3261 GCA_032090075.1 Caproiciproducens sp.
AATCAATTTGCGGGCATTCGGCCGTTTCATTCTGCTCAAATTCAATCATCCAATCCTCAAAACGCTCCTCTTTGGAAAGGGGGCAATTAAATGCAGGATGGCCTCCAAGCACGTAAGGCATGGGTTTCTCTCCTAAATTTGCAACATGGAACTCAGTGGTCAGCGCAGAAGAATGAAACCGGTAAATAACGGTCAAATCAAAATCAAACGGAAATTGCTTTTTCGTTTCATCACTCGCCCGCAGTGAAAAAGTGGCGGAGGATGTGGTGGAATCAAGCTTGGAAAACTCCATTTTCCGTGCAAGGCCATGGCGCTTCATTTCGTATTCCTTGCCGTCAATCATCGTTTTTCCATTGCGTAGTGCGCCAACCATCGGGAATAGGAGCGGTGCCTGCCCGCTCCAATACGCCGGATTTCCCTGCCACAAATATTCTGTCCCGGACACATTTTTTAAAGAAATCAACTGCGCACCCATGGTATCGATTTGCGCTGAGCCGGTTTGATCACCAATCTGTATGACCATTGTATGAACCTCTTTACTTTATTATTTATTGTAATTCGCGTTTTGCTTTTATCTTTTTATAAACAACGATTCCGATGTAAAGCAGCAAAAACCCTCCCAGAACCACTACAAGCGTAGCGGTTTGACCGGGGCCGCCCATTTTTACTTCCGCCCAAAGCGTGTCGAGCAATAAGTTCGTGTCCTCCGGAAGATTAACAAAGGTCTCTGATTTTTTCAGGATACTCTCGCTCGGATAAAAAATCGGGTTGTTTACGGTTTCTGCCGGCAAAAGTTTTTTCGCTGCTGTTTCCGGTGAAGAGTAACCAATGTAATCGACATTTGCGGCAGCGATTTCCGGGTCGCAAAGGAAGTTAATATACGCTTCCGCTTCTTTTTTATGCTGTGCGCCTGCCGGAATACAAATTGCATCTACAAAGAAGTTGGTGCCCTCCTTAGTCGGAATTGAGAAACCGATATTCGGATTATCCGCGACAAGGGTGGCGGCATCGCCCGCGTAGTAAGGTGCAAGCCATGCGTCACCGCTGGACATCTTATCAAAAATTTGATCCATGACATATGCCTGAACGAGCGGCTTTTGCTCTTTTAAAAGATTAGCTGCTTTTTCCCATTCCTCGGAATTCGTACTGTTGTAAGAAAAACCGAGAAGCTTTTGTGCAATACCGAAAGAATCGCGCGGATTATCAAACATCAGGATTTTGCCCGAATATTTTTTGTTCCACAGAATCTTCCAGCTGTCCACCGGTTCTGTAACATATTTTTTATTATAGAAAATGCCGACAACACCCCATGTGTAAGGTACGGAATACGCATTGGTCTGGTCGTACTTCGGATTGAGAAATTGCTTATCAATATACTTAAAATTCGGGATATTATTAAAATTAAGTTTTTCTACCA
>DAMDEB010000212.1:3351-3803 GCA_032090075.1 Caproiciproducens sp.
GCTTGGAAACCATATAATCGGACGGAACAATAATATCATAATTTGCTCCACCGTTGGCAAGCTTGGAGTACAGGGATTCATTGGTGTCAAAGGTAGTGTAATTTACGTCGATTCCGGTCTTCTTCGTGAACTCCTTATTGACATCAATGGTGTCATCAACACCATTTGAAATATATTCACCCCAATTATAAACATTGATGGTAACACCTGTTTTTGCAGCCGTAGGCTTTTCGTCTGTCCCCGCAGCAAAAGCAGAAGGACAGATGCTGACGGTCATCATCAAAGCAGCTATTAAAGCTGCAACCCATTTTTTCAACAGCTTATGCCTCCTCCATCATATTTTCTTCCACCTTTTTATCCTTGGACTGGCGTAAGTTGACGATTAAGAGCAGCACCATGATCGTACCGAAAAGGAGAGTGGAAAGCGCGTTGATTTCCGGACTGATCCTCTT
>DAMDEB010000212.1:3813-5603 GCA_032090075.1 Caproiciproducens sp.
ATCGGGAGCGTTTGCGTAGTTCCGCTTGTAAAGTAGCTGATAACAAAATCATCAATCGAAAGTGTGAACGCCATAATCATTCCTGTTACAACACCCGGCATGATTTCGGGCAGAACAACTTTAAAGAAAGCAAGGACAGGGTTACACCCAAGATCCTGTGCCGCCTCGTAAAGATGGGGATCCATCTGCCGAAGTTTCGGCATGACTGACAAGATCACATATGGCAGGCAAAATGTGATGTGTGCCAAGATCAGTGAAAGCATGCCGAGCGACACATTACCAAAACCCCTGGCAACAAACACGAAAAGCAGCATCAAAGAAACACCGGTGACGATTTCGGGATTGACCATAGGCAGGTTCGTCACATTCATGGTTACGCGCCTCATCCACTTGTTCATCCCACCGATACCAATTGCTGCGGCAGTACCCAACACAGTCGAAACAATAGCGGCAATCAGCGCAATGATAAGCGTGTTGCGCAGTGCATCAAGAATCATTCCATCCTGAAACAGCTTTGTGTACCATTTTAATGAAAAGCCGGACCATACTGAACGGCTCATGGTGGTGGAATCATTAAATGAAAAGATGATGAGAACGAAAATCGGGGCGTAAAGAAAGAAGAATATAAACGCCATATAAATTTTTGATAATACCTTCATATCATGATTCCTCCCCCGCTGTTTTCGCCATCGTCAAACTGATTCATAATCCCCATACAGATCAAAATCAGCACCATCAGTACAAGCGAGATTGCAGAGCCGAGATTCGGATTGTAGGCACTGCCGAGAAACTGCATATCAATCAAGTCGCCAATTAGCAGGTTTGCACCGCCGCCCAGCATTTTGGAAATAATAAAGGTGCTGACAGCCGGCACAAATACCATTGTGATGCCGGAAATCATTCCGGGCGTACTCATGGGCAGTATAACCTTCATAAATACTTTACGCTGATTTGCTCCCAGATCCTGTGCTGCCTCGATTACGTTGCCGTCGATTTTTGTCAGAACCGAATACAGCGGAAGGATCATATACGGAATATAGTTGTAAACCATTCCGAGCACAACCGCGCCCTGTGTATTAATCATGTGCAGCCTTTCAAGGCCAAAAGACGCAAGAACGTTGTTGATAATGCCATTGTCCTCCAACAGCGTCATCCATGCGTAGGTTCTGAGCAGAAAATTCATCCACATCGGCAGCATCACAAGCATTACCATAATGCTCTGACGGCGCACATTAATGTGAGAAATAATATAGGCGAGCGGATAGCCCAGAATCAGCGAAATAACGGTTGCGAGGGCTCCAAGCCAAATAGAACGTAAAAAAACATTTGAGTATTGACCTACTCCTGCAATGTTCTTTAAAGTAAAGGCGCCGCTTTTATCGGTGAATGCAAATATAACCACCAAAATCATCGGCACGATAATAAAAATAGACATCCAAACGGCATATGGCGCCGCTGCAGATTTAGCTTTCATTCTTAATTTTCAACCTCACCTTCCTCGGATTGAGGCTGACTGTCCTCGTCCATTTCATCGCTGAAGGTGCTGTAATCGCCGAACATACCTGAGTACTCGGACTTATGCATAATATGGATATCGTCCGGCTGAAGTACAAGGCCGATTTTTTTGCCGACTTCCTGAAAATCAGTGGACTGTATCATCCATTTGAAGTCGCGAACATCGACGATAATTACGTAATGCACGCCTTTGAAATTGACGCTGGTGACCGTACCGGAAATGTGGCTTGCGTCGGGGTCGACAAAGTCAATATGCTCGGGACGAATGACGACAT
>DAMDEB010000213.1:0-333 GCA_032090075.1 Caproiciproducens sp.
TGGCACTTATCATTTTCTTTTGCCGCAGAGAGCTTGATAAAAAGCAAATGCTCATGCGTTATATTATCCATTTTATTGTTCTTGCAGCAATCCTCCTATATTTTGCGTTTCTTTGGGATTGGGTAAACCCAAGGGACACTAAAGAAATTGCAGTGTTTCTTATATCTATTCTACTAGTATATGTCGTAATATTCTTATCTAACAGATACAGAGACAGAAAATTGAGCGATAAATTAAACGATAGACTAAAACAACGTTATGATTCTTAATTATTGTAAATATAAAAAAGGATGGTCAGCTGTTGCAGCTTACCATCCTTTTTTTACAGCTTAC
>DAMDEB010000213.1:343-3856 GCA_032090075.1 Caproiciproducens sp.
ATACGGCAGCATCTATTGAAAGAGTAAAGCTGCCTTGTTATAGTGATTTCGAAGGGAGAGATTGCTATGAACAAAATAATTGAAATATCTGGCTTAAAAAAAACCTACGGGAATGTAAGAGCTGTAAATGACATTAGCTTTTATGTTGAAAAAGGAAAGCTGTTTTCCTTCCTTGGACCCAATGGAGCTGGAAAGTCAACGACAATTGATATTTTATGTACACTGTTAGATTTCGACAGTGGCGAGTGTGTTATAGGAGGCTACGATCTACGATATGAGAGTCAGAAAATAAGGCAAATTACAGGTATCGTTTTTCAGGATCATGTGCTGGACGATTTGCTTACTGTTCGTGAAAACCTTACTGTCAGGGCTGGGCTTTATACATCGGAAAAAAACAAAATTAAAAGTACTATATATGAGGTCATTCAAGCTACAGAACTTAGTGAGATAATAGACTGCCCTTATGGCAAGCTTTCTGGTGGTCAGCGACGCAGAGTGGATATTGCCCGAGCACTGTTACAAAAGCCCCAGATTCTATTCCTTGATGAGCCTACAACGGGTTTAGATCCACAAACACGGAAAAGCATTTGGAATACGATAAAACGGCTACAATTGAATGACGGGATGACTGTCTTTCTGACAACCCATTATATGGAAGAAGCCGCCGAATCTGATTATGTGATTGTCATAGACCACGGAACAATTGTTGCTAAAGGTACACCGTCAGAACTGAGAACCCATTATTCGTCCGACACTTTAAGGTTGTTCCCGGCGAATCAGATTATTCTTCAGCGGACTTTAAATGAGTTACAACTTGATTTTAAGGTAACTTCTAGTGAATTTCTTGTAAAACTGCCTGATACAATGGCAGCCATACCAATATTAGAAAGGTGCAAGGCCTATATCAGTGGTTTCCAAGTACAACAGGGAACAATGGACGATGCTTTTATCGGAATTACGGGAAAGGAGTTAAGACAATGAACATTTTTTTAAAACGCAATCTCAAGCTGTTTTTCCGTGACAGAGGCGCGGTGTTTTTCTCACTAATGGCAGTTTTTATTATCCTTGCGCTTTATGCAGTGTTTTTGGGTAATGTATGGCTTCCGGATTCCATGCATGGACTTCAAAATGTGGGTTTTCTGATGAATAGCTGGCTTATGGCTGGATTGATTGCCGTCGCTTCGGCAACGACTACAATGGGTGCATTGGGGGTCTTAATCGATGACAAAATCAAAAAAATAGATAAGGATTTCTATTCCTCACCCATTAGAAAAAGTAGTCTTACAAAAGGGTATCTTGGTAGTGCACTGCTGATAGGTATCATTATGTCGCTTATAACCTTTGTGGGTGCCGAAGTTTATATTGTGCTGAAAGGCGGTGATTGGGTTAACCCTAGCTCTGCCTTAAAGATCATACTGTTAATTTTCCTATCTAGCATGGCAAATACATCACTTATGTGTTTTATTGTATCGTTTTTCAAAAGCCACCACGCGTTCAGCACAGCAGGAACAGTTATTGGAACACTAATTGGATTTCTTACAGGAATTTATCTTCCCATCGGGGATTTACCAGCATCTGTACAATTCGTTATAAAAGTGTTCCCCGTGTCTCATGCGGCGGCTCTTTTCCGACAAGTGCTGATGGAAGAGCCAATGCGTATTACCTTTAATGGAATTGAGACCAAATATTTGAGTGAATTCAAAGAATATATGGGGATAACGTATAGCTTTGGAGGTCATGTGATTTCATCTTTGACTAGTATTCTGATACTTGTAGGCACATCGGTTGCTTTCTATTATTTATCTGTTTTAAACCTGTCACGGAACAGTATAAGAAAATCCAACAACATTCTTTTGTCTTTGAAGAAAACGCTAAACAAATGACATATAAGGATATAATTAAAATTGGTAATTAGTCGGAGGGTTGCTGATTTCACAATCACTTTCGCTACTTACTTTACAACTAATCATGTCTATGCTAGTATAGAATCATAGCTTTGAACCTTGACAAATGAATATGGTATCCCGCAATGCAACGTGAGCATTGGGCGAGCGACAAGCCGAAGGGCGCTGACGGATTTTAATATCCGGCGATACACCTTGCGGCTGTTACTGCTGTGCGGTACAGCGGAATTGCAACGACCTTAATGCGTTATTATGATACTTCTGCCATGGCGGCAGGCCTGAAAGACGGCAACATGCATCACCCCGATTTGAGAAAGAATCGGGGGCGGCTGTTATGGGATTTGCGTAACCTGCAAATTGGCATTGTGGACTGGAAAACCTTTTTATTACGCCTTTATTATTTTATGAATGTCAGATTTTTAAAAAGAAACAGCCGGTTCCAAGGGGATAGTATGTTTATTTGTATTATAGAATTGTGACCAAATAGCTCTGTGTGATTTTTCGCACAGAACTATTTTTGAGTCCTTTTGAGGGTAAGAGTGCAAAACTGCCTATATAAGTAGTTTTTGCACTCTTACCCTCTTTTCTTTTTGCGAAGAGCGTCAGACAACAGGGACGGACTCACACCCGAAGGGTGTGGCAAGCGTCCTATCTGTCGGACATCCGTCCTCGCACCTTGCGGTGCGCAGATAGTTTTCCTGCTCCGCAGAGGTAAAAAGCGCAAATGCTTTTGCACCCTTGGAACTCCATTCAGAAAGGAGTATTCCCATGAACAGAACCCATAAAATTTCATTTCGGGTATCGGACTATGAACATAAGCTTATTCAGTCCAAAGTGAAAAGGTCTGGTATCCGACTTTCCGATTTCTGCCGTCATGCCGTGTTGGGAAAAGAAGTCCACAACATCAAAGGATTGGACAAGTGCAGTTATGAGTTAAATAAAATCGGTACGAATCTTAACCAGCTCACGATGCTTTGTCACCAGAGGGCGGTGCAGAATCCCAATCTGGAAGAAATGCAGGCACAGCTTTCCGCTGTGCTGGAACGTATTTACATAACGTTGGGAAGTGATGAAGATGGCGATAGTTAAGCCGATTAAGGTGCGTGTCGGCAATCTTGCGGCACTGCGGGCGGTGCTGGACTATATTAAAGATGACCGAAAGACCCAAAACGGCGCATTGGTCTACTGTAAGGACTTGCTAAAGGGCAAGGAGTACCAGCAGATGGTCATCGCCAAACGGGCCTTTCACAAGGACACGGGACGGCAGTATGCCCACTTTGTGCAGAGCTTTGACCCAAGAGATAACGTAAACCCCGAACTGGCATACAAAATCGGTCAGGAGTTTATCAAGCGGTATGAGCATTTTCAAGGCTTTCAGGTCGTGATGGCTGTACATACCAATGAACAGCATATGCACATACACTATATCGTCAATTCCGTCAGCCATGAAAACGGCTATAAATGGCAGTCCAGTCCAGAGGATTTGAAGAGTATGCGCTCCATTTCTGATAAACTTTGTTTAGAGAATGGATTGTCCGTTATTGAGCATGGCAGAAAGGGACACCGTTCCTATGGGGAGTATTCCCAAACATCAAGCTGGAAACGGCAG
>DAMDEB010000213.1:3866-4824 GCA_032090075.1 Caproiciproducens sp.
ATAACCTTATGCTTAGTCACAACAGTGCTGACTTCATGCACCGCATGGAAAGTCTCGGAATAGATGCCGATGTGAGTGAAAAAAGTGTTTTGTTTACCATTCCTACTGGTGTATACGGCTTGCAATCCGAACGCAAATGCTCTAACCGCAAGCTGATGTCCTACGGCGATTTTAGCATAGAAAACTTTAGGAATACATGGAACTGTAATACCGCGCTTGCAAGAATCGGGCGCAGTGATATGCAGCTGTTGCAGGAGGTTTTGTTGGAGCTGGGCCATCTTCATTGTCCGGATACTCCCGACCGCTATCAGGATATGTATTTTCGGGATGTTCCCTTTGACGGCATGACGAAGCAGGAAATCGAGATCGCCCTATCCCGCAAGGCATTGGATTCCATGCTGGAGAAAGCGAGGCAGGCACACGAAAAGGCACAGGCAGAAAGCCAACAAGCTGGGCTTCTTCTGGCTACCATAGCGGATACCCTTGCCGAGGTATTGCGCTGGCAGGAGGAGCAACGGCACAATGCACCATACCACGACTATTACATCGAATATGAGGAGGAAAATGAATATGAATTGTAACCGCATTAAGCTGTTTTTTCAAAAACTGCACCGTTTATTTGAGAGCAAAAAAGGTACATGGGAACAGCAGGAAGAGCCGGGCAAGCGTCCGGCTCTTTGCTATGTCATTGGGGGTATCAAATACCTTGTAAATACTTATTTCAAAGAGGATTCCACGCTGTCTGCGGAGGATAAAATCACCCGCCTGATTGAACGTGACATAGATGATAACCAAAACAAAGATTAAAATGTCTGGACGCGCAGAACGATTCTGAGTAAAATAGATTCATACAATTTATTCGGAATCGTTTTGGCTGTACGAAGGAAAGGAGTAAAAAGCATTGTTACAGCAAAACGAGAAAATTACGGCTCTCTACTGCCGTTTAAGTCAAGAGGAC
>DAMDEB010000213.1:4834-5577 GCA_032090075.1 Caproiciproducens sp.
GGAATCGGGCAGTATCCAGCACCAGAAGCAGATACTGGCTGAATACGCCGAGAAAAACGGCTTTCCTAACCCGAAAATTTGGGCAGACGATGGATTTAGCGGTGTGACCTTTGACCGCCCTGCCTATAATGAAATGATGGCAGAGGTCGAAGCTGGAAATGTATCCACCATCATTGTGAAAGACCATTCACGGCTGGGCAGAAACCGCCTTGTGATGGGCTATTTGATGGAAGAAAAATTCCCTGATTATGGTATCCGCTACATTGCCATCAATGACGGTGTGGACACTGACAAGGGAGTGGACGAAAGCCTTGCAATCCGTGACTTATTTAACGAGTGGCACGCCCGTGACACTAGCAAGAAAATCAAGGCAGTGAAGATGGCAGCTGCAAAGCGTGGAGAGCGGATGGGCTCTAAGCCGCCCTACGGCTACCAGAAAGACCCCAATGACCCGAAGCGGATTATTCCCAATGAGGATACTGCCCCGATTGTTCGACGTATCTTCGCCCTGTGTGCCAGCGGATTCGGCCCAAGCAAAATTGCACGGATTTTGTAGGAGGAACAGGTTGTTTCACCCACAGTCTATGATTACCGCACTTATGGTACAAATAGCGCTGCTCTAAAGTTAAACAAACCGTACGCATGGAGTCACAATTCCGTTTCACATATCTTGGAGCACGAGGAATATATTGGCACTACGGTAAATTGCCGTTCCTATATTCCCTCTTTCAAAAGTAAAAAAT
>DAMDEB010000214.1:0-5388 GCA_032090075.1 Caproiciproducens sp.
CCACTAAATCGCCAATTTGATATGTTTCCGTAAATTGTTTGGTGGCATCTTTTGATTTTAGTATAATATTCTCTTTTATAGAGCTTGAGGAAATATAGTACTGTACATCGGTTTCAGGAAATGCATCCCTATACAGTACTTCATTATTGAGCTTCTTCAATTTTAGAAATTGATCATTATGACTTTCCGTTTCCTCGCTGTTTTTTTGTGGAATAATTTCGGACTTTACCTTGCTTGCTCCGTCAATTCCCCAGCTGATCGCATAGTCACTGGTTGTTAATGAAATTGTTTTTTCCGGTTTCATTTTTTTGGAGAACTTTATTTTTAACTTTCCAGCTTTATTTCCCAATTGCTGCGAATCTTCAGCAACTTCCGGCTGCTGCGAGTTTTTAGCATTTATGACCGGCTGGGAATTCTCAGCACTTGTCGCAGGTTGGGAACTTTCAGCACTTGCCGCAGGTTGGGAACTCTCAGCACTTATGGCAGGTTGGGAACTCCCAGCACTTGCCGCAGGTTGTGAACTCTCAGCACTTATCTCAGGCTGGGAACTCTCAGCATTTATATCCGACTGGGTATCCTGTGTAAGTGTTTGATCCTCTACACTCAGGGTATTGTCAATATCCTGCCATACACCTTCCTCGTCTTGGTAATGGACAGGTTCATTATAGGCTGCCAACATATAAGATCCATCATTCATCAAAAACGTTTTGCTGTTTTCCGTCCTTTTTTCAGGATCTTCCGCAATAATCTGTGCATTAGAATCCTTTGTATCCGCGAATTGTGCAGAGTCTTGGATAGACTGTTGCTCCACCGATTCAACATTTCTGCTGTAAGGAGATTGGGTGGTGAATTTTGACTCTTCTGCCGCAAATGCCATAGTCGTAAAAGATTGAATTACCATAATTGATACAAGTAGTAGTGCTATAAATTTTGCTGAAATTTTCATATTCTGCCCCTCTTCTTAAAACTTAAATAAAGCATAAAATAAATAGAAGATAATGTCAACCAATACCAGATACTTATAATTGGTAAGATATAACATGAAATAATATTTAATCTTTATGAAATGTATGATTTCATTCTTTTCAAATCCTCGTTCCAGTCCTTTTTTCTTGGTTTTAGAATACTAATCTCATAGCCACGTTTCAGATTCTCCTGCATTTGGGCGTCTATACCCTCAATTATCAATCCGCTGCCGGTACGCTCCAGAATATTCTTCAGTTGATTGTCTGCTGCTTGCCCAGTTTCGTCATTATCCAAACACAAAATCACTTGTGTTATTTGAGGATGCTCCAATAAAAAACGGAGCAGCGCCCGATCCGCTACTCCGCCCAATGCTATGTAATTGTGATGCTGCCATTCTTTTTGGCTATATAGAGTGATGAACGAAAGCATATCAATCGGTGCTTCGAACACATACACCCTGTTAGAACTGCCAACGTAATTAAAGAAGTATTCTTTCTCCGAGCCAGAAACATCCCTGCGGTACGGAGGCCCTACCGTCAACGTTCCACGCTGATGAGCAGCTCGTGCATTTCCGGCAGAATCATAACCGACGAATACGGCATTATGCGTGTTGGCACTCTCGTACAGGCTCCTGTTATGCACAAAGAATGAAATCACATCCTGATCAATACAGCGTTCCCTCATAAGGTAGGCATATATCCGATGCATCGTTCTGCTTTTAGCGGGCAGCTTGAACACCGGTTTCTCTTTTGGTTTTGGTTCAGAGCGGATGAATTCAACACCATCATAATCCTTATTAATGAGTGTGCAAACCGCATCTTGAAAACTCATATTAAAGAATAAGCATAAAAAGTCAATGGCGGTACCTTTGTCGCCGGTAGAATGATCGTAGAATACGTGATTGCGGAATTTAACGCTGTGGTTCGCTTCCCATTCCCATTCACTGCCACTCGGATTGGCTTTTTCACCTTTTGCCTCCAGGATGCTCTTGATTTCCGTGTGAGCCGCGCGGTAGACTTCTTCTTCGGAGAAATTAATAAACTTTGACATAATTGTCACTCCTTACATGCTTTCTTCAATTTCATCTTTATGCCCTTGCGCGGCCTTCATTTGACGCTGCTTTTGGAGCAGTTTCTTATCTTGTCTGAATTTCCGCGTTGTGCTATCGGTAATGTGGTCACCCATATTGTGAGCAAGTAGCCGCATGAGAACGCCCAAAACACCGGGGGAACTGAACTCTTCGCCGTTTTCAAGCTGTTTAAGCTTGTTCTGCGCGGCTTCGTTCCCGTTTTCGGCCGAAACTTGATACCAATGTTTTGCCGCCTGATCATCAGCAACCACACCGATACCTTTTTCAAACATTTTACCGACTTGATATTGAGCATATTCATTTGCCGATTGCGCCGACCGCATGAAGTATTCAAAAGCTTGATGGTCATCCTTGGTTCCCCCGGTACCAACAAGTAGCATTTTACCGACTTGGTATTGTGCAACTGAATTGTTTAAATCCGCTGATTTCATGAACCAGTTAAGAGCCTGTACTGCATCACCTGGTGTGCCTTTTCCTTCAAAATACATCCGGGCAATACGAAAAGCTAAAATCGACACCTTTTTTATGTTTTCTTTGTTAGGGCTAAGCAGTGCATACTGCTTTACAAAGCCCTGCAGAGACACACTGTACAGCTGCTGCACCCTGTTTAAATCCTTTTTAACTCCCTGTCCGGATTCAATCAATTTTGCAAGCTCTAACGTAGCATCGGAATTGCCGTTTTGGATAGACTTTTCAAACCACTGTGCGGCTGCAGCATAATTTGGCACACTGCCAAAGCCCAATGCGTAAGAATCCCCCTGCAGGTACATCTTTGCAATAATGGATTCCCGAATTGCGTCCGGAGTATCCTGATCCTCTTTGATAAAGGATTCAAGCGCCATTTTGTGATATTGATTGGCTACCTGTGCATCCGGCCGGATTCCTTTGCCAGAAAGATTCAGTTTACTTAGTTTGTATTGCGCGTAGCTGTGACCATTTTCCGCTGCTTGTGTGAACCATTTGGCAGCCTCCGGAATATTCGCTTTAGAACCCAGCCCATTTTCGTACATTTGAGCAATACGGTACTCGACGGCTGAATCCGGCTGCTGTTCCTCCTGCTGCAGGTATTCGGACAGCGCTTTTTGATATAATTCAAAAGCTCTTGTTTCATCCCGGGTGACGCCTTTACCCTCGAAATACATTCCTGCAAGTTTATAGTCCGCATAAGGAAGGTTTTCATCAGATGCCTTTTCAAGCCATTTGGCAGCTTGAAGATAATCCTGTTGCACGCCTTTTCCATCAAGATACATGATGCCAAGCGTGTAATACGCGCTTTTATCTTCCTGCTCTCCGGCCTTTAAAAGATAGCGAAAAGCCGTCACATAATTTTGTTCTATGCCCTCACCCTTTAAATACAGTTTGCCTAAACAATAGGAAGCGTGTGGATTTTCATTTTGTTCTGCAGCGGTAAACCATTTTATGGCTTCTGAAACATCCACCGGCGTTCCTTCACCTCTTGAATACATTTGCCCGATACGACATTCGATGAACCCGTCCGATTGTTGTTTTTCCTGTTCCAAAAACTCACCCAATGCTTTTTTATACAGAATCCCTGCAACAACGGTATCCTGATCCACACACAAACCTTTCTCACACATCTTAGCAAGCTGATAGTCAGCGTAGGGAACATCTTCCTTTGAAGCCTGAGAAAACCATTGCGCCGCATGAGTATAATCCTGTTGGACGCCTTTCCCGTCAAAACACATTTTACCAATTGCATAATAAGCGTATTTATCCTTACCATTCGCGGCGGCTTCGTAGTGTTCAGCTGCGTCGGTGTAGCTTTGTGTCACACCTTCTCCGGTATAGCAGAGCTTACCGAGATAATACTCCGAGTGTACATGTTTATGATATGCTGCTGATTCAAACCATCTGTGCGCTATTGCATAGTTCTTTTCAACGCCCTCACCGGCGTATTCCATGCGTCCTAAACAATACTCAAGGTAGGCACTTCCTTTACTTAATGCAGGCAATCCGAGTTTCTGAATTGGAGTGTTAGCGTAAATGTCACTTCCAACATCATAACCAATTTCGGCGGTCACTGTTGAACGGAAATCCCAATAGGCGTCAAGACAATATTCTTTACCGAGAACCAGGTCTTTTTCGATGCCGATTCCATATAGGTACATTTTACCCAACTCATATTTTGCGCGGCTGTGACCGGAAGCAGCTGCAAGACCATACCACATTTGAGCCTGAATATAATCTTTTTCCACATCAGTACCATACAAGTATTTTTTTGCAAGCTGATACCGCGCTTCTGTATTCCCGTTCATGGCTTTCGTATAGGTTTCCGTAAAAGTGTCAGCTTTACGGTTATATGAACTGAATTTTCCATCCGGGGTAGAGTCGTTCACTTTATTTTGGATCGGTTCAGATTCAGCCGGTGGTTCATAGTCGTCTATGGGATTCGTTTGGTTTTCTGATTCCGGGGGAACATTGTCATAAAGAGATGAAAGATTGTCGTCGGAGGAGGGTACGCTGTATTCATCCTCATCCGACTGCTCATACGGTGGTGCTTGAAATTCCTGTTCCGGAGGAATGTTCTCATATAGAGAATCCAAATTTCCATCTGAATGTGGGGCTGTTTGTGGCTCCGGTTCAGAATCTAACTCAACCGGCCCATTTTGAAAAGCGGACGCGCGTCCGCTTTTTTGCTCCAATTCTTCAGCAAGTTTTTCGGCCTGTGTGACAATCTGATTTTTGATACCGTAGAATTCCTTGTTATCAACGATGGGCTTGACATCATTTGGGTTCAGCCGGTACATCTTCTCCAATTCCGCATGACCGCCGCAATAGAGTTCATAGAGCCTTTGTATCTCCGGAGCCTTAACCAATAATGCCATCAGCTCGTCCACCACAGGCTTTAGCTCTTTGGGCAGAAATTTATAAACATGCCGTCCGGGCAGCTCTTTGACGGCTGCCCCAAGCTCGAAAAGCTTTTGGTAGATTATAGCCGCTTCTTTATCACTGAATTGTTTTTCAGAATTTGTGTCAAGCCGGTCAAAAATGATTTCTATCTGATTTTTAATGTTATCCCGCAGTTGTGTTTTCTGCTCATAAATATGCAGCCGTTCGTCGTGAAATATGCTTTGCGAAAATCCGGCCTTCATTGCCTTGATTCCTTCAGCCGTAAGCTTACCCTCTTTTGGGTTATCGCTAAATACGATTAGATGAATGTGTGGGTGATGTCCGGTGTTATGCATACCGGCGTACCAGTGGAGGTTTTGGAGCGGAATATTGGATTGCTTTGCGATATTATCAAGCTGTGATAACACCATGTTTCGCCACGGCTGTTGTGTGTCATATCCAAGCCGGTCAGCATCTTCGCG
>DAMDEB010000215.1:0-5378 GCA_032090075.1 Caproiciproducens sp.
CAAATTACTACAACATGCAGTTTGAAGGGCTTGCTGAATAAGCCTTAAAGCATTGATTTACAGAATGACATAAGGGGGCGAATAAAATAAAAGCTCTTCATCGTATTTTATTTGTTTTGCATTTACTTGTTGGAATCGGCGCTATGGCAGGCGGCTTTGCCGCAATATCGAATCCGCAAAGTCCGCTTGGCGCTCCTACGGATATGCTGAAAAATTCGCCGTTTTCTGATTTTTTGATTCCCGGAATCCTGCTGTTTGGTGTAATCGGAGTCGGAAATGTGGTTGCTGCTGTGTTTGTACAGCGCAGTCCATGGTATTTCCCTTATGTCAGCAGCGTGTTCGGATGGGCGTTGGTAATTTGGATTATCGTGCAATGCATTATGCCTCGCTCCATTGTCTTTTTACACATTTTGTTCTTTGTAATTGGAGCTGTTCAAGCCGCAATTGCCATGCTGCTGCTGTTTCGGGGACGTATGTTTCCATTTAATCTACTTGAATGCTATTGGAAAAAGTTTATAATAAAAGAAAAATAATAACGAAATAACAAAACGGACAGGAGAAATCTCCTGTCCGTTTTGTTATTAATATTTTTCTACTCTGTCTTTCGTAACCCTTGCATGAATAATCGGCACTTCTTTGGGCGCTGTGGAACGAATGGTAACCGCGCTTTCAAAGAGTTTTTCCGCTTCAAGGCATTTGTCAATGGAAGAAGAATAGAACACTGCAATCACATCGCCCATTTTAACGTAATCGCCAATTTTTTTACGAAGTATAATTCCGGCGCTGAAATCAATGGAATCTTCTTTTTTCTCTCTGCCGGCGCCAAGTTCTACGGAAGCGATTCCGCATTGCTCCGTGTTCATCGAATAAAGATAACCCTCACTTTGTGCCAAAACCTCATGTTTGACCTTTGCCTGCTCGAATCTTGCGTTGTCATCAAGGACGCTCGTATCGCCGCCCTGTGCCGCAACCATTTCTTTCAGCTTTGTAAAGGCTTCCCCATTTGCGATTTCCTGCTGCGCTGTCTTTTTGCATTCTTCTATACTTCCCTTATTTGCTAAGAAAAGCATATTGGCAGCCAAATCAATGCAAATCTCGGTTAAATCAGCGGGGCCGTGTCCCTTGAGCGTTTGGCAAACTTCCATAATTTCAAGTGAATTGCCAATCGCATTGCCGAGCGGGCGATCCATATCGGTGATCAACGCAATTGTTTTGCGCCCGACGTGCTCACCGATTGCAACCATCGCTTGTGCTAATCGAATAGAATCATCGACAGTTTTCATGAATGCGCCGCTTCCGGTCTTTACGTCCAACAAGATGCAGTCGGAACCGGCGGCAATTTTTTTACTCATAATACTCGAAGCGATCAGCGGAATGCTTTCAATTGTAGCGGTTACGTCACGCAGAGCATAAAGTTTTTTGTCCGCGGGCACAAGGTTACCGGACTGACCGATTACACTGACACCGACTTTACGGACAATGTCGAAGAATTTTTCCCGGTCAATCGAAGTCTGCATTCCCGGAATAGATTCCATCTTATCAACTGTACCGCCCGTATGGCCAAGACCGCGACCGCTCATCTTTGCGACGCGAACCCCGAGCGACGCGACAATCGGTGAAATAATCAGCGTTGTCTTATCCCCTACACCACCGGTGCTGTGCTTATCTACTTTAATTCCATCTATGGAGGATAGATCGACAGTTTCTCCGGAATTCGCCATACACATTGTTAGGTTTGCCGTTTCCTGATCCGTCATGCCTTTGAAATAAATCGCCATTAAAAGTGCGGAAACCTGATAGTCCGGAATTTCTCCCTTAACGTAACCGCCAATAAAGAACTGAATTTCTTCATTCGTCAGCTCACCGCCATCGCGTTTTTTGGTAATAATATCATACATTCTCATGCATATTCCTTCATTCCTCCGCGCAAAAATTTATCAATGCACCCGCCGGTCTTACGCGGAAATCCGGCAGCAATAAAGAATTCAACTCAGAGCCACTCCTGCTTGGTGCAAGACAATACGCAACTTGGAATTATTCGTTTAAGTTAGCGGGGCTAAAGCCGAACGGCATTAATTCTCTCAGCGTATACACTTCCCATTCATCCGCACTTTTCACAAGGATAATTTTGAAGCTGTCCGGGTCGCAGAATTCCATCATAACTTGGCGGCAAACACCACATGGAGGGCATATTTTACCGGAAAGCTCCTCTCCTTTTCCACCGACAATAGCAATGCATTGGAACTCGTGTTCTCCTTCGCTGATTGCCTTGAAAAAGGCAGTTCGCTCCGCACAGTTTGTGGGTGTATAGGTCGCGTTTTCGATGTTACAGCCCCGGTAAATCTTTCCGCCTTTGGTCAGAAGAGCCGCGCCAACTTTAAATTCAGAATAGGGTGTATATGCCATTTTTCGGGCGGCAATCGCCGCATCTGCTAATTCTTTGTAATTTTCCATCGTAACACCTGTTTCTTTAGATAGAATTGAGGAACGACAACTGCCGCTCCCCAATTCATGGTTTTTATTGTTTAAAGCGTAAACCATCAATACCCGTGAGCTTCCTCATTTTTTATGATTTTGATAATTCTGCTCGTCCCCAAACGGGAAGCGCCAAGAGAAATAAACCGCTCGGCATCATCGAGTGTTTGAATTCCACCGGCCGCCTTGATCTTTACGTTTGGCCCGATATGCTTTGCAAAAAGTGCGACATCATCAAAGGTCGCGCCCGCGGTTGAAAATCCGGTCGAAGTTTTGATGAAGTCCGCACCGGAGTTTGTTACGACCTCGCACATCTTTATCTTCTCCTCATCCGTTAGGAGGCAGGTCTCAATAATAACCTTTAAGACATGAGTACCGCAGGCCGCTTTGACCTGTTTGATTTCATCCAACTGCAATTCATAAAGGCCATCTTTTATATAGCCGATATTAATAACCATGTCGATTTCGTCAGCGCCGTTTTTGATTGCGTCCTTCGCCTCAAAGACCTTAACAGCGGTTGTAGAGTACCCGTTCGGGAAACCGATGACAGTACAAACAGCCATTTTGTCTCCGACATAATCTTTAGCACGTTTCACATAGGCAGCTGGGATGCAGACTGATGCCGTGTGATACTGTACGGCATCGTCGCAAATCTGTTTAATCTCCGCCCATGTGGCGGTTTGCGTCAGCAGAGTATGGTCAACCTTGCTTAATATTTCCTTGTTATCCATCAATTGTATTTACTCCTCTATTTTAAAAATAGTTGACTGTCGAGCGAGGCCGTATACATTGCACAACCTTATCTGACACCCTTTTCATACGGCTCGCCGTCAGCCTTTGGCGCGACTGAACGACCGACAAACAGGATGAGCACTACAATTGTTAAAACATACGGCAGCATTGCGAGAATTTGTGAAGGTACGGCAAAATTGCCGCCGCCTAAAACAACCGTCAGCGCTTGTGCGAAACCAAAGAGCATACATGCGCCGTATGCACCGAATGGAGTCCACTTTCCGAATATGACAGCCGCCATTGCGATAAAGCCCTGGCCGCTGATAGCAGTAGGTGTAAACTGGGAAATAATAGCCAACGTCATTGAAGCACCACCGAAACCGGCTAAAATACCGGAAACAATTACACAGAGGTAGCGGGTGCGGCTGACATTAATTCCCAGGGTATCGGCTGCGGCAGGATGTTCACCGACCGCACGCACATGAAGTCCCCACTTAGTTTTGTACAGAAAGAACCACATAGCAATCGCCGCAATCAGTCCAAGAACAACGGTGATATCAACATTTAGGTTTTTCATTGCGCTGTCCCCAAATATTTTTTCATCAAAAAGTTTAGGCAATGTTTTCCCCGGAAGCGTCATAGTTGCTTTATCAAACAGCATACGGCAAAAGAACAGTGCAAAACCTGGCCCAATTAAATTAATCGCAATACCGGAGATGGTCTGATCCGCCTTAAAGGTAACGGAAGCAATGGCATGCAGGAGCGAAATCAAACCGCCTGCCGCGCCCGCAGCAAGCAAACCAAGCCATGGATTTCCGGTGAAATAGCTCACCGCAGCAGCCGTAAAGGCACCCACTGTCATCATGCCCTCAATACCGATGTTAATTACGCCGGAACGCTCAGAAATAACGCCGCCGAGCGCGCCAAAAACCAACGGTGTGGAGTACATCAGTGTAATCCCGATCAGCAATAAAATCTCATTTAACACGGTGAGCACCTCTCTTTTCAAGCTTGTCGGCCAGTGAAGGCACAACTTTTGTCAGCGCCACAAAAAATACAATGATACCAATCATAATATTGATAATCTCAGTAGGAGCACCAACATCCTGCTGTACACTTTGCCCGCCGTAAAGCAGACCACCAAAAAGTAAACCTGCAAAAATACAGCCAATGGGAGAAGATCCCGCAATCAGAGCAACAGACAAGCCGTTGAACCCGTTGTTTTCAAATGCGGCCATTGTCGAAAGTTTATGCGGTGAAGTACCTGTAATTGCCAACGCGCCGGCAAGTCCGGCCAATGCACCGGCAATAAGCATTGCCTGCGTAATATTGCGGTTAACATTGATTCCGGCAAACTCAGCAGCGTCACGGTTAAAACCGACGGAACGCAACTCATAGCCTTTGGTGGAACGATACAACAGAACCCATACTACTATGGCCAGAATAATAGCAATCAAAATGCCAAAGTTGATATCTGTTTTCAGCATCACTTCATATAGCCATTTGGTCGGTTTTAACGCAGCCATACCTGCATCTGAAGTTTTCCATTTCGGCAGGAGCATGGTATAACTGGACTCATTGACCGGATAGGAACTGGTTGAATCCGGAAGATGGTACGCTGTTGTGTTCAGAACAAAATTAGAGAGATAAAGTGCAATCCAGTTCAGCATAATGCTGGTAATTACTTCATGAATGCCAAACTTCGCTTTTAAATAGCCGATAATGATACCGAAAATTGCACCGGCAAGAACGCCGGACAATACAACGATAGGGACTTGAATGATCGGAGCCAAATTGAGCTTTGCACCTACGCATACAGCCGCAATCGTTCCGGCTATGTATTGGCCTTCAGCACCGATATTAAACAACCCGGTTTTAAAAGCAAATGCAACACTCAAGCCTGTTAGAATAATCGGCGTCGCCTTAATAATTACATTGGAAATATACTTTGGCCTTGCAAAAATTCCATTAAAGAGCGCCCCAAAAGCCTCGAATGGATTGTAGCCGGCAAATGCAAGTATAATAGCCGAAACTAAAAACCCAAAAAGGATCGCTATTAAAGTTGAGGTAATTGGCTTTTTAAGAACTTTGACTAATGTTTTCATTCTTCCTACCTCCCGCCATCAAACATCCAATCGTTTTTTCATCTACTTCGCCCTGTTTAAAACTGT
>DAMDEB010000216.1:0-5347 GCA_032090075.1 Caproiciproducens sp.
CTTTTTATAGCGCGAAGCGCGTTGGATTTTGCATGAGACGTGTTTTGCGCTTATTAGCGCAAAGAAAGCTTGGCGCAGCCGAGCGCCCTTTAATTAAAAACGTCAACTTTTTAATTAAAGATTAGTATCAGCGATTATGTTTTCCGGTCAATAAACATTTCTCATAAATATTTTCGATAACTATGGCATGAAAATATAAATCATAGTAGAATAATAACAGAAGGATTGTTGAAATCCCTTAATATGAGGTAAGCTATGAAAAATATATATTTAGATAACGCGAGTACAAGCTTCCCCAAAGCGCCCGGAGTTGTGAAGCAGATGCAGTTCTTTATGGAAGAGGTCGGGTGCAACATCAACCGCGGCGGTTATGAGAAGGCCTACAGCGCTTCCGAAACCGTGTTGGATACGCGGGAAAAGCTTTGTTCGCTGTTCCATTTTGACGACAGCCGAAATGTTATTTTTACAATGAATATTACCATGGCGCTCAATCAGCTTTGCAAGGGCCTTTTAAAGTCGGGCGACCATGTTTTGGTAAGCGCGATGGAACATAACGCGGTCATGCGTCCGCTTGCTCAGCTTGAAGCGCACGGCGTGGAATTTGACCGGATTCCCTGCAACCGGCAGGGCGAACTGGTTCTGGAGCGGCTGAAGCCGATGATAAAGCCCAACACACGCGCGGTCATCCTGACCCATGCTTCAAATGTTTGCGGCACGCTGATGCCGCTGAAGCAGGTGGGCGAAATCTGCCGTGAACACGGGCTGTTTTTTATTGTTGACAGCGCCCAGACCGCCGGTGTTTTCCCGATTGATATGCAGGATATGCACATTGACGCTTTGGCGTTTACAGGCCACAAGGGATTGTCAGGCCCGCAGGGAATCGGCGGATTTTTGGTTGGCAGTGCGCTTGCCGCGCAATTGGAGCCGTTGGTTGCGGGGGGTACCGGGAGCTTTTCCCAGCTCGAAACCATGCCGGAACTTCTGCCGGACAAGTTTGAGGCCGGTACACCGAACCTGCCCGGTATTTACGGCTTGAACGCCGCGCTGAGCTACCTGCAAAGCAATGGGATTGACAAGATTCGGGAAACGGAGCTTTCACTCGCGGCCCGGCTTACCCGCCGGCTTGCCTGTGAAAAGCTGCGGATTGTCGGCGTGGAGGATACTCAAAAAGCCCCCATCGTTTCCGTGGACTTCACGGACCGCGACAATGCGGAAATCGCTTATCTTTTAGACAGCAAATGCGGCGTTATGACGCGCTGCGGCCTGCACTGCGCACCCAACGCACACAAAACGCTGGGTACTTATCCGCAGGGCACGGTTCGCTTTTCCGTCAGCCATTTCAATACGGCGGATGAGGTGGACGAAGCGGCGGACTGTGTGCATAAAATATTGGAACGCAGTATTACGGACAGATAAATTTATTGATCCGGTTACGAAGCGACGGATGAACTTACAACCGGAAGGAGGCGAATCGGAATGGCGGAAAAAAAGGAACTTTTGAGGGGAATCCCAAAGGTGGACGAGCTTTTGGAGAGTGCGGCAGTCGTGAAAGAATTGAAAAACTGCCCGCGCACAATTGTTTTACGCGCGGTTCGGGAGGAGCTGGAAGCGCTGCGTTCGCAAATTCTGCACGGCGACTGTACCGAAATCCCGTCTGTCGGCGCGTTGGCTGATGGGGTTGCCCTGCGAACGGAAAAGCTTGTTCAGACCAACCTGCGGCGCGTCATCAACGCCACAGGCGTAATCTTGCACACCAATTTGGGAAGAGCGCCGCTGTGCAAAAGCGCGGTGAAAGCAATTACCGAGGTAGCCGAAGGGTACAGCAATCTGGAGTACAACCTGCAAACCGGCGCGCGAGGCAACCGCAATGAACATATTGAGGATTTGCTACGCACCATTTCCGGTGCCGAAGCAGCCCTTGTCGTCAACAACAACGCGGCTGCACTTTTGCTGGCACTGTGTACCTTCGCCAAAAATAAAAGAATCCTTGTTTCACGCGGGGAACTGGTGGAAATCGGTGATTCCTTTCGTATTCCGGACATTATGGAGCAAAGCGGCGGCAGAATCGCCGAAGTGGGCACCACCAACAAGACCCACCTGCGCGATTATGAAGACGCGCTGAAAACCAAGGATGTGGGCGCAATTTTAAAGGTGCATACGAGTAATTATAAAATAGTGGGATTTACCGAGGACGTTTCGGTTCGCCAGCTGGCGGAGCTCGGCGAAAAACAGGGGGTGCCGGTGCTGTATGATCTGGGCAGCGGTGCAATTTTAGATGCCCGGTGGTATCCTTTTCACGATGAACCGACGGTGCCGCAGGCAATCCGCGACGGCGCGGACATTGTGATGTTCAGCGGCGACAAGCTGCTTGGCGGGCCGCAGTGCGGCATTTTGTTGGGGAGCAAAGAGAAAATCGGGCTTATGCGTAAAAATCCGCTGGCGCGTGCTCTGCGAATCGACAAGCTTTCGCTTGCCGCTTTAGAGGCTACCCTGCGGCTTTATACCGACCCGGAGCATATGGACGAAATTCCGGTTCTGCATATGATGCGCTCCGACTCTTTAAAGCCAAACGCAGAGGAGCTGTGCCGCCAAATTCGGGAGCAGGGCGCCGCGTGTGAAGCGGAGGTCATCATGGAGGAGCGCCAAATCGGCGGCGGCTCGGTGCCCGGGCAGGCTCTTTCCGGGTACGCGGTGGCAATTCGGCCAAACAATATTACGGTTGCGGAACTGGAACAGCGGCTGCGCGCGCTAAAAATCCCAGTGATTGCGCGCATTGCCAAAAATCAGCTTATACTCGACGTCTGTACCATTCAGCAGCCGGAGCTTCCGCTTGTTGCGCGCGCGGTAGTACAGTGTGCAGGGGGAAGCAGACAATGAAGCATATGATTATCGGCACTGCCGGTCATATTGACCACGGAAAGACCTGCCTGATTCAAGCGCTTACCGGCATTGACACCGACCGCCTTGCGGAGGAAAAGCGCCGCGGCATTACCATTGACCTCGGCTTCGCGCATATGATGCTCAACGGGGATACGCACACGGATATCATCGATGTTCCCGGGCACGAAAAATTCATACGCAATATGCTTGCCGGTGTCAGCCAGCTGGATTTGGTTTTGATGGTGGTCGCGGCCGACGAGGGCGTTATGCCGCAGACCGTGGAGCACTTGGATATCCTGTCCCTGCTTGGCGTGCGCCGCGGTATTGTCGTGATTACAAAATGCGATTTGGCGGACGAAGAAATTCTCGCGCTTGCACGGCAGGATATTGCGGAACGCTTCGCCGGAACTTTTTTGGAGCACGCACCGGTACAGGCGGTTTCCACACGGACGGGGCAGGGCATTGAGGAGCTGCGCGGGTTGCTGAATGACGAGGCGCGGCGGCTTCAGCCGCGTTCATGCGGGCCGCGGTTCCGCCTGTTTATCGACCGCGCTTTTACCATGCAGGGGTTTGGCACGGTGGTGACCGGTACGCTGACCTCCGGAAAAATCAGTCTGGACGATACGGTGATGGTTTACCCGCAGGAAAAGACGGTTCGCGTGCGCGGGCTGCAAAGCTGCGGGCAGGATATCGCTGAGGGATTCCCGGGGCAGCGCGTCGCCGTGAATTTGCCCGGCGTTAAAAAAGAGGAGCTTTCCCGCGGGGAAGTGCTGGCAACCCCCGGTTCGCTGAAAATGACGGAGCTGCTCGATGTAAAATTAACCGGACTAAAAAATATGGAGTATGAAATTGCGAATAACGACAGGCTCCATCTGTTCCTCGGCACGGCAACCCTGCTGTGCCGGGTAAGGCTGCTGAACACGGACCGCCTGCGTGCCGGGGAGCAGTGCTACGCGCAGCTTCGGCTGGAAGAGCCGGTGGCTGTGCAGAACGGCGACCATTTTGTGGTTCGCTTTTACTCGCCGCTCAAAACCATCGGCGGCGGAGTGGTGCTGAATTCCTGCCCGCCAAAGCGCAAGCGTTTTGACGAAACGGTGCTTACGCGCTTTCAGCTGTACGACACCGGCAGTCTGCAGGAACAGCTTTTGCTGGAGCTTTCCGATCGACCCGCATTCTGCAAAAAAATCCGTACCGTTGAAGAAATTCAAAACGGTTTCCCCCAGATTGATTCCTCCGCGTTTTTAACCGCGCTGCATATTTTGCTTGAACAGGGCAAAGTAGTCGCCGTAAGCGATCAAATCGCCGTCCCGCCTGCAATACTTGCCGATGTGCGGCAGGAAATCTGTGGCGCGTTAGCAGAATATCATTCCCGCTTTCCGCTGCGCAGCGGGTTCGGACTGCCGGAATTGAAAAGGCAGCTTTTCGCGCAGGAGGAACCCCGGACTGCGGATGCCTTTCTTGCGTTTTTCGCAAACAAGGGAGAAATTAAAAAAAGTGCGCAATTTGCGTCACTGCCGGATTTCAACCCGGCTGAAACGGCGCTTTACCGCAAAGTCAGCACCGCGGCGGACAAAATTTATAAGGAATCCCTGTATTCCCCGCCGGATACCGACGCTGTAACGGCGCTGCTCCCCTGCACTCCCGAAGAAGCGGACGAAGCGCTGCGGCTCATGGCTGCTCAAAACAGGTTGATACGGGTAAACGACCGGATTTTTCTGCATGGCGAAGCCTACCGGAGGATGCTCCTCCTGCTGAAAAATTATGTGGAACAAAACGGCAGTATTACACTGGCGGAGTTCCGCGACCTGCTCAATACCTCACGCAAATACGCAGCGATAATACTGGAATCGCTTGACGAACAGGGTGTTACGGTAAAACAGGGTGACGCGCGTACGCTCACGCAGCCGTATGAAAAAATATGGGAGTAGATGAGTGCTGGTGTGCTTTGTAGTCTTCAAAACTATTGTGGGCATTTAAACTGCCTGGGTGGGTCCGATTCCCACATACTCCCGCCAAACAAAAAGCCGGATGCAACGGGAACTTTCCCATCGTGTCCGGCTGATTTATTTTACTTTGTACCGTTTTTTGTACCGTTTTTTCCAAGCTACCTGACCGGCTCAATAAAAACGGTGATAACCCCTCTGCACGCCATTCCCGGTTTGGTGACTTCAAACTTTTGAATGACCGGTTTTCCGCTTGCAAGAACCTGTGCGGCAGCCTTGACAATCTGGGATTCCGAACATCCGCCGCCAATGGTTCCAAACTGTTCCCCATCCGCCCGAATCAGCATTTTTGTGCCGATGCTTCTCGGCGCGGAGCCTTGCTTATCAATGATGGTTGCCATTGCGAGCGGCTGGGTTGCTTGTACCAGTTCATTTAGAATCGCATCCGGCACACAGGTGCTCGCGTCTGTTGACTGCTTTGTCTGGATAATTTCCGCAGCGATGCAGACTGCAATTTCCGCGGG
>DAMDEB010000217.1:0-2375 GCA_032090075.1 Caproiciproducens sp.
GATGAAAACAGGAATTCTGTGCTGCTGTGATGATAAGTTGTAAATGTGCCCATTCCTTTATAAAGAAGGAACGCGCCTATCGACATGGTAAGTAAAATAATGAACACTCCACATGCAGTTACAAAAAAGCGCCCTAAATATTCCTTTTTAACCATAAGAAACGCTTGCACTTCCTTTCAAGGCAAAAGGCCGGACGGGAATATCCCGCCGGCCTTCAACCTGTACTAAAAATAGGGATATGTGAAGGGGGCCTATCTTGAGACCGTCATTTTTGAAGTGACGTTATATCCAAGGGTTTCAACGGAGCTGCTGTAATCGTCAGACTGCATATAGTCCAGGAATGCTTTGGCAGCGTCTGTTGCTTCGCCCTTAGTATACATGTGCTCATAGCCCCATACCTTGTATTTACCGCTATAAACATTATCAAGTGTCGGGTCAACACCATCAATACCGACTGTGTTTACACTGGTGTTGTTAATTAGGTAAGAAAGTGCTACATAGCCGATTGCACCTTTATGGCTTGAAACATTTTGAAGTAATGTACCGGAATCATCTGTCTCAAGGGATGCATTTGATGATTCTTCACTATTATTTAAAGCATATTGTTTGAACAATGCGCGTGTTCCTGAAGTAGTTGGACGGGTAACCAATATGATTGCTTCATCTGGACCGCCGACTTCTTTCCAGTTCTTTGTCTTAGCGGTAAATATGTCAACTAATTGCTGTGTCGTTAAGCTTTTTACTTTTGCAGCGACATCTTTATTCACGATAGGAGCCATCGCAATAACACATACTTTATGGTCAACCAATTGAGCCGCCTGATCTTTTGGTAATTTTGAAGAAGCCTCTATATCAGAGTTGCCAATATTAACGGTCCCATCAGCAACTTGCTTTAATCCTGTGCCGGAACCACCCGCGTTTAAAGTAATAGAAACGTCTGGATTTATCTTCTTGAATTTAGCGATTGCATCTTTTGCCAATGGATAAAGCGCGGATGAACCGGAAGCGGTAATGCTCCCTGTAACTGCCGGCGCAGCAGCAGTGGATGAAGCGGCCGTATCTGCTTGGGATCCTGCTTGCGAAGCCGGTGCCGGTGTAGTTGAGGCCGCTGAGTTGGTCGTTGCGCTACTGCAGGCAGTCGCGGATAAGCAGATCATGATTGCCGACAAAATCAATGAAATAGTTTTTTTCATGTTTGTTTCTCCTCGTTTTTTTATTTGTGTACAGTTACATTGTAGATACCTAACATTATGACAAGAATAAATTCAGGTTATATTTATGTAAAATATTTTCTACACAGTCTGAACAAAAACGATACTTATATATGATGCAATATTACATCATTTTTCGCGGTTTACTGAAAATCCGGTAGAGAAGTTTTTTCTCCGCCGGATTTTTTTGTATGAGAAATCGAAATAGAGAACTTCACTGTTCTGAAGCACAAAGGGTGCACAGTAATAAGAAGAATCAAATTTTGTCTGGGCTGCTCCTTGATTTTTAAATGAGACCAGTTAATTTGTAATTTGACATCATAATTAAACTCTGCTTAACACAATCATAACTCGGTTACACTTTTCATGCGTTACAATAGTTCTGTTAAAAAAATCTTAGACTGTATTTAAAACGAGGAGGTAAAATTTCATGTTCATTGGTAGGAAAACAGTTAAGGCTGCGGCGGCAGTATTCTGTGCTGTGGTGATTGTCGGCTGTGGCATCGGCCCTCAGGAGACCAAAGCATACGCTGCGTCAACAAGTACTCCCTATAATATTGATCTCGGCATCGGCAGCAGTGAAACGGAAGTCCGCATCTGCTGGCAAAGCAACAGTTCCGCAGCGGGTCAACTTCAAATCTCGAAAACCAGCGATATGAAGGGCACAGATTTTCCAGAAAGCTCCACAAAACAGGCGATTACAGAGAAAGTAACGGCGACCGAAGGCGTTCTGGATAATGCTTCCAACACAGATCATGCGGTCAGCTCCTTCACAGACACCAGCGGCGTGGCTTTGCAGGATGAGTATTCAAGTAAAGTGGCAGTCAGCGGCCTTTCTGCAAATACCTCGTACACATACCGCGTCGGCGACGGCACTACATGGAGCCCCAGTTACACCTTCCAAACAGGCTCTGCGGCGAACGGCTTTACTTTTGCGGCTTTCGGCGATCCACAGATTGGCGCAAGCGGAAATCTTGAAAACGATAAGGCCGGCTGGGCAAACACGCTTAACAAGGTATATTCCAAATTCCCGTCTTTGAACTTTCTATTTTCTATGGGCGACCAAGTCAATGATTACAATCATCTCTATACCCAACAGAAAGAGTACAATGCATTTTTCAACCCCACTTCTTCCGCAAATTATCTGCAAACTCATGTTCTGGC
>DAMDEB010000217.1:2385-5299 GCA_032090075.1 Caproiciproducens sp.
TTTCTCCGGCAATCATGATTTCCAGATGGGTAAATATTACAGCTACCATTATGACCAGCCGAATCTTTCCACACTCGCTCAGGACAAAACCAATGGTGTGAATGACAATAACGGCGACTATTGGTATCGGTACGGCAACACCCTGTTTATGTCCTTGGAAGGAAACAATTTCTATGATGTCTCCGCTCATGACGCATTTATGAAACAGGCAATTAATGCAAATCCGAATGTGAAATGGAAAGTGGCTGCGTATCATCAGGCTCCTTACAGTGAAGCAAACCACGATGGTGCCACAACATCCGATGACGACGCTATGTTCATGCGCAAAAACTGGACAAAACTAATGGACAAATACGGCATTGATGTCGTCCTTAACGGCCACGACCATTATTACACCCGTTCGTTCCAAATGTCCGGCGGTTCCCCGGTAAATACGGTGAAAACCAATGCGGTCACAAACCCGAAAGGTACTGTCTATTTTACACTTGACTCCGGCAGCGGCAGTAAATATTACAAATACAACACAACAAAGGACCACTCGTTCAGCGCGTTCGGTTGGCAGAATAACGTACCGACTTATACCTATGCAAAGGTTACGGACAATACGTTCTCCCTGACTACTTACGCAACAAATTCCGATAAGGCGATTGACACCTATACCATTACCAAGGCAAAGGCTACCCCAGTTGCGCAGACAGGCAAAACCTCTGAAGCAGCGGTTACCAGCCCAAAGACAGGTGATAACAACGGCAGTGACATTTATCTAATCTTCACAATTGCCGCCGGCGCTTTTCTGATTGCCGCCGGTTGCTTCATCGTCATTAAAAAGAGAAAAGCTAATCAGGATTAACCGAATTTTTTGAGAATAAGAAACCGAGTCAAGACAACCTCATTTCACGAAATGGTGCAATGAGGTTGTTTCTTTACAAAATTGCAGAGGAAGGAAATTCTATGCGGAATTTTCACTTAAAAAACTTGTGGAAAGCGGGAGTCATGCTGCTTTTGTTGGTTGCCTATGTCGCTTTTGCATATGGTCTTAGCCGCCATCAGGCGTATTACGACCCGTACAGCCTGTCCGGAAACGATAAAATCACTTTTGAAAAGGCGAAGGTAGCCTCTATTGATTCTGAAGAGATAAAGAAAGATGAAAAACATCCCGAACTGCTGGTCGGTTCGCAGAATATTACAATCACGCTTTTAACAGGCACGTTGCAGGGCAAAAGTTATCACATTACGAACAATTTAAATTATGATACAAATTATTACCTGAAAGCGGGACAGACCGTTATTGTTTCGGTCAGCGTTACAGGCGACGGCAAAACTGTAAATATCAACGTCAATTCACCGAATAGAACGCCCTCCTTATACCTCATGGCGGCGATTTTTGCTGTGCTGTTGTGCCTGATTGGCGGCAAAAATGGCTTTAAATCTGTCATTGCGATTGTCTTTACAATAACAAGCGTGGTTTTCGTTTTTGTTCCCCTCCTTTATAACGGAGTTTCCCCGACGGCCGCCGTGATGATTTTTGCCGCGGTTACCGCTTGCGTTACGCTTCTGCTGGTTGGAGGGGTTGAGTGGAAGAGTCTCATCGCAATTCTTGGTACAGTCGGTGGGGTTGCGGTTTCAGCCGTTATAGAAATGATCTTTAACGGACTGACCGGCACCTCGGGTTATACTTTTGCAGATACGGACTCCCTTCTGGCAATTTCTTCCCACAGCGGATTGAAGGTAAGCAGTCTTTTTTTTGCCGCTGTGATTATCTCGTCGTTCGGCGCGGTAATGGATGTTGCAATCTCTGTGGCCTCGTCGGTCAATGAAGTGTACTTAAAAAAACCGAATTCCGGGGCAGGAACCCTGTTCGCTTCGGGCATGAATGTGAGCCGGGATATGCTGGGTACCATGGCCAACACGCTGATTTTGGCCTTCACCGGCTCCTCGCTGGTGGTGCTGATTCAAATTTACACTTACAATATGCCGTATTATCAGGTAATGAACTCCAACCAGATCACAGCGGAAATCATACAGGCGCTGACAGGCAGTTGCGCTGTAATTATGACTGCGCCGGCGGTATCTCTCCTTTCTGCCAAACTGCTGCCACTGTTCGGAAAAGCAAAGACAAAGATACAACAAGTACGCTAATACCCGTTTGAGGTCAGATTCACAGTTGAGCATTGCAAAGCCTGTTTTACCACTGGCAGCTTGAACACACCCAGCGTTTGGATGACAAGAGCCGAATGGTGACGTTTCCGTTCGGCTTCATGAAAAGCTCGGAGTTCTCCGGGTCTGCTTTTCCAATGCCTGTGTTTATTGAAATGATGGTCACAATTATATTTATAAATCTTCCTATTTTAATTTTCTCATAACCGAATCTAAATATGATTGATCTATAATGATAATGAGGTGATGGTTATGACAATCAAGACTGAAAAAGAACGGATGGACGAATCCTTACGTGTGACACGAAATATACAGAAGATGTTGAATGGATTCGAGACATTCAGAAAAATACAACTGCAGTCTGGCAAAGCGGATGATAATCCTGAAATCATTTTTATCAGTAAAAAAATCCATGAATTCGAAAAAGATTTACAAACATTAAAAGCGAACAGCTCGTTCCAAAGTACACAATAACTAAACAGCCACTCCTTTTGTTAATCACTGTATGCAAAAGCATCTCACGGCGAAAGAATAAAAAAATAACAGGATATACTTTTGGCATCACATAAAAATATGTGGTGTTTTTTATATACTTGCTTCAAATAATATTTCATGGCGCAAAAAGCAAGCCTAAGTTTCAGCATTTTAAAGAAACTTAGGCGTATATACTGCAAATTAGCAAATTTATATGGACTTTCGTGACTCTGTCCTGTGCGATTAAGGCAATCAAAACCACGCGTTGAACGCGTGGTATGCA
>DAMDEB010000218.1:0-287 GCA_032090075.1 Caproiciproducens sp.
AATCTTACGCATATTTATTTTTCCCCTTAAAATCAAAAAATATTTCTACAAACTATTGCCATTTTTTCCAATATATGGTAATATACCGTTAGATTAAATCTATTAGGGGGACTAAGAATGGAAAAGCGCATAAAATTACTGGTTGCAAACGATAGTGCTGAGTTTAATCGTGATTACGGTCGTATTTTTGAAGAATCTGGTATGGAAATAGTCTACACGCAAAAGGATGGGATGAAACTGTTGGAAAAAATTGAATCCATCCATCCCGATGTTGTGTTGGCTGATTT
>DAMDEB010000218.1:297-2802 GCA_032090075.1 Caproiciproducens sp.
TATTTATGCCACGGTTGGATGGCATTGGGGTAATGAAAGCTATACAGTCAAAGGTAGCAGGAATGAGACCGATGTTTGTGATCATTTCCAATTTTACGAGTCCAACTTTAGAAAGAGAAGTAATGATGTCCGGCGCATCCTACTTTGCAATTTCTCCGTTTAATGCCGCAGATTTGTCCGACCGTATTATTCAGATTTGCTCTATTTCCGGCATCATCCCTAAAACTTCTGCTCACTCGCAGGCTCCGGCTACAGAAGAACCATCGCTTGAAATTCAAGTTACTGAAGTACTTCACCAAATAGGAGTTCCGGCTCATATCAAAGGTTATCATTATTTACGCGATTCCATTATTATGGCGATAGAGACCCCAGACATTATCAATGCAGTTACAAAACAGCTTTATCCAAACGTAGCGAAACTCTACGAAACCACAGCTTCCCGTGTGGAACGTGCCATCCGTCATGCTATTGAGGTTGCATGGGACCGCGGTGATGTGGATATCCTGAATTCCTACTTTGGCTACACCATTCACAATACGCGCGGCAAACCGACAAACAGCGAGTTTATTGCAATGATTAGTGATAGACTAAGACTTCACATGAAGACCGCCAGTTGATTCACAGCGTAAATTTCAATAGTTCTTATTTATTAATTTTGATAGACTCCTTTACTTTGTTGAGTATGAATTGATTTCATCCTGTAAGGTAAAGGAGTACTTTTATTCTAAGCTATTTTCAATATAAAAATCAAGGTCATAAAATCTTATAATTAACAAATACTAAAATATATTTTTATGATAGGAGTGTAATATGAGTAACGACAATAAAAAGAAAAGTACAAAAAACGGCAAAAAAGAAGATGGTAAATTTCATTCCAAAAATATAAAACATGATCCTCAGGCAGAAAGTGCGAGAACAAAATTTGGATTGGGGCAAAACAGTATCTCTCAAGAAAAAAACTAACGAAATTCAATATGTTATTTTTGAAAAATGTAAGTTTAGTATATAAACATTTTAATACGGAGTGAATAAAAGGGGAGAAAAGTATAATAATAGTTACTGGGTACGTAAATGATTCTGTGAATCAGTACCCAAAACAGATTAGCAAATTACGAAACAAGCAAAAAATTTAATAATGGAAATTGGGAGATGGTTAAGTTGAATCAATCCGTCTACGAGCCAATTATGATACGAGCAGTAATGCATATATGACGATTGACAATTAGGAGATGGTTAAGTTGGACTATTTAATTTCTCATATTCGCAAAATTAAATAATAGCTTGGGAAGACAGGGATTCTACACGGAATCCCTGTCTTTTTATATGCAATTCAAAAAGGAATAGCCTGCATCGGTTTTCGGTGCAGGCTTGTGTTTTAAACATCAATATGCTTCTCTACGGCGCTGCTGTCTAAGATCGCGGCGCTTTTCACCGGCCACCCATTCTGCATCTTCCTGAAATGACTCACGAATCAGCTTTGGGACGGGAGTAGGGTTTTGATTTGAATCAAGTGCGACTTCCACCAGATATGCAGTATTGACAAGCTTCCTTATACCCGATAGATCCTCAACAAAGCTGTCCACGCGCACCTCCATTGAGGTTGTGCCGACATATGTGATTTTACCGTGGAATACGACGATATCTCTCGCATAGACGGGACTTTTGAATTGAAGTGAATCAATCTCAGCCGTGGTTACGTTATTATTGCAGTGTCTGCGCGCAACAACTCCGGCTACAATGTCTATCCAGGCGGCAATCTGTCCGCCGAAAACACGCCCTTGACCATTGAGGTGGTTGTCAAAAATAACCTGAATCTGTTCGGTTTCGGAATCCGACACATGTTTTGCAGGCAGTTCAATCATATTTTCACCAAATTCCTAACAATAAATATAATATTATAAATATATACTAATATTTGTAAAAATTCAATAGATATTACAGGCTTGCGTTTTTGTCAAAATGTTAACACAATCTAAATTTTTAATTTGTATCAGCATTATGATTGCACCGAATGCAATAACATACTATAATAGTAAACGTTGTCGTAATAATATTCGGGAGGAATGGAAGATGAAAACAAAACCAAACTGTTGTGCAGTCATTGTTGCCGCCGGAAATTCCGAACGTATGGCGCTTGGCTTTTCCAAACAGTTCATCCCACTTTGCGGGGTGCCTGTTATTGCGCGTACTCTTTCCGCGTTTGATGCCGCAGATTTGATTGATTGCGTCGTTGTTGTTTGTCGTGAGGAAGACTTTGCCGCATTGCAACTATGTATTGAGAAATTTCAATTTAAAAAAATAAATGCCGTTGTTCAAGGTGGTGCTACCCGGCAGGAGTCTGTCGCGGCGGGGATTGCCGCTGCACCGGAGGACGCTTCTTATTTTGCTATCCACGACGGAGCCAGAGCTTTGATTACTCCCGATGAAATCAATTCCGTCGTAGAGGATTGCTTTGAGTGCGGTGCTTCTGCACTCGCCGCACCGGTCAAGGATACCATTAAAATC
>DAMDEB010000218.1:2812-5288 GCA_032090075.1 Caproiciproducens sp.
AAAACAATTATGTTGTCTCAACACCGGAGCGTTCCTCCTTATGGGCATTTCAAACTCCCCAGGTATTTGAACGTGGAATTTATCAAACCGCCATGAAGCAAGCTCAAAAGGACGGTACCGATTATACCGACGACTGTCAGCTTGTTGAGCATATGGGCGTTCGAGTGCATTTGTGCAAAGGGGAATATACCAATATAAAATTGACAACGAAGGAAGATATCTGCTTTGCGGAGGCGATTGTGAAGAGCAGGGAGGGTGAAATATGAGGATTGGTCACGGCTACGACGTTCACCGCCTGATACAGGGTCGTAAGCTCATTTTGGGCGGGGTCGATATTCCCTATCAGAAAGGCTTGCTCGGTCATTCGGATGCAGATGTACTTACACATGCTATTATTGACTCTCTCCTCGGTGCCGCCGCTCTTGGTGATATTGGAGGGCTTTTCCCTGATACTGACCCAGCTTTCGAAAATGCAGACAGTCTTAATTTGCTTGCACAAGTATGTGAGCTGATTGCCCAAAAGGGCTATAAAATTGCAAATATTGATTCTACCGTTATCGCTCAGGCACCAAAATTGAAGCCGTATATTGAAGAAATAAGACACAAATTCGCAACCGTCTGCAAAATAAGTTTAGATCAAATCAGTGTCAAAGCCACAACGGAGGAAAACCTTGGTTTCACTGGCAACGGAGAGGGAATTGCAGCCCACGCAGTCTGTCTTATTGAATTGTAAATAGGTCAAAAGGCTTGTCGCCCGCATACTCTGTAATAAAATAGAGAGGTGATTATCGTGGGCAAGCCTTTAATTATGTTTCACTCAATCACGTATGCCATGAAAAGCCGTGATATTTTGTTTCAATATGGTATTAAATCCACTGTAGAACGAACACCGCGCAGCAACGCAAATGCAGGCTGTGGCTACAGTATATATGTTCCGAATAAAACTGATGAAGCCGAAAATATATTAATAGGGCAGAGCATTAAAATTCTCGGGCGCGCGGAAAGAGATGGTACCTTATGATCTATCTTGATAACGCCGCAACAACGTATCCAAAGCCGATTTCTGTTCAAAACGCAGTCAGCTACGCGCTCAAAAACTACGGGGCTAACCCAGGACGCGCCGGCCATAGTATGTCCATTGCATCGGCAGAAGAAATTTACCACTGCCGTTTGGCAGCGGCAGACTTTTTTAAAGCACCCGGGCCGGAGTGTATCGCATTTACACTGAATTGTACACATTCGATGAATTATGTTTTAAAAGGACTGTTAAAACAAGGGGATCATGTCGTTACGTCATGCCTTGAACACAATGCGGTTATGCGACCCCTCCAGGCTTTGTCGGAAAATGGGGTTTCTTTCACGACCGCGATGGTCTATCCGGGTGATAACGATGCTACGGTCGATTCTTTTCGCAAAGCGCTAAGAGTCAATACTACGCTGATCGTTTGTACACATGCCTCAAATGTGTGGGGTATTCGTTTGCCGGTGGAGCGTATTGCCGCTTTAGGCCACGAATACGGAATACCGATTGCGATTGACTGCGCACAGTCTGCCGGAGTTCTTCCAATTGATATGTCGGACGGCGGATTTGACTATTTATGTGTTGCCTGTCACAAAGGGCTTTACGCTCCGATGGGAACGGGGATGCTGATTACGCCAAACGGTTCAAATCTGAAGACAATTATTGAGGGCGGTACCGGTACAAATTCGATTTCAATGGTACAGCCGCTGACAATGCCGGAACGCATGGAGAGCGGTACGCAGAATATGCCCGGTATTGCGGGGGCGCGTGCGGGAATTGAATTTGTGAAAAGCCATGGAATTGAAACAATCTATAAACATGAAATGTCCCTTGTTCAGTATCTATATAAAAAACTTTCACAAATGAAAGGCGTTAAATTATACACACCGGAACCGGTGGATCCCTATTTTGTACCACTTCTTTCATTCAATGTCGGTGAAATTCCAAGTGAGGTTATTGGGCAAAAACTGAGTGAACTCGGCGTAGCGGTGCGCGCAGGATTGCATTGCGCGCCGTGTGCACATGAGTGCATGGGGACATTGGAACAGGGTGCGATTCGTATTTGTCCGTCTGTTTTTAGTAATATTAATGAGATGAACAGTTTTGTTACGGCTTTAATGAAAATTATCTAAAAAATACCAAATAAAAAGATTGCATATCAAATTATATATGATAAAATTATATAAGACGTGTTTTATTCTAACGGAAGGAAAAAAACTATGGACATTATCATAACCATATGGAAATCGTTTATCAGCCTTGTGAAGTCGTTTGGGATTTCCGATGCGTTGGATGTATTACTGGTTTCCTTTATTATTTACAGTGGGATAAAACTTGTACGTGAAACAAGGGCGGAACAGCTTGTCAAAGGAATCATTGTTCTTTTGCTCGTTTGGGCCGCGTCGAATATCTTAAAGCTATACATGATGAAAACACTGATATCGTATTTTTTCC
>DAMDEB010000219.1:0-310 GCA_032090075.1 Caproiciproducens sp.
GCAGTACATGCACACAATGTTTTCGGCATCGTCCGGCACTTGCAGTTCTTTTTTGCAATGCGGACACACAGCGCTGATAAATTTCATGTTGTACCTCTTTCATAAAACAGGCCGCCCCGTTTCGGAGCGGCCGAAACCGTAGTGGTTTTTATTTGTTCTTCTGCGTATACTGTTTGATGCGTTCGAAGCTTTCTTCGCTGATTATATGTTCAATGCGGCAGGAATCCTGTAAAGCGATATCGCTGCTGACGCCGAGGGTCATTTCCAAAAACTGAGCAATCAGTGTATGACGCTCAAAAACAGCGTTTGC
>DAMDEB010000219.1:320-1575 GCA_032090075.1 Caproiciproducens sp.
GTTCCATAGTAATATAACCGGCTTCCTTTAAGATACTCATCGCACGGCTGACGCTCGCCTTGGTGAAATCCAGCTGATTCGCAACATCAATGGAACGGACACAACCATTCTTGTTTTGCAAAATCAGTATCGTTTCCAAATAGTTTTCCCCCGATTCCTGAATCTTCACTATAAAACCCCCTAATGAGCATGAATCGTTTGATTGGTATTTGTTTATTGTAGCATTGTTCATCAAAAATAACAAGCATCCCTGTGATTACTTCATAGTTTTTACTATATTTATATTTCATATTTTATGATAAACTATAATAATAATATAATTTTGTTTTTAATTTGGGAGGAACTATGCTTACAGTATCGGATCTTGGCCTTGGCTTTAACGGGCAAAACCTTTTTTCACATGTTAATTTACTTTTCACCGCCGGCAATTGCTACGGAGTAATCGGAGCGAACGGTGCGGGAAAATCGACTTTTTTAAAGATACTTTCCGGTGAGCTGGAGCCGACAAAGGGAGAAGTCATCATTGACCCTAAACTTCGTATGTCGGTGCTCAAGCAGGATCATCATGCCTATGATCCTTATACCGTATTTGAAACTATTCTGATGGGAAATCCCCGTCTGTACGACATATTGAAGCAAAAGGATGCGATTTACGAAAAGGAAGACTTCACCGATGAAGACGGAATTCTCGCGGCAAACCTGGAAGCGGAATTTGCTGAATTAAACGGCTGGGAGGCCGAAACCGAAGCAGGCAAGCTTTTGCAGGGCCTCGGCGTAGATAATGGGATTCTTTATTCTATCATGAGCACCTTAACGGGTGCAGAAAAAGTGAAAGTTCTGCTTGCACGCGCTCTTTTTGGCAAGCCCGATATTATTCTTTTGGATGAGCCGACCAACGATCTTGACAATAAATCCATCGCCTGGCTTGAAAACTTTTTGATGGATTACGACGGCACAGTCATCGTTGTTTCTCATGACCGGCATTTTCTCAACAACGTTTGTACTCATATTGTCGATATTGATTACAATAAAATCAAAATGTACGTCGGTAACTATGACTTTTGGTACGAATCCAGTCAGCTTGTTCAGCGCATCATGCGTGATCAAAACAAGAAGGCGGAAGATAAAATCAAAGAGCTGCAAAGCTTTATTCTGCGTTTTTCGGCGAACAAGTCGAAGTCCAAGCAGGCGACATCCCGCAAAAAATTGCTGGATAAAATCACCGTTGAAGAGATGCCGGCGTCATCACGCCGCT
>DAMDEB010000219.1:1585-2003 GCA_032090075.1 Caproiciproducens sp.
CGCTACCCGTTTGTAGGATTTGCGATGGACCGTGAGCCGGGCAAAGAAATTCTTGAGGTTACGGGGCTTTCAAAAACGATTGACGGGGTAAAGGTACTGAATAATGTCAGTTTCCGTGTGAATAAGGGCGATAAGATTGCGTTTGTCGGTTCAAACGAAATTGCCAACACGACTTTGTTTAAGATATTGGCGGAGGAAATGGAACCGGATGAAGGCTCCTTTAAATGGGGCGTTTCCACCAGCCAATCCTATTTCCCACAGGACAACTCCGACTACTTCAATAACTGTGATGAAAGTATTATTAAATGGCTCGAGCAGTACTCCAAGGATACGACGGAAACCTATTTGCGTGGGTTCCTTGGAAAAATGCTCTTTTCCGGTGAAGATGTGCTCAAACCGGTAAATGTACTCTCCGGCG
>DAMDEB010000219.1:2013-5209 GCA_032090075.1 Caproiciproducens sp.
GAAAAGGTTCGCTGTATGCTTTCACGCATGATGATGTTCGGTTCAAATGCGCTCGTAGTTGACCAGCCGACCAATCATTTGGATTTGGAATCCATTACCGCGGTGAACAATGGCTTAATGGATTTTAAGGGCGTTGTGCTGTTTGCTTCCCATGACCATCAGTTTGTGGAAACAATTGCGAACCGCATTATCGAAATCACCGATGACGGTGTGATTGACCGCATTTCGACTTATGACGATTATTTGGAGGCTCGCGACGGGATTCTATCCTGATTTGCGGCGCTATTTATTTGGATTGATATCAACCAAGCTATAGATCAATTGATTTAACATATTCTTGAAAACTGCGCGTTCTGTGATTGGACGGAAGGGGGCTTGTAACATGGCCAACGGTGAGTTTATCTTAAAAATAAATTCGAGATACAGCCTTTTCACCAAAGCGGAGAAAAAGGTTGCCGATTATGTAATACAAAATCCGAAAAAGGTTTTGTTTATGTCCATTACTGATTTGGCCGAGGCCTGCAAGGTGGGCGATACAAGTGTTTTTCGTTTTTGCAAAACAATGCAGATGCAGGGCTATCAGGAGTTTAAAATGCTGCTTTCCCTCAGCTTGTCCGATGATGGAGATGACAGGATAGCCACTATGCTTTCCGGGGAAGTCACGCAAAGCGATACGATTGAGAACGTTGCCCAAAAAGTGCTTCATACCAACATCAACGCGCTGAATGAAACTTTTGCACTTCTCGACTATGATCAGCTTTCGTTAACGGTCGATTATATGATGATGGCAAAGCAAATTTACTTTTTTGGCGTAGGGGCATCGTTATTAACTGCATGGGACGCTACGGAGAAATTCATGAGAATTACGCCGAACATTCACTGTGTTGAGGACGCGCATATGCAGGCGATGGCGGCTTCTCTTTTAACACCGGATGATTTGGCCTTTATTGTTTCCTATTCCGGTGCAACAAAGGATACGATTTTAATAGCGCAGCAGGCGAGGCAGGCCAGCGCCAAAATTATCTGCATGACACGCTTTGCTAAGTCGCAGCTGACTGAATCTGCTGATGTGACCATCTTATGCGGTACGAATGAGGGACCGCTTCAGGGGGGATCGACCTCGGCCAGAATGAGCCAGATGATGCTGCTTGACCTGATCTACATGGAATATTTTAAAAGAACCTATGAAACGAGCAGCCTGAACAAACAAAAAACATCCGGCGCTGTTCTTAAAAAGCTTTATTGAATACGAATTTTATGCAGCAGCTCCCGCTTCTTGCGGAGGCTGCTGCTGTTTTTATATCATTCTTTAATTTAAAAATAAACAGCTCAGTTGAGGATTTTTTGTTGACATAATATTCATAAAAAGATATAATATAATAATCAAATGTTTACTATCATGAAATGTTTATTAAGGAAGTTATCTATGATTAATAATCAATCCATCCAGACGGATGAGGATATATTTAATTTTATTGTGTCTGTTCACCGCAGGTTGGAAAAACCATTTGAGGATTACTTTAAAGATAAGTTTACAAGCCTGCAGCTCAACGCATTGTGCGTTCTGTGTGCCAGTGGCGAGATGACCATGAGCGAATTGGCGGCCAGCCTGCACACGCCGCGCCAGCAAATGAGCCGAATGATTGAAAAGCTTTATGAAGACGGTCATATTGTACGTAAATTTGATCAGAACGACCGGCGCAAAATTTGTATTTCCGTTTCAGATGAAACTGCGAAATACATTAATGGAGGCCGTGAAAAATTCGTCCATGCCCTCAATGCCGCGTTTGAAGATTTCGACAAAACAGACTATGGGGATTTTAAAACCGCAATTCGTATGGTAAACAGAATTCTCACCAAATTCCCCCAAAAAGATAGTGTATAATAAATTAAAAAAGGAGATACTTAATATGGCAAAAAACGGAAATGATGATTTTTTTGCAGTTACCCCTGAAATCATGGAGTTAACCGGCCTCTGTACCAGTCACAGCACGATTGACGCCAGCCTGTTTGCCAAGTATGACGTGAAGCGCGGCCTGCGTGATATCAACGGTAAAGGCGTTTTAACGGGACTTACCGAAATATCGGAGATTATTTCCTCTAAAGAAGTGGACGGAAAAAGCGTGCCCTGTGAAGGGGAGCTGTACTACCGCGGTATCAACGTGGAAGACGTTGTGCGCGGCTTTGTCGCTGAGAATCGCTTTGGCTTTGAGGAGACTACATATCTGCTGCTTTTTGGCGAGCTGCCAACAACAGAGAAACTAACGGAGTTTAAAAAACTGCTTTCAAAATACAGAACACTGCCTACAAATTTTGTGCGGGATATTATTATGAAGGCGCCGTCCTTTGATATGATGAATACGCTTGCGAGAAGTGTTTTGACTCTTTACGCCTATGACGAAAAACCAAACGACACTTCACTGCCGAACGTGCTGCGCCAGTGCCTTGAGATGATCGCACTGTTTCCACAGCTTGCGGTTTATGGATATCAGGCCTACGCGCACGATATGGATCATAATAACAGCTTCTTTATTCACGCGCCGAAACCGGAGCTTTCCACCGCTGAAAATATTTTGTACATGCTTAGAATTGACAATAAATATACCGCGCTCGAGGCGCGTATTCTTGACCTTGCACTCGTTTTGCACGCCGAGCACGGCGGCGGTAACAATTCCAGCTTCACCACTCACGTCGTTGCTTCCTCCGGTACGGACGCGTTTTCGGTGATTGCCGCGGCACTCAGTTCCTTAAAGGGGCCAAAGCATGGTGGTGCCAATATTAAGGTTATGATGATGTTTGAAGATATGAAACAGAATATCGATGATTGGGAGGACGAGGAAAAAATTTCCGACTACCTGGATAAGCTTCTGAATAAACAGGCGTTCGATAAGTCGGGACTGATTTATGGCATGGGGCATGCGGTTTATTCGCTTTCCGATCCCCGTGCAAATATTTTTAAGAAATTCGTAAAAAGTCTTTCAGAAGAAAAAGGACTTACGAAGGAATACGGGCTCTATGCACTGGTTGAGCGTTTAGCGCCGGAGGTCATTGGCCGCGAGCGTAAAACCTACAAGGGCGTCAGCGCGAACATCGATTTTTACAGCGGATTTGTTTACCATATGCTCGGTTTGCCCCCGGAACTCTTTACTCCGGTTTTTGCAATGGCCCGTATCGCCGGCTGGAGCGCGCACTTGAT
>DAMDEB010000220.1:0-4558 GCA_032090075.1 Caproiciproducens sp.
ATCAGTACCGCAGGATAAACCGTAAAAGGAACCACCCGATTTCCAAGCGTGGGTACAAACTTCCAAAAGCCTTTCACGACAAGGGCGTAAAGCAGTGCAAAAAGAACGATACTGTGACCTTTCAACGGTGCAAGTGTTAAAAAATAAGCGATAAAGCATAAATGCGCACACAGAAACACAAGCATGCCGGCTACAAAATGGATTCCGATCACCACATCCGCCGTAAGGCAAATACAAAGACCAGCAAATAAAATCCACGTTGTCACTGGCGCCCCCGTTTTGATGATTCCATAAAGACAGATCGAAACCGGAACCAAAGTGCAGATTGCTTTCACCGTTAAGGCTCTTGCCTCATTCTTGTAATAATCACGCTGGTTGAAACAGACCTGCATTAAAATCCCCATGAGGGCAATGGTTATCAGCCATATATAAAGGCTCACAATACCACCTCTTTGTTTATTACGCTTGGTCGATCAACGTGTACAGCTTGCTTATTTCATTTTCGTTGGTATAATCGCATTTTGCTAAAGCTTCGATAAATTGAGTGCGGCGTTCGTCATTCAGCAGCAAATCTTCCAACCCGTCGGCAATACCGTCGCTGTTCATCGGAACGATCATGCCATTTTCTCCAGAATTGATCTGATCGGCCGCAGTCGAAAAATCGGTCAGCAGGATGGGACGGCACATTACCATGGCTTCATCAACCGCAATGGATTTTCCTTCAAAGCGGGACGGCTGAAGATAAATGTCACAGGCTTTCAGGTACGGATACGGGTTTGAGCGCTCACCCATAAACCTGACATAATCGCCAATATGCAGCTCCTCAATCATTGCTTGCAGACTCTCCAGTTCCGGCCCTATTCCGATGATGTACCACCTGAACTGAAGCCCCTTTTGCTTTAGTTTGGCAATCGCCGGCAAGGCGATATCCAAGCCTTTCTGTTGCGACAGGCGCGCGATGGACAATACACGCTTGCCGGAAAAATCGTCTTCAAAGTCGGCCGGCTCGTTTGCCATGCCGCGCATAAATGTGGAGGAGACGATGTTATAAATCACATGGAATTTATCAGAAAACGTTGGAAAGGTCTTATCAAGCGCAGTTTTGCAGGATTCAGAAACCGTACAGAGCGCATTTAACTGTTTGATAAAACCGGTATCAAAATCCTTATTCAGCCCCATGGCAATATAATCGCCGTGGATAAAGCCAATTTTATTATTACACTGCACTTTGGTGACAGCGTAATAAATCGGCTGCCCCTCCATAAATGCAATCACTGCGTCATATTCTTTCTTGGAGGGCTTTATGAAGCGCCTTTCTACGTTCCACATACGGACTAAACGTTCACCCATAGTACCCTTTAATCCGGCAAAGCTGACAAGCATCCGGCAAAGCGCAATCCTTGGATGTCCTTTTTTAATCAGTGCTAAAAATGCCTGGCGAATATTCAGTTTATACTCCGCCGGAAAAAGCGGTGGCAAAAGGTTGACCTTTGGTGAAACACGGCTCAGGAACATACCGTCATTTGCAAAAAGCTGCAGGTCAACATCATACGTTTGATAATCAAACAGCGATAAAACCGTAACAAGGCTTTTTTCAATTCCACCGCTGTGCAGACTGTAATTAATAAAGAGTACACGTTTTTTTGGCATTACTTTCTCCTTGCGTCTTTAAAAAGGATATTGGAATATAGCCGGTAGAACAAGTAGACAAGCGGCGTATTTCTTGTACGAATGACACGCAGGATGATTCTGTCGGCCTTCGTTCCGTTTTTTAGGTAGTCGGAATGTGCCGCCTGTTTCAGCAGCGGATTTTTTAAAATACCGCGCAGTTCCTGATACCGCTCTGCAGGGCTGCTTTTGGTAAGCGGACTGAAACAGTTCACAAATGAGGAATGTGCGGCACTGCGTAAAAGCCATGCCAAGTGGCGCTCGCTGTATTGTTCGTATCGATTTTGACTTTGTAAAAATTCACGTACAATATTAAAACAGGCAGTCAGCATCTCCATTTTACGGGGACGATACCGCGTGCTTAAAGACCGTGGATTGTAGCGGTAGTGGTAATAAGCGCCGCCCACAGCCAAAACACGGCTTGCAAGGCAATGCGCCATAATGGTAACCGGTAAGTCTTCCAGCATGATTTCCTGTTCATTATAATAGGCGAGATGATTTTGGATAAACCATTCACGGCGGTACATTCTGCGCCACGCGCAACCGAGCATTTCGGTCTGACGCCATGCACTGTCTGTGGAATCCGGACCAATCAGCGCAGCGATTATTTTTTCCTGAAAATCTTTATCGAATTCAGGAAAATTAATAGGAAGCTTGCACACTCTGTGCTCGTTATCAATTAGATTTTCCCGAACAAAATTAAACACAACCATATCCGAAGAACACTGTTCCGCGGACGCATATAAGTTTTGGAGCATCTCCGGGTCAATCCAGTCGTCAGAGTCGATAAATACGAGGTATTTACCGGTCGCGCGGGCAATGCCATAGTTGCGCGTGTGACCCAGACCGCCATGGGGTTTATCAAATACTTTGACACGCGAATCTGTTTCGTAGGCGCGGGCAAGCTCCAGCGAATTGTCCGTAGAAGCATCGTTAATTAAAAGAATTTCAATATCTTTCAGTGTCTGCGCCAAAATGCTGTCAACACACTGTACAAGATATTTCTTTACGTTATACACAGGTACAATTACACTTACTTTTGGCAAAATCAGACCTCCCGTCTTCCTGTGGCGGTGAAATCAAGAATACGCTTCATGATTACCCGCCAGTCATAATGTTTTTCAGCAAACTTCCGTTCTGCCAGCGTCAAACGCTGGTTCAAACGGCAACGCCACACAAATTCACCTATTAAAGCGATGTTGATCGGTGAATCGTTATTCGCCAATTTTAAGGCGAACGGGGTATTATTGTCAAGGCTTATATCCTCATAGGCATAGATAAACGGAATACCTGCAGCACAATACTGCTTTGTACTGTGGGAAGTAAAATAGTTTCTGTCAATCCGGTAAAGGCCCAGGCAAGAAACAGCAACTGTGTGGGAATCATAAAGTTCATTCATCTCATCAACAGATTTTTTGCCGAGAAAACGAACACAGTCGGTAAGCTGATTTTCCTGCACCATTACTTTGAATTCCTGCACATCCGCATCGTCGCCTACGATATCAAAAACGATCTTATCCCTGCGTACATTCGTTTGGTAGGCTTTCAACCCGCGAATCACACGATCGTAACCGCAAATTTTCGGGTTCTCAACAACACCCAAAATAGAAATTGAATCGCCATGTGCTTCAACCTTTGTGCGGCATTTAATCGTACTGACATCAATTCCGCTGTCAACAGTGATAGAGGGAATCCCCCATACATGTTCAGTCGGAACGCCAAACGCCACAATCGTATCAGCTACCCCTGAAAATTTGGATTTTAAAAGGGAATGATGAATCATCTTTGAACGAAGTTTCTGATGCTCTTTAAAATCACCGCTGTTTTTATAGGTTTGAAGCAGTTCTTCGCAAGCGTCCTTAAGCGGAAACCTCATTTCCTCAAAAATTACTTTGGCGCCAAATTTTTTGGACTTGGCACAGGCGGCCACTCTGAGCAGCGTTTTATTAATCAAAAACCCTCGCAAATAGACAAAATCGTATTGGTTTTTTTCAATACCGTCACAAATAAGCCGGCAAGCAGTTTCTTCGCGGTTTGCGTCTGAAATTGGAAGAGGAAAACGTGTAATTCCGTCCTTTGTGCAATATAAAAGTTCATTGCCATGAATACAGGCGCCTTCCGCTATATTGCCAAGCTGCCTAACACCCAAAATCTGACCGAGAATTGTATTGAAAAACAAGTCCGATTGATCGGGCTCAACACTGACATACAGGAATTTCATTATTCTCCCCCATTTGGATTATTTACAGGCGCGACAAATCCGTCCTCATAATGATCGTACATCTGTATTACACTATGAAACTAAAATATTATTAATGATTATAGCATTTATTGTGATTTAACACAATAATGAATTTATATTTAGAAATACTATGTTGAAAAGTTAAATTTAGTATGCTATTCTTTATACATCAATTTATCAGGAGGCTCTTTAAATGAAGGACTGCCTATTACTTTTAACAAAAGTTTTCCCCTTTGATAAAGGGGAAGAATTTATAGAAGACGAAATTTCTGTCCTTGCAAAAACATTTGAAAAAGTGATTATCATTGCTACAAGTACAACTGACCATCCTGTGCAAACCAGAACTGTTCCCGAGAATGTAAGCGTTCACTACATCCGTGCCTCAAAAGTCAAGCGTAGCCTGCCCGGCGCCATTTCCAGGCAGTTCCCTTTTAAAGACTACAAGGGATATTCAGGAAAAGATGAATGCAAGGTCGTTAAAGGTTCTTTGAAAAAGAAGCTCTATCTGAGCTATTTTATCGCTAAATCAGAAATTGTTTATGACGAAGCTGTAAAAATTCTTTTGCAGTACAAACTTGAAGAATACGACGGAGTCACCTTTTACAGCTACTGGTTCCATGACATCGCTATGGTTGCTCTGCGGCTGAA
>DAMDEB010000220.1:4568-5178 GCA_032090075.1 Caproiciproducens sp.
GCGCTGCAAAGGCGAAGCGTGCTGTCAGCCGGGCACATGGCTATGACCTGTATGCTTACAGGAATTCAGCCGATTACCTGCCGCTGCGGTACTACATACTAAAAAATATAGATAACGTATTCCCCTGCTCAGAAAACGGGAGTAATTACTTAAAAGAGCGTTATCCCGATTACAGTGATAAAATTCAAACCGCATACCTTGGCACGAGAGATTTCGGGACCGGCAAAGAAAGCAGCGGAAGCACGATCCATATTGTGAGCTGCTGCCATATTACGCCGATTAAGCGTGTAGAATTATTAGCACAATCTCTTGCTCAATTAAGCAGCAGTGGCCTCAATTTAAAATGGACACATTTCGGTGGCGGTGAAGCATTAAATGAGCTAATCAAATATTCGGAACAGAACTTAAGTTTTATGGAGTATGATTTTGTCGGAGAAGTGAAAAATAGTGAATTGATGGATTTTTATAAAAATAACCCCGTTGATTTATTTATCAACACCAGCAGTTCCGAAGGTCTTCCGGTCAGCATTATGGAAGCCTGCTCGTTTGGAATACCGACGATTGCAACTAATGTCGGCGGCACAAGCGAAATCGTTAAAGATGGCGAGAC
>DAMDEB010000221.1:0-540 GCA_032090075.1 Caproiciproducens sp.
CTAATATATTCCGACATGCATTTTTCCTGCGCGGCCCTGCGCGAAAGGGTAGCGGTCAAATGACCGTCCGCACCTTTTTGAAAGCCTGTTACCATAAAGCATACCGGCCTGTTTACTCGGGAGATAATTGCAATGTCGCGCACCGTACCCTCCCGGATGCCGATTGCACCTTCGTTATGCGCAATGATACCTTTCATGCATCCTAAATCGACCAGCAAATTATGCGAGCTATCACAAATCAGCGCGCGTCCTTCCAAAATTTGTCCATCCCGGTAGGCGTCGTTCAGCGTGGAGATGTTTTGTGCCGCCGCACGGTTTTCGGGCGTATCAATCATCCAACCCTCAGGATAGTATTCAAACATTTTAGTACCTCCTTTTTGTCTTCGCTTATCTATATGCTTAAAATTTTGAGGTAATACTATCCTTAATAATTATTAAATTGTTAATTTATCATCACTTTACTTGAATATCAAAGTCTAATATATTAAAATAAAAGCTATGTATTATGAGAGGATGTTTATAAAATGCAGCGAAACAATA
>DAMDEB010000221.1:550-2104 GCA_032090075.1 Caproiciproducens sp.
TTGAAAAACCCGCGAAAGGGGAGGAAATTGCTGTCTTAACTACAAGTATGGGCATTGTCAAACTTCGTTTATTTTCTGATGCCGCACCCAAAACAGTTGAAAATTTTAAAGGGCTCATTAAAAAAGGATACTATAACAATGTTACCTTTCACCGTGTTATAAAGGACTTTATGATTCAGGGCGGTGACCCAAAGGGCGATGGCACGGGCGGAGAAAGTATTTGGGGAAAACCGTTTGAGGACGAGTTTAACACCAACCTGCTTAATATTCGCGGTTCGGTCTCAATGGCGAATTCCGGTCAAAACACCAACGGAAGCCAATTTTTCATCAACCAAAGGGGCACTTCGACGGCTGTTGACTGGAACTATTACCAGCAGGCTTACAATCTGTATAAGCAATATCCGGATGCGTTTATCCAGCAGTATCAAACCGGTTGGATCGACATGACCAAGATAAATGATGCGTATAAAAAGATATACAATGAAAACGGCGGCAACCCCAATTTGGACGGTGCTTACAATATTGTACAGACAGGCCATACGGTGTTCGCACAGGTAATCGACGGAATGGATGTTGTCGACAAAATTGCTGCGGTAGCCGTTGATGCAACAAGCAATAAACCGACCACGCCTGTCATCATCAAAAAAGCCGACATAGAAAAATATTGAACGTTAAGATAAACACACATAACTGGAGGGATTAATTTATGAATGAGAACAACCCGAACACGGACAAAGATCAAAACCAAAACGAACAGCAGCCATTTGACTATCAGGCACATTACAGGCAGCAAAACGAGCAGTATCAAAACCAGCAGTATCAAAATCCGCAGCAGCCATACAATGGGCAGTATTATCAGCCGCCCATTCCCCCTGTGCCGCCGCAACCGCCGATTTATCCTCAGTACACTATGCCTGTTGACAACACAAAGGCTTTCTCTATCCTTTCATACATTGGCATCCTTTGGCTGGTTGGACTGCTGGCGGACAGATACAATCCAAGAGTCCGCTTTCATGTCAATCAAGGAATTATTCTCACTATTTTTGGGATTGCCGTCAATGTGGCAATTTCCATTGTTAAAAGTATTATCAGTATCATTTTTATTCATTCATTTTCAGGATTTATGATGCTGTCACAGCTTGGCATGATCGTAAACGGCATTCTTTCTCTGGCAGGAACAGGTCTGTGCATTGCATATATGATTATTGGAATCATGCACGCAGCACAAGGCAGGGAAGAGCCGCTGCCAATTATCGGTACATTATTTCAAGTATTAAAATAAAAATCGCCATATAATAACAAATATCGCCTATTGCATTGACAAGCCTATGCAATAGGCGATATAATTAATTTAAGTTTGTTTTTGCGGTGGCAATATTTTTATGTGCTTATGGAGGGTGACTATGTCAGCAAAATATATCTTTGTAACCGGTGGTGTTGTTTCAGGTTTGGGGAAAGGAATTACAGCAGCTTCGTTGGGGCGTTTGTTGAAAGCAAGGGGATTAAGAATCACCATGCAAAAGTTCGATCCGTACCTCAATGTTGACCCGGGAA
>DAMDEB010000221.1:2114-5156 GCA_032090075.1 Caproiciproducens sp.
TTGGTCATTACGAGCGTTTTATCGCAGAAAGCCTTAGCCAGAACAGCAATGTTACCTCGGGCAGGATTTACTGGAACGTAATTCAGAAGGAACGCAACGGTGATTATGACGGAGGTACAGTGCAGGTTATTCCTCACATCACAAACGAAATTAAAACACGTATTTATGAGGGCAAAGATAATGTTGATGTTGCGATTATCGAAGTCGGAGGAACGGTCGGCGATATTGAGAGCCAGCCGTTTTTAGAAGCATTTCGTCAGTTCGCCACCGAAGTTGGCAGAAATAACTGCCTGTTTATTCACGTCACCCTTGTTCCATATTTGGCTTGTTCCCACGAGCATAAGTCAAAGCCCACCCAGCACAGTGTAAAAGAGCTTCTTTCCATCGGAATTCAGCCGGATGTAATCGTTCTGCGTTCCGAAAGACCGGTCGGCGATGACATTAAGAAAAAAATAGCTTTGTTCTGCAATGTGAATGAAAACTGTGTAATTCAGAATCTGGACCTTCCTCTTTTATATCAGGTTCCTTTGGCCTTAAAGGAAGAGCGGTTGGATGATATCGTCTGCAAACGCTTTGCTCTTGACACGCCGGGCGCTGATTTGAGCGACTGGATTTCGATGGTCAATACTGCGATGTCTGTCACAGAGAGCGTTACAATCGGTCTTGTCGGCAAGTATGTCGAACTGCAGGACGCATATCTGAGTGTTGCCGAAGCGCTTACACACGGCGGAATCGGAAATAATGTAAAGGTCAACATTGACTGGATTGATTCCGAAACCATTTCCGATGAAAATATTGCGGATGTGCTTGCCGGTGTGGATGGTGTGATTGTTCCGGGTGGTTTTGGTCAAAGAGGAATTGAAGGAATGATTACCGCAATTCGTTACTGCAGGGAGAATCAGTTGCCGTGCCTTGGGATTTGCCTCGGTATGCAGCTTGCAATTATAGAGTATGCGCGCAATGTTCTTGGCATTAGTGACGCAAATTCCGCTGAATTTGACCCACAAAGTAAAAATCATGTTATCGACCTTATGCCAGAACAAAAGGATGTTGTGCAATTAGGCGGCACCATGCGTCTTGGCCAGTATCCGTGCAAGCTGACGCCGGGTACAAAAGCAGCTGCGCTTTATAACAATGAACCGATTATTTCCGAGCGTCACCGTCACCGCTTTGAGGTGAACAATGACTATCGTGAACGGCTTGAAAAAGCGGGACTGGTATTCTGCGGAAAGTCGCCGGATGATCATATTGTCGAAATGATGGAGCTGCCGGGTCACACGTGGTTCCTTGGCGCACAGTTCCACCCGGAGTTTAAATCCCGTCCCAACCGCCCGCACCCGCTCTTTAAAGGACTTGTCGGCGCGGCAAAGGAATATAAAGCACATAATAATTAATCTTATTAATTGTAAAATAAAAGGGCTGTCTCGCTGCGATTTTATCGATCGCTTTGAGACAGCCCTTTTTTGATAAATCAATAGAATTTTAAGCTCATATTATTAGTGGCTGAAAAAGTTTAGGCTGTTTATCTGACGCCGCCACCGCCGCCGGCTCCAAAGCCGCCGCCGCCGCCGCCAAAGCCGCCGCCACCGAATCCTCCGCCGCCAAAATTACCGCCGCCGCTTGAGGAAGGCGGGTGCGCCAGCCGGGTTGCGGAAGTGCTGATGTTGCTCATCGTGGCTCCAAGCGAGGAGCCAAAATCGGTGCCCATGTGACTGAATCCGCCCATTCCCATGGAACGTCCGAACATGTAGTACATGTAGCTTGTGCCAAAGTTGGTGTTCAGGTAAGTGTCGTCGTTCAGCTGTGGATATACCATTTTGAGCTGAGCACAGACTTTTTCGGAGATGCCCATCATGGTTGCGTAAACGAGGAATTCTTCCCAAAGTGCAAGCTCAGGAACACCGTATTCCTTCATGCGTGAAAATTCGAGCATGTATTTTTTGAGCCCGTGCCACACAGCATAATCGTATTCGCCTTTTTCACTGAGCCGTGTTTTCGTGCTTGCAGCAATCATCATCAGAGCACCAAATATAAGCAAGCCAAGTGGAATATATACAAGCCAGCCTTTTGTGCCCATGAGCATGAAGACGGCCGCAAGAATTCCCACAATCCCAAGAACAGAACTGACCGTTAAGAAGGTGGGGCGATGTTCATAATAGCCCTTGGCAGCAATTTCTCTTTTTGTCTGTGACAGAAAACCTTCGACGCTGCTGTCGATATACTTGTTGTGTTTATTTGCGTATTTTTCAAATTGCTTCATTGTGAATTTGTCGTCAAAATCAGAGGCCACAGTCGTAATCATGTCGTAAAATGTCTGTTCACTTTGTGTCAGCACAGTTCTTTTGGTATCGCCTGTCACTGTCACAACAAGGTCTTTATGCTCATTTGTATCAAAACGAACATAGCCCTTGTGAGCAAGGCTCATTAGCGTTGCGCTGAATACACGTCCACGCTCTTTGTCGGTTACGCCGCCGCTGTAAAAATAGAACAGATTTGCGGCACCGCCGGGGGAACTGCCCTCTGGTATTTCCCGGGTATACTCAGGCGCTTCCACTGCGTACCGTTTAGCTTTTTTCTTAGCCCATATTAAAAAGATGATGCCAATGATAATCAGAATCGCGCCTCCGGCTGCGTCAATAATGCCGATGATGTATTCCTTGCGCTGCTCCTCAAGCTGTGCAGCTTTCGTATCATTTGCCCATTTTAGTTCTTCTTTTTCAATGCTGCTCTTCACATTGGAAGCAACAATCCTTTTTGAATCCGGAAAAAGGGAAACAGGCATGAGAATACGCGTTTCCACCATTGTTTTAGCCGGAATTTCAGTTGCTGTAAACGAAATTTGATTTGAAGAATCAATTGTTAGGTTACTTGTTGCGAGACAATGCAGCCATGCCTTCAAATCAGCCTGTTTCGCACCGGAGGGGAGAGAAATCGTTCCATTCAGACTTTGAATTGGCAGGCTGAAATTCTTTGCTATGAAGGCGTTATATAGGACAGAAGTATCCTGATAAACGCTGACCACATTTGCAACAGTATAGGAAA